>CAZSOI010000508.1:0-9420 GCA_964608115.1 uncultured Burkholderiaceae bacterium | reverse complement strand
AACAGCCAACGCAAGTTGCGCAAGCTGCGCCGGAACAGGTGCTAGAGAAAGTCGAGATCACCGGTTCGAGCATCAAGCGGGTGGAGTCAGAAACGGCGCTTCCCGTGGAAGTGCTGTCTCGCGAGACGATAGAACGCTTGGGTGTGACAAACACCGAGCAGCTCATGATGGACATTACGTCCACAAGTGGCGTAGGCGGTGTGGTAACCGCGCAAAGTGCCGGTCAACAAACATTCGGGGAGTCGGCGGTGTCCTTGCGCGGCTTGGGCGCACAGCGAACCTTGGTCCTTGTCAACGGACGCCGACTGGCGCCCTTCGCGGCCTCAACGGAAGGAACGTCGGTCGATATCAACTCGATCCCAACCTCGGCGATCGACCGCGTAGAAATTCTCCAGGACGGTGCCTCCGGCGTTTACGGCAGTGATGCCGTCGCGGGGGTGATTAACGTTATCTTGCGCAAGAACTACCAGGGTTTTGAAGGCAGTGCATATGTTGGCACCCCCACGCATGCGGGCGGAGGTCAAATCGAGAAGGTTGGGTTTGTCACAGGCTATGGCGATTACAACGAGAATCGCTTTAACTGGATGATTTCCGCTGATGCCGAGCATGACAACTCGCTGTATGGATACAGCCGCTCGTTTGCAAACAGCTCCTGGGATCAGAGCATTTATGACGGGAGCGGAACTCCCAGCGGCAACGTCGTCGGGCCATGGGTCGTCGGTACGCCGTATGGTCTTCAGCCGAACCTGAGTGCCGCCGGGAGTTTCGGCTACGGCAATCCGCTGCAGGCAACCAATAGCTGCCCTTCGGGTGGACCGCAGCAAAGCCTCGATTCGTCCAATTACACGCAGAGTTTGGGCATCGTGACCTGCCGGTTTAATGCGGCCTGGTTCGTGCCATTGGTGCCGGACATCGACCGCGTGGATCTGGTCTCTAATCTTTCCTTTAAGCTAGACGCGACGACCAAGCTCTACTCCGAGTTGCTGTACGCACATACCCGCACCGTGGTGCAGGAGCAACCGTCTCCCTACAACCCGGATTTTTTCGCCACGGACTCGGCGTTCAAAGGGTCGGGGGTCGCCCCCACCTTGCTAATTTATCCCACTAATCCCTATTACCCTTCGGCATGGCTCACCAGCGTGGCGGGAACGACCTTCGGCGGTGTGACGGTCCCCGCTATGAACGGGCAGCCGATTGCCGTGACCTACCGCGCGTACGACGGTGGACCGCGCGTTCGTACAGATTTTGTGGATCAGTTTAGGCTGATCGTCGGTGCCACGGGGATGGCGGGTGCCTGGGAGTACGACTCGGCGCTGATGTTCAACCAAAGTCGGGTCGAAGAAGACACAAACGATGGCTGGCAACTCATGCTGCCGCTCGCCAGGCTGCTTAATGGCGCCCAGAGCGGACCCAATGCATTTGATCCCTGGGTATACCCGCAAAACCCAACACTGGCGTCAGAAATCCGCGCTACGAATTACGACGGCATGGTGGCCAAGTCGACAATGACAACAAGCACTGCCGATGGCAAAGTAACACGGTCCCTGGCAACACTACCTGGCGGATCGATGGAGCTCGCTGTAGGGGCGGATCTGGTCCGCGAGAGCCTGGACTTTAATTCCTCCGGCCCAGCGCAGTTGGGGGACATCTCCGGCTACGGCAACCCGATGCTGCCATTTAGTCATCAGCGGCTGGATGAGGCGGCATTTGCCGAAATTGATGCACCAGTTTCGAAAATGCTAGAAGGGGATCTTGCCGTGCGTTTTGACCACTATGAGGGCACAGGCTCCGACACAAGCCCGAAGATCGGTTTGCGCTTTCAGCCAGTTGATGAAGTTGTCCTTCGCGCATCCGCGGGCAGGGGCTTTCGCGCCCCCTCCCTGGTCGAGCTATATCAACCAGAGTTTGTGGGCACCACGCCGATCATTCAGGACCCGGGCAATCATAACCTATCGAACCAGTATCCCGAGGAGTTTGGGGGCAACGCGAGCCTGAAACCGGAGAGGTCCACCCAGGATTCGATCGGGATCGTCTTTGAACCGAATAATCACTTTTTCGCAAGCGCAGATTACTTTTCCATCCGGGTCTACGACACGATTGGTTCGCTCGCACCGGGAAACGTGCTGCAGCTCGCGTACGAAGGAATCTCGCCGTATATATCTGAGGTGCAACGCAATCCCATTACGAATGCCTTACTGCTGGTGCAGACCTTAAACCTTAACGTTGGTACGACCTCCGTTGCCGGCTGGGAGACCAATTTGAGGTGGCGTAGTGATAACTACTCTTTCGGTCGGATAACGACGACGCTGACGGGTACGTATATGTCGCGTTTTGACGTCGAGCAGCCCGACGGGACCGTGCAGCATAGTGTGGCACAGACCGTCGATCCAAACGACAATGCCCTGACAGCAACGCAAGATGGTGGCATTGTCATGCGGTGGCGCCACAATCTGGAGGTATTACTGGAGGAGCCGGACTGGTCTGCTTCTATCATCCAGCATTTCCAAACTGGGTATGCCGACGCCTTCGACAATCTTGGTAACCCCCGCTTCCTCACGGCATTTGCCACGTACGATGCGCAGTACACCTACACGGGCATGAAAAATATCCGAGTGCAAGTGGGCGTTAAAAACATCCTCGACACGCCACCGCCGGTCATTGCGGGTACAGGCGTGTTCTTTCAGGGGGGATACGATCCGACATACTACGATGCGCGGGCGCGATTTCTCTTTGCGAGCTTGACCTACAAGTTCAAATAAGCGCTTGCGCTACGCAACGTACGCCAGCGCCAAAGCGCGGCAAGAACGGCAAGGGCAGCGCGGACCACGCCGCTAGAACAGTTCCGCGCGGCGTCCTGCCGCAGGACCAACGACCCCAAAGTGACGGTACGCCTCTGGGGAAGCGATTCGCCCACGCGGTGTTCGCTGTAACAGTCCTTGCTGTATGAGAAAAGGCTCGACCACGTCTTCGAGCGTATCGCGTTCCTCACCGATTGCTGCGGCGAGGTTCTCGATACCAACCGGCCCGCCGGCGAATCGTTCAATGACCGCACGCAGCAGTTTCCGGTCCATGATGTCGAGGCCCAGCGCATCGACCTCGAGCATGCCCAGGGCACGATCCGCGACGCTCTGCGAGATGCGTCCTTGCTCGCGGACTTCCGCAAAGTCGCGCACGCGCCGCAGCAACCGGTTAGCGATACGTGGTGTACCCCGTGCGCGACGAGCGATTTCCCGGGCACCCTCGGCATCAAGCTGCGCTTGCAACAAGCGACCGGAGCGCGCGACGATGGCGGAAAGCTCGTCCTGCGTATAGAACTCTAACCGGGCAACGATTCCGAAGCGATCACGCAAGGGGTTGGTGAGCATGCCCGCGCGCGTGGTCGCGCCCACCAGGGTGAACGGCGGCAGATCAATCTTGATCGATCGGGCCGCAGGGCCTTCGCCGATCATGATGTCGATTTTGAAGTCTTCGAGCGCGGGGTACAGGATTTCCTCAACCACGGGGCTCAGACGATGGATCTCGTCGATAAACAGTACGTCGTTGCGCTCCAGATTGGTTAACAAGGCCGCAAGGTCACCAGGTCGCTCCAACACTGGGCCGCTGGTCTGACGCAGATTGACTCCCATTTCGTGCGCAACAATATGTGCCAGCGTGGTCTTGCCAAGGCCCGGAGGACCAAATAGCAACAGATGATCGAGCGCCTCGCCTCGATTTCGCGCCGCAGTGATAAAGATTTCGAGCTGCTCGCGGATCTTTGACTGACCAACATAATCGACCAGACGCTGCGGCCGTAGTGCACGCTCCATCGCCTCCTCGTTGGGCGATGCGCTACTGGCATTTATTAGACGGGTGTCTTGCAAACGGAAGCCTCAGTAAAATCCGTAGCCAAAATAAACGATGCTGCCGCGGCCACGCACCAATCGGTTCACAACTTTGTGCCCACGCTCAGCCCTTTGCCAGGGATTTTAAGGCCTGGCGGATCCCGTCGGATACGCCAACTCCCGCGGGCAGCAGTTTGGCCGCGGCACCGGCCTCGCGCTCGGAGTAGCCCAGTGCGGTGAGCGCGCGCAAAATATCCGTAAGCGTCTCGCCGCCGCCAGCCGGCGCACCGCCAGATCCTTCGAGCACGGCGCCCAGCTTTCCTTTTAGCTCAAGCAGCAAACGCTGCGCGGTCTTAGTGCCGATGCCTGGGATACGCGTGAGCGCTGCGCTCTGTTGTAGGGTCACCGCTTGGGCAAGCTCTTCGACGCTCAAACCCGAGAGCACGGACAGGGCGGTGCGAGCCCCAACTCCGGAGATGCGGATCAACGCGCGAAAGGCATTGCGCTCGGCGACCGTGGCAAAACCAAAGAGCTGTTGTGCGTCCTCGCGCACGACGAGGTGCGTGAGCAAGGTGACGCGCTCTCCGATCGAGGGTAAGGAATAAAACGTGCTCATTGGAGCATCCAACTCGTAGCCCACGCCGCCGACATCGAGCAGCAATGACGGCGGGCGCTTTTCCACGAGTGTGCCGACAAGCCGTCCGATCATCGCACCGGCACTCTCGAAGAAGGCAGGCCGTTATCCGCGCTCATTCGCCCAGGGTATAGGCGCGCCAGGCGGTACGGCTGCGTCGTTGACTGCGAATGCCGGCGCCACGCGTTTGCACGGCGCGAACCCCGACTCCTGCGGCGTTAAGCTGCGCAAGAATGCTGCGCGGACGGCCCGATACGTGCGCATGGCAGATCGCGCATGCCAGAGCATCGGCTGCATCGCTTGGCGGTGCGTGCTCCAGTCCGAGCAGCCGTTGCACCATCTTTTGCATTTGAATCTTGTCTGCCCGCCCGTAGCCGGCCGTGGCCTGCTTGACCTGTAGCGCGGTATATTCGTGCACATGCAGGCCCGCATCAACGGCCGCACAGATCGCCGCGCCTCGCGCCTGACCCAGTAGAAGCGTCGAGTGTGGATTGACGTTGACGAATACTCTTTCGACCGATGCTTCGTGGGGGGCACTGCGTCGAATTACCTGCGCAAGTTCGCGCAAAATCGTCTGCAGTCGTTCGGGAAGCTCCGCAGCGGGTACCCGAATCACGCCACAATCGATGCAGCGCAGCGCACCGGCGCCAACTTCGATAACACCGTATCCCGTCCGGTTCAGACCCGGATCGATACCCAGTATGCGGCGCAATTTTGTCAAAGCAATTATCAGTGCCGAAAGTGGCGCATACCGGTAAATACCATGGCCACATCGCGTTCATTGGCGGCAGCGATTACCTCGGCGTCGCGTACGCTACCGCCAGGCTGAATGACGCACCGTGCGCCCGCATCGACGATCGCGTCCAGCCCGTCGCGAAACGGGAAAAATGCGTCAGACGCCGCGCACGAACCGCTGAGCGAAAGCCCCGCCGCTTGGGCCTTGATTGCAGCGATACGCGCCGAATCGAGGCGACTCATCTGACCCGCACCCACGCCCAGGGTTGCGCCTTGGGCAGCAAAGACAATTGCATTGGATTTGACGAAGCGCACGACCTTCCAGGCGAATAACAAATCTTCCATCTGCTCTTCCGATGGGGCATTGCGAGTGACAATCTTGAGTTCGGAACGCGGCAACGATGCTACGTCCGGTGTCTGCGCAAGTAGACCCCCGCCGACGCGCTTTAGGTCCAGATCGTTGTGCGCGTCACCTAAGGCAAGCTCCAGCACCCGCAGATTTGCTTTGCCGGCAAAGACTTTTTTTGCGTCCTCGGTTAAGCCCGGTGCGATCAGTACTTCAGCGAATTGCTCGTTAACGGCGTGCGCGGTTGCCAAATCCACTGTACGGTTAAACGCGATAATGCCACCGAAAGCCGAGGTTGAATCAGTTGCAAAGGCACGTCGATATGCCTGCTCGGTCGTGCGTCCCGTAGCCACGCCGCACGGGTTGGCGTGTTTGACGATGACACAAGTTGGTACGGAAAACGCGCGCACGCAATCCCACGCCGCGTCGGCGTCGACTACGTTGTTAAAGGACAGCTCCTTGCCCTGGAGCTGGTTATACGCGGCCAACAGCCCCGGGCCGACGACCGCGTCACGATAAAAGGCCGCGCGCTGATGAGGATTTTCGCCATAACGCATCTCTTGGCGTTGGTGCCACTGGCGAGTGAGAATTCGAGGAAGGCGGCTGCGCGTTCCATCGGCGTTCAGGCTCGAGAGATAGCCGCTGATGGTTCCGTCATAGGCGGCGGTGTGGGCGAAAGCCTTGGTGGCAAGTTCAAAACGGGTGCGCTCCGCGACGCTGCCGTTTAGCCGCAACTGTTCGAGCACGTTGGCGTAGTCTCGTGGGTCGACCAGCACGGTCACCGCTGCGTGGTTCTTGGCGGCCGAGCGCAGCATGGCCGGTCCGCCGATATCGATGTTTTCGATTGCCTGCTCCCGGGTGCAATCGGATCGCGCGATCGTCGCCGCAAACGGGTACAGATTGATGGCAACGATGTCGATGGGTGCAATCGCATGGTCGGCAAGTGTCGCCATGTGCGATGGGTCGTCGCGCCGCGCAAGCAGTCCGGCATGAATTTTTGGGTGCAGGGTCTTTACGCGGCCATCGAGCATTTCCGGAAAACCGGTGACTTGCGACACCTCGGTCACCGGCAGGCCCGCCTCAGTGAGGACTTTGGCGGTGCCGCCTGTCGAAAGCAGGCCAAAGCCCAATTGCACCAGGGAGCGGGCAAACTCCACGGCTCCGGACTTGTCCGAGAGGCTGAGCAAGGCAGTTCGAACCGGCTTATTCATTACTTTGCGCCTCTTAATGCAAGCCGTAATCCTGCAACTTGCGTCGCAAGGTATTGCGGTTGATGCCTAACAGCTCGGCGGCCGCCGATTGGTTGCCATCGCAGCGCTGCAGGGCAAATAAGAGCAAGGGTTTTTCAATGGCCCCCAAAACCATCTGGTGCAAAGCGTGCGGTTTGGCGCCGCCCAGGTCGGCAAAGTATTGGTCGAGGCTACGAAAGACGCATTGCTCCAGGGACTCGCTATCTGGTTGCGCGGGGCTTTGCGAAACTGCCCGCAGCGCGCTTTGTGTGCTGCGGGGTGCAGAAGATGCGCTATTGCGCACGGAGCTTGCCCCGGACGTCGTGGATTTGCCTGCCGATGCGGTCTCTTTGCGTGTGGCCAAGCGGTTCACGCTGAACTCCCTCAGAGGATGACTCCATCGCCCGTCGACCCGTTAGCACGGATGCGACGGCGAAAGAAATGTTTGGTTTTCGATTCTTGCTCGCTCGCGTAATGCTGATCGCGGAGGTCCCCGCGAAACCAGAGCCTCGGCTGTATCAATGTACTCAAAAAACGGATGACGTGCAGCCGATTCGAGCAAAAAATCATCCAGGGCACGACGCTGCTCTGCGCAATTTTCGGTCCGATTGATGCGCTCACAAAGCTGGCGACCGCCGCGAAGTCCACGCACAAGAAAGTGGATGCGCTTGCGCGCCGTGCGTGCGCCAGCAAACTCGCCGTGGTGCGAATAATGCTCATCCAGATAGCGCAAAAGTAGCGGATGCACGTCGACAATGCGCATTGGCGCCAGTTTCGTGCCATTGCGCAAGAAATGATCGATTTCGCGGAAGATCCATGGCCGGGTTTGGGCCGCCCGCCCGATCATCACCGCGTCCGCGCCCGTGTGTGACAGAACATATGCGGCCTTCTCGGGCGTGTCGATGTCGCCATTAGCAACGACGGGGATGCGTACGAGGCTCTTGACTTCCGCGATCGTGTCGTATTCGGCGGCGCCGCCAAAACCGCAGGCACGCGTGCGGCCGTGAAGCGCCAGGAGCTGGATTCCGGCCGATTCCGCCAAGCGGCAGACGCGAACGGCGTTGCGGTTCTGTGGCGACCAGCCCGTTCGTAGTTTCAGGGTGACCGGGACGGATACGGCTTGCACGACAGATTCAATAATGCGGGCAACAAGTGCCTCATCGCGCAGTAAGGCCGCACCGGCCGCAACATTGCAAACCTTCTTGACCGGGCATCCCATATTAATGTCGACAATTTGGGCTCCTCGGTCGACCGCGTAACGTGCCGCATCGGCCAGCATATGGGGATGCGCGCCGGCGATCTGGACCGCAATCAACGCATCCTCGCCCTCAGCGGACAAACGCTGCGAGGTCTTTCGGCTGGTCCGAAGCCCTGGGTCGGCGCTTGCCATTTCTCCGACCGCGTAGCCCGCGCCCAGCGCGCGGCACAGGCGCCGAAAGGGGCGGTCGGCGATTCCGGCCATTGGCGCCGCGAGCACGGGGCTCGCAAGTACGTAAGTGCCAATTTTCACGGTCAGCGGGGTGCACCGAACATCAAAAGGCGCGTGAATTCGCGGCGCAGACCCGGAATTACGTCCAACGCGAGCAAAACGGTCGAGCGCGCTAGGACGACAGGAGCAGCGGAAGAGGAAAATACGCGTGGTAATGCGCTGGTAAGCGACGGAACGAGCGCCCGGTCCAGGCGCCGGCGGGCGCTATATTTTTGCAGCGCCGCCAGCACATCGCCTCCATCCAGTGCGCGGGTGTCGACCAACGATTCGACCAGGGCTACACAGTCGCGGATGCCAAGATTAAAACCCTGACCGGCCACTGGATGTAGGCTTTGCGCGGCGTTGCCCAAGTGAACAAGTCGGTGCTCACAAATGTGGCGAAGCCGATGGGTATGCAGGGCAAAGATGCAGCGTTCACTAATTGCCGTGGGCGCGCCGATGCGTGGGCCCAGCGCGCGCCCAATACATTCGAGCAGTTCTTCTTGGGCCATGTCCTTGCGTGATTGCGCAAGTGGCGCCGCCAGACACCAAATCATGGACATCCGAGTACCTGGCGTGCTGCGCTCGCTCGCGCGACCCGCCGCCGAGGCCTGCGGCGGCAAGGGCAACAGGGCCAGTGGCCCCTCTCGCGTGAACCGCTCAATGGCATCGCCCGTCGGCCATGGCTGCGCGAAGTCCAAATCGGCAAGCAGCGCGCAGTGTCGCGGCTGGCGCAGAGGCTGCGGGCTGCCTTCGGCGTCCACGGCCAAGCTCCCTTGCAACGTGCTGCCATCGTCCAGGGCAACCCGAACGTAATCGATGCCTTGGCCAATATTTTGGGCGCGCCGCGGCCGTTGGATGAAGATGCGTGCCTGCCGCGCTGCCGCCCGAGCCAGCGCGGCGACTAGATCCGCATACCATACTGTGGCGCCCAGAGCGAGTCCGCCAAAATCCTGCGCTCCCAGGTGCGCTGCTCCCCAATCACCGCAGGAGCTTACGTGGACACGTTCGATCGGCGCCATCGGAGCAAATTTTGATCCCAGCAGCGATTCGAGCACCTGCAGGGTACCGCGCGATAGCGCCAACAAACGCCGGTCGCGCTGCAGCGCTTCGAGGGAGCGCGCATCAACAAGCTGGCTGCTAAATCCTTGCCGTGCCAAAAGCAAAGCACAAACCAGGCCAATGGG
>CAZSOI010000507.1:0-21601 GCA_964608115.1 uncultured Burkholderiaceae bacterium | reverse complement strand
ACCACTTAGCGAACGGCCCTGGATTCGTTCTTTGGCGTACGCGACCGCGTTCTGATAGGAGATCTCGTTTAAGCCCAGGCCCTGCACGCCCACTTCCAGCCGCGCGCCGTTCATCATCACGAACATCGCGTTTAGCCCCTTGTTGGGCTCGCCCAGAATCCAGCCAACCGCGTCCTCAAAGATCATCTGGCAGGTCGAATTGCCATGGATCCCCATCTTGTGTTCGATACCACCGCAGTACACGCCGTTGCGACCACCCACGCCAGCGTTCGCATCGCTGCCCTGCGGCAAGAACTTAGGCACAACAAATAGCGAAATGCCGCGGGTCCCGCTGGGCGCATCGGGAAGACGTGCGAGCACCAGATGCACGATATTGGATGCGAAGTCATGCTCCCCCGCGGAGATAAAGATCTTCGCACCGGTGAGCAGATAACTCCCATCGGCCTGCGGCAGCGCCTTGGTACGCAGCATCCCGAGATCGGTGCCGCAGTGCGCCTCGGTCAAGCACATCGTCCCGGTCCATTCTCCCGAAGCAAGTTTGGGCAGGTACAGTGCCTTTTGCGCCGCGCTGCCATGCGAATAGATGCACTCATAGGCGCCTTGCGTGAGACCCGAATACATGGTCCAGGCCTGGTTGGTTGCGCAGCGCATCTCGTCAAAAGCGATTTGCAACAGATGCGGTAGGGCTTGTCCGCCGTACTCCTGCTCGGCGGTAAGACCCTGCCAGCCGGCGTCCCGAAACTGCGCGAAGGCCTGCGCAAAACCGTCGGGCGTGCGCACCGCGTGGGTTTGCGGATCGAAGCTGCAGCCCTGCTCATCGCCGATGCGGTTGAGTGGCAGCAGCACCTCCTCACAAAAGCGGCCGGCCTCTTCGAGTACCTGGTTGACCGTATCGGCATCCAGTTCGGCGTAGCGCGGCATCGCACGCAATTCATCGACCGCCCGTAGCACTTCATGGATGACGAACTGCTGGTCGCGCAACGGCGCTTTGTATGTGGGCATGGCTATCTCCAATCCTTTCAGTTGACTTTGTTTGTCTTTGCAGCTCTTTGCCCGGGAGCGATATTGTGCCGGCCTACTGCGTACCGGGCATCGGCGCGCGCATCGTCAAGGATCCGTTGCAATCCCAAGCGAGCGCGCCGCATGCTGTCCTTGCCGTGCAGCAGTCGCGCATCTTGATGCAACATCAGCATCAAACCGTAGATCTCGAAGACCATTTGCTCTAGGTCAACGCTCGGCCGCAGATGTCCGCAGGCTTTGGCCTGTTCGAGCGCCCGCAGCAGTTCAACCTTCCATGACGTAATGATCGCCGCCAACGCATCATGCAACGGACCGGGCCGATCGTCGTACTCCGATGCGCCACCGATTAGGATGCATCCGGCCTCCAGTTCCTCCGCCAGCAAGGCCAGCCAACGATCAACGATCACCCGCACCCGCGGCAATCCGCGCGCACTGCGCACCGCGGGCCGCAGGACTCGCTCGACAAAACGCGCGGCATATTCCTCCAGGACCGCAAGTTGCAGGTCCTCGCGCGAACCAAAGTGCGCAAAGACTCCGCTTTTACTCATTCCCAGCCGCTCGGCCAGCAAGCCGATCGTCAATCCCTCCATGCCATCGCGGCGCGCGATCGCCAGCGCGGCCTCCAAGATCGCCGCGCGCGTTAGTTCGCCCTTGCGTGCGCGCGCAGGAGCGCGGCCGGACGCGGTGACGGAATGCGAAATTGGTTCGCGCATGGGTAAAGCAATAAAAAAAAGCGAACGTTCGTACTAATTTTGTCGTTTGTCAAGCCCGGCAAGGCGGGAAGATGTAGCCAAAAAAATCCGTATCTCACCCAAACATCGCTCGCATCGGGGTGAAAATCGCAAGGCCCGTTAAAGAAAACCCTATGCAATTGCCTTTTGCAGGCGGAACGGCCTTGCAGTGCAAAGCAAAGCGGCGTTTGACCCCTGGGGCCTCAAGCCCTGCGATCGCTCCGAAGGCCACAATCAAGAGTGCGGAAAAGCGCTTGCACCGGATTTTTGCAAAATCGACGGCCCTCAAACATCACGTGCGGCCATCTGCGTCCGACCCCTCCTCCTCCTCAGGCCAGGGGTGTTCGGACTTGCGGCCGAAAATCGTATCCCTCTCGGCCGGCGTGAGGCTCCAATCGCCGCGGGCGATCTCGGTCTCAAGTTGGCCAGGCGCCCAGGCCGCATGGCCTATGAAGATTCGCAGCCCGTCCATGGGTTTGTCTCGGCCGAGCAACTTGCGCAGCAGATCCTGGTCCGCGCTGATGTACACGCCCTCAAGAACCCGGATTGCATGTTCGGCCGGTTTTTCGCTGCGAAAAACAAACCACACGGACGTTATCTCAACGGGCCCGCCGAAGTACAGCTTGTCGTGCAGCTGCGCCAGACGTACAAGATCGGGGAACAGGCGCGAAACCGCTATGGGTGTGGGCCGATTTAGGATGAGGCCGGCTGGAACAGGTCCGACGTTGTTTAACACCAGAACAATAGAATCCTTGAAGTTCGGATCCGGCAGCTCATCACGCGCGGTAAGCAAGATGGCGGTTAAAGGCTTCGCATCGTCGGCAGACGTGGGGCACGAGATGCCGAACAGCAGCAAAAACGCGAATAAGGCTCGGAGCATTTGAGGCAGGGACTGCGGCCAAAGACCGCTACAGAAATAGGGACACTCGCCTGCGAGTCGATTGGACGGCACATCCTATGGTTTTTCGCAACCATTTGTCGGCGTTAGTCATTGGCCGCAAGCGACCGCATAGCAACGGTACGCGCTTTTGCGCAGTTTGGCACCTTAGGAGCGCAAGCGGTACGTCGCGCCTTTCGAATCAGGAACGCTCCCACGGCAGCCGGACGCGCCTGGTCTGCAGGACTGATCAGCGTGCAGTGCTTTGAACAAAGCCGCCTGCACCGCCAAGCGAGGCGATCTTCGATTGGTGTCGGCGCCTGAAAACTGCTGCCGACTGCGGCCGAGTTGCGTTTGCACCTTAACGGTTTGCGCCGTCGGTGGACGGCCAGCGCGCCTCGCCTAGCGCGGCGATTGCGACGCCTTCGCGCTCGAGCTCCGCTCGAATGCGCTTTGCAAACGCCAGCGCACGCACCTGGTCGCCATGGATGCACAGCGTGTCGGCGCGCATCCGGAGGTCCCTACCGTTGATCGACCGCACCTGAGCTTCCATCACCAGGCGTTTGGCTTGGCGCACCGCCGTCTCCGCGTCCTCGATCAATGCACCGGCAGCGCTTCGCGGTGTAAGCGAACCGTCATCCTGGTAAGTGCGGTCGGCGAACACTTCGGCTGCCGCGCGCAGGCCGACTCTTTCCGCGGCCTGTATCGTCTGGCTGCCGGAAAGACCAAACAGCACCAGCTCTGGGTCGACGTCGCGCACTGCTTTGGCGATCGCCTCCGAAAGGTCGAAGTCCTTCGCCGCCATGTTGTAGAGCGCACCATGGGCCTTGACGTGCGAGAGCTTTCCGCCCAAGGCTTTCGCAAAGCCGGCCAGGGCCCCTACCTGGTAGACAACGATGTCATAGGCCTCGTTCGGTGCGAGCGCCATCGAGCGGCGCCCGAAGCCCTGCAGGTCAGGCAGCCCCGGATGCGCACCAATTGCCACGCCTTTGGCGAGCGCGGCCTGGACGGTCTTGTGCATGGTCGCAGGATCGCCGGCATGAAATCCGCAGGCGATGTTCGCCGACGTGACAAATTGGAGAATTTCGAGATCGCTGCCCATCTGCCAGGCACCGAAACTTTCGCCCATATCGCAATTTAGGTCGATCCGCGCCATCGTCAACTCCATCGAAGCCGTTTCCCCTGCGCTGCAAAGTTTGCCATTGTCCGCTCGCGCTCGAGGTAAAGCTGCTGCGCCTCCTCCAGCGAGATCAAGCGGAAGCGCACGCCCTGTCCAGGCATCCATTGCGCAAACGTCGGCAGATCGACGCTCGCCACGCTTGCGATCTTCGGATAGCCACCGGTAGTTTGCCGATCCGCCATTAACACGATGGGATTGCCGTCCGGGGGCACCTGAATCGTACCGAAGGCGACCGCTTCGGAAATCATCTGCAGTGGCTCGCGCAACGCAAGCCTGGGCCCCTCCAGCCGCAATCCCATGCGATCGGACTGCGGCATCAGGCGAAACTCGGCTTGTTCAAAGTGCTGCTGCGCTTGCGTCGTAAACGCTTGCCATTGCTGACCGGCAATTGCCCGCACGGTGGTCTCGGAACTGTCCAACGATGCCTTGGGCACCGCAGCTTGATCCTCGAATGCCGCAAAGGGCAGCGTATTTGCACGCAACTTTGCGGCGAGGCCTGCATACACGCGCTCGGCGTTGGCCGGCACAAGTTCGAGCGTATCGCCCTTGCGCAACGCGCGGCCCTGAAAGCCGCCAAACTTCCCCCGTGCATACGTCGACTTGCTGCGCATGATTGCCGGGACTGCGAAGCCGCCATGAACGGCCAGATATGCGCGCACACCTGCGAATCGATGCCCGAAATCGAGCTGGCTGCCCGCGCGCAGGAGCACCGGCGTTTCGTGCGGAAGTGCGTATTTGCCGATGCGCGGGGACAAATTGGCGCCGGCAATCGCGATCAGCGCAGCCTCCCCAAACGTCAGGCTCGGTCCCACCAGCGTGATTTCGAGTGTGGCTTCGCCTTCGGGATTGCCAACGAGCAGATTGGCGACACGATTCGAACGCTCGTCCATAGCACCGCCCACCGGCACACCGAGGTGCTGAAATCCACATCGTCCAAGATCCTGCACTGTGGTGAGCGCGCCGGGCTTGATGACCTCGATCGTCATTTGCGCACTTCCAGTGCCTGATACTCGGCAAGCGAAATTGGCACGAAGCGCACTTCGTCCCCGGGGGCAAGCAAGCAAGGCGGCTGCGCGTTCGGGTCGAATAAGCACAATGGCGTGCGCCCGATCAGGTTCCAACCTCCCGGCGTTTCCAGCGGATAGATGGCGCATTGATCGCGCGCTATGGCTACGCTGCCCGCGGGCACTGCGGTGCGGGGCGTCGCGCGCCGCGGCACAACCAGTCGCGGATCAAGTCCCGCAAGATAGGCAAATCCCGGGGCAAAACCCAGCATGAACACGCTATGAACCGAGGCCGTGTGCCGCGCGATCACCTCCTCGACAGTGAGCTTGCACGCCGCGGCGACCTCTTCAATATCGGGCCCCCATTGGCCGCCATAGCGCACCGGTATCTCGACGACGCGCGTCGCGGTCTTGTGCGGAGCGATACCGCGGCCCAGAAGCGCTTGGACCTGCTGGCGCAAGGCTTCGTAGGGCGATGCGCCCTCGAACAACTCGGGGCGATAGTGCAGGCCGATGGTCGTGAACGCGGGAACGATATCGGTCACGCCAGGCAGGGCTGCGAGCGAAATGGCTTGTGCAACTGCCTGAACGCGCGCATTGATTTGCGCATCGACATGGTGCCCAAACTCGATGATCATCGCGCGATCACCGAGTGGCGCAATACGCCAGGCGCCGGCTTTGACGGGCATTAGGGCGTCGATCGAGCGCCTGCGTCAACGGGCTCGGGATGAAGATCGATCCGCGAAGTCTCCGGTGCAGCAAGCACGCACAACGTGGTGACCGCAAGCATGGCGAGCACATAAAGCGACACGGCGAGTGCGGAACCGTAGCGCGCGAGCAGGGCGACCGAAACGATCGGGGCAAGCGCACCGCCGACGACGCCCGCAAGCTGGTAGCCCATCGACGCGCCACTGTAGCGCACGCTGGTGGGAAACATCTCGGCAATGAATGAAGCCTGCGGGCCGTACATCGCAGCATGCAGCAGCAGCGCGATCACCGCCGCCAGCACGATCAGTGTGAAGCTTCCCGTGTCGAGCAGCGCAAAAAAGACAAAGACCCAGAGTGCCGCGCCGATCGCGCCAAACAGGTAAATGGGCCGGCGCCCGTAGCGGTCGGAGAGCGCGCCAAAGATTGGAATTGCGCCCACCTGGCAGGCCGCGGCGATCAGCACCGCGTTGAGCGCATAGCTGCGAGGCAGCTTTAGAAACGTGGCAATGTAGGTCGCGATGAAAAGCACGAAGGTGTAAAACGCGACGTCAACGCCCACGCGCGCGCCGATGGCCAATAACACGCGCTTTGGATAGTGCTGCACAACGTCCAACGCCGGCATGCGAACTTCGGTGCGCCTTGATGCCAGCTCGCGAAACAGTGGACTTTCCGCGATCCTCATTCGGATCCAGATGCCGAAAAAGACGAGCACGGCACTTAGCAAAAAGGGCACCCGCCAGCCCCAGGACTTGAAGTCGGCCTCTGAGGTGATCGCGCCCATTAGCGACAAGACGCCATTTGCCAGCAGCAGGCCGATCGGCACGCCGACCTGCGGCCAACTGGCGTTGACGCCGCGACGCTCGCGTTTGCCCGACTCGAGCGTCATCAAAACGGCTCCGCCCCATTCGCCGCCTAGCCCGAGCCCCTGGAAAAAGCGCAGCACGACCAACAAAACGGCCGCCCACACTCCCAGCGTCGCATACGTCGGAAGCAGCCCGATCACGAAGGTCGCCACACCCATCAGCAGCAAGGTTGCGACCAGGACGTTCTTGCGGCCAAGTCGGTCGCCGTAGTGCCCAAAGACAATACCGCCGAGCGGCCGTGAGACAAACCCGACGGCATACGTGGTAAATGCGAGCAGGGTGCCGACCAGTGGCTCAAAGCTCGGGAAGAACAATTGGTTGAAGACCAGCGCAGCGGCGGTGCCGTAGATGAAGAAGTCGTACCACTCGAGCGACGTGCCGATCAAGCTCGCGATGACGACGCGGCGAACCGACGTGACCTCGGTGGCTGCGGGCGGATCGGCCATTGGCATGGATCACTCCTCATGGACGCCATGGTGCAGGGGACTTGGCCATGTGCGTTCTAGCCTGATCCCGAATGCGCAGCAACTGCCTGGCTGCGCCATGACCTGCTCGCGCGGGCACAGGAGCAGGTGATCAAGACGCGGTACCCGCCCAATCAATATTGCCGCCTTTCGGGAAAACCAAATCCGCAGCCATCATCGCGGAACACGCAGCGCATCGCAAACGGGCGATCGTGCATCGACCGCGAATCGGCGCTTCGTCACCATGACCATTATCGCTCTGGCGTCTGCATTGGGTAGCGAGTGCCTAGCTATCACGCCGCGACCTCGCAGCGTGCCGCTGCGCCGGGCAGCACGCAGCCGCAAGATGATCCTTGGAGGGCATGCTTCGCCCCCTTCTTGTCCAGCGGTTTGCCACGCGTCCAACGCGAAATGCAAGCCCAGTCGAGCGGCCCATTTGGTAAAACAAAAGCAAAAACGCAAGCAGGCGGGCGCTCTTGATCCGCTATGCCGCCTGGCCCCTGTTTCACTGGGCACAATCCTTCTCGCAACCGCATGGCGCCTGCAGCGGTGGAAAGCCCCTTGGGCCAAGTCCACCGCAGAACGAAGCGCTGGCCGCGTGCTCTTCAAGATGAAACGGTCGTAGATCGAAGTCGGCCGCAAAACTCTTGATGCGCTGCTTGTCGATCCGCATTTAACCGGATCCGTGAAGCTCTGTTCGACCCCGGTATCTTCAAGAGAATTGACGTTCGTCGGCGATGCTGCTTGTCGTCCCATCGCTGGGACCGATCAATGCCCTTTCGTATCACTCAAGATCCGCCACGCTCGCTTGGGTATCCCCGAGGCGTTTTACGCAATCCTCGATCAGCGCGTGCAGTTCGGCCACCCGCTTTGCGCCCAGCCGCGCATTGATGGCGAGTTGCGCCTGCTTCCATGCCTGCTGGGCTTGCGCGCGCTTTGCGCGTCCCGCATCCGTGGCCTGCACCAGGCGCGAGCGCGCGTCCTGGCCTGGTCCAAGACACACCCAGCCTTGTGCCATGAGCGGTTGCAGATTGCGAGAGAGCGTCGAGGTGTCCATGCGCAGGCGCTGCGCCAGATCGCAAGGTCGAACCGGACCCAGCAGCACGACGTGCGATAGCAGCGCGTACTGCGTGTTTTTTAACCCGCTCATCGCCAGGTATGCGTCGTAGTGACGGGTCACGACCCGACTTAACTGACGCAGTTTCAGGTTGGTGCAGCCACGCGGCTTGACAGCATCGTTCATGTTCGACTATTGTACTTGCAACATTTGCATATGCAAGATTGAACACCGCGATGAGCGTCAAAGACACCGTTGCCCGCTGGCAGGCCGAGGAGGACGCGGTACGCGCGCGGCTTGCCCCACGCAGCGGCTATGCAACCCCGAACCAACTCGACGGGCGCAGCGGATTGCAGATGTTTGAACTGATGCTTGCCGGCGAGCTGCCGCCTCCTCCGATCGGCGAGACGATGGATTTCCTGCCAATTCGTATCGAACCGGGATTTGCGCTGTTTCAGGGACGACCCCAATTTCGTCACTACAACCCACTGGGGACGGTGCACGGCGGCTGGTTTGCGACGCTGCTTGATTCGGCCATGGCTTGCGCGGTGCACTCGACCCTAGCCGCCGGCAAGGGGTACACCACGTTGGAACTGAAATTGAACATCGTGCGCGCACTCACCGACGCTGTAGCCTTGGTGCGCGCGGAAGGCAAGCTCGTGCATGCCGGCCGACAGGTGGCCACAGCCGAGGGTCGCCTGGTTGGCCCGGACGGCAAGTTATACGCCCACGCGACCACAACGTGTCTGATCTACGATCGGCCCACGGCCGCAGAAACATCGCGGCCATCGTCGAGCTAGCGTCCCTGGAGCTGGCTTGCCTCAGGACACGGTTGCGAGGATCGATTGGCTGTTCGCTTGCGCTTGCTCGGTCAGTGGCAGATGAAAACGGATCACCCCACTTTCGCCCGGCTGGCGCTGCGCACGGTAGCCTCTCGCGACCATCATGCCGCGCATTGATTCGTTGTCGGCAAGGACGTAGCCGAACAGCTCCGAGATTTCCCGTTCGCGGGCGCACGATTCGAGCGCCGCCATCATCGCAAAACCCAATCCGCGCCCCTGCCAGCTGTCTTCGACCGCGATACCGAATTCGGCCTGGTCGCTTCCTACGACCCGGTTGTACTGCGCAAAGCCTCGTATTTCCTCTTGTTCGCCGGAGGCATCGATCGCAACAAATGCCATCTCGCGGTCGTAGTCGATTTGCGTAAAACGCACGAGCCGATCGAGCGTCAACTCGCGCACCGGCGCATGAAAGCGCCGGTACAGCGTAAGGTCGGACAAACGCGCCACAAAGCGCCGCTGTGCCTCCGCGTCTTCGGGCCGAACTGGCCGCAACAGCACCAATGTGCCGTCGGCCATATGCAGTTGTGCCTCCAGCGCTTTGGGGTACGGGTGAATGGCCAGATGCGAATAAACGGGATCCGGAACCAGCGGGCCCCCATCGATACGCACACGGGCATCGAGTGCGATAACACCGTTTTCGTCTGCTAACAGGGGGTTGATGTCCAGCTCCGCCAAACAAGGGAACTCGCAAGCCAACTCGGAAACTCGCAACAGCGTGTCAATCAGGATGTCCATGTCGACACTGGGCATGCCCCGAAAGGCTTTGAGCATGCTCGAGACGCGCGTTCGGTCGATGAGGTCGCCGGCCAGCATGCGATTTAGCGGCGGCAAAGCGAGCGCCGAGTCCCGCACGACTTCCACAGCGATGCCGCCCATACCAAAGCTGATCACGGGGCCAAACGCGGGATCGCGAGCAATGCCTACGATCAGTTCGCGGCCAGAAGGACGGCTTACCATTCTTTGCACCAAGACCCCGCGAAACTGCGCTTCGGCGGCGCGCTTGAGGACGCGCTCGCGAATCAGTTCAAAGCCCAACCCGACTTCCTCTGGCGACTTGAGTCCCAGCAAAACGCCACCGACGTCGCTTTTGTGCGTGATACCTTCGGCACGTACCTTCAGTACCACGGGGTAGCCAATTTGCTCGGCCAGTGACTTGGCTTCAATGGCACTGCTCGCAAGCCGTCCCTGCACAACCTCGATGCCGCATGCAGACAGCAATGACTTGGCTTCATCCTCGGCCAGCACCGTTCGGCCTTGCTGCTGCGCCTGCGCAAGAACGGCGCGGGCAGCGTTAATTTCCAGGGGGCTGGCGCCCCCTGGCTCGCCGCTAATAGGCGGCGGCAGCTGGAGCCGCAATTGGCGGTGGCGCACGAACTGTGCGAGGTAGGAAAATGCCTCGACGCCTTGTTCTGGACTGCGCATGGCCGCATAGCCTGCCTGCTTTAGTATGGATCGGCCCTGGGCCGCATCGGCTTCCCCCAACCATGCCGATACGACGGGTTTGTTGCTAGCCGCTGCCAACGGCAGTAAGGCGCGCGCGATCTCTGCAGCTCCGAGCCGTATCGTCGGACAAAAAAGCACCAGTACGCCGTCATTGGCCTCATCGGCGAGCACAAGCTCGAACGCACGGGAAAAGCGCGCGCAATCGGCATCGCCAACGATGTCGATCGGATTTGCCTTGGACCAGGTTGCGGGCAACATCGCATCAAGACTTTGCTTGGTCTGCGCGCCCAACAGTGCCAGCGTCACACCCGCATCCGATGTGGCATCGGCAGCAAGCACCCCGGGGCCTCCTCCATTGGTGAGAATTGCCAACCGAGAGCCGCGGGGCAAGCGACCGCTCAGCAAAGCTTCCGAGGCCGAAAATAACTGCGCGTATCGCGAAATACGTATTGCACCCGTGCGCCGCAGTGCGGTATCGAAGACCGCATCGTCGCCCGCGAGCGCACCGGTGTGGCTAAACGCAGCCTTGGACCCACTGGCGTGCCGGCCGGCCTTGAGCACAACCACAGGCTTGATACTGGCCGCTGCACGCAAGCTCGACAAGAACTGGCGTGGTCGGTTCACTCCTTCGACGTACAAGATAATGCTGCGCGTCTGGGAATCGAGCGCGAGAAAGTCAAGCAAATCACCGAATTCGACGTCCGAACCGTCGCCGGTTGTAATCACAGACGAAAATCCAAAGCCAGCCGACCACGCATAGTCGAGCAACGCGGCCGCAACCGCACCCGATTGGGATACGAGGCCGATGTTGCCCGCGCGTGCCGCCGTACGCGCAAAGGTCGCGTTCAACCCTATCGAGGGTCGCATCAAACCCAAGCAATTCGGACCGATGATCCGCACGCCTGCTTCCCGTGCTCGCGCGAGTGCCTCTTGCTGAAGCGCCACACCAGCGGGCCCAACTTCGGCAAAGCCCGCCGATAGGACAAGAACGCCAGCAACGCCGCGTTCGGCCGCCTCCTTTACCACTTGGGGCACGGCCGCGGCGGGAGTCACGACTACGACCAGATCGGGAGCCGTCGGCAGATCCGTTAGGCGCGCATAGCAGCGCTGCTCACCGATTTGCGTGTGCTTTGGATTGACCGCGAAGACTTGGCCCTGGAATCCGCCCGAAACTACGTTGCGCAACACGTCACGCCCGAGCGCCCCAACTCGCTCGGTCGCGCCAACTATGGCCACTGAACGAGGCACCAGCGCCAGGTGAACGCTATGGGCAGTTGGTTGCATATTTTCTGCAGTGCAGCATGACGCAGATTCTGCCGCAATCCTGGCTCAATGCCAAGTTGGCACATTACTCCGGGACTATCTCTCGCTTTAGGCGACCACGGCCCGATTCAGAATGGGTATTGTCGCGTCATGGCCACTGGGCGCTGCCGGCCGTATCCGCACCGCGACTTGCTGCGACCGAAGCGCTCGATATTTTTTGTCCACACCCTTTATGTCATTGCCCCCCGCGCACCGCTGGCCCGCGCCCTCCGTTATCGGCAAGATCGAAGGCGTGCCCAATGGTGCAGTGTGCGCAACGATTTGGCCCACGCGATCGCTGCAAGCACGCGAACGTTGGTTCGATGAGCTGTATCTTTGGACCGAAGGCTTCGAACCCAGTCCGGTGCAGTGGTCGCGCATTCAACTCTTCGGACTGCGCCGCGCGCTCGATATGCTCGAGCGCGAGGAGTGCAAGCAAATTGCAGTAACGCTGTCTTTCGGGACAGTGCAAAAGTACGACGAGCGCATCGACACCCAGTTGCGCACGCACGCATTGGTCGCCCACCGACTTTCCGTGATTTTGCGCGGGTCAGTCGAGCTCGTGCGTTCGCACTATCGCATACGCGCGTTTATCGATTACCTTCGGGCGCAGCAGATCCCGGTCGGATTGCGAGTAACGGCACCGCGCCTGACAATGGACTTGAGTGCTTTCGCGCTCGTGCAGCCGGATTTTGCGAAGATTCTCGCCCCAACATCGAATCTTAGTGAGGCCTGGCAAAACCTCGCGCTCGAAGCGCGTGTGGTGGGCCTTTCCGAGCAGTGGTTAATCGTCGCTGGGCTGCAGGCGCAGGATCAGGTCGAACGGGCCATTCAGGCCGGTATCGGTTTTGGTCAGGGCAATGCCGTGCGGCCCGCGCAAAACCCGTTTATTGAGATTGGCAATACGCAGCGCGCCGACGCCGCAAAGGAGTTTGCGGCAGCGCTGCGCCAAGATGGCCAACTTGGCTAACGCGCATTGCCGGCGCACTAGAGCAGATCCTTAAGATTCGCGGCTAGCCGTTGGGCCTTGGCAATCGCCGCCGCACGTTGCGCCGTGGCCCACTGGGCAACGTGTCGACGAACCGCCGCTGAGCGCGTCAGACGCTCCACGATCGCCTGCACAAACAGCGCATCGCGCGCGCCGCCAGCAGCATCCTGAAACCGCGCCAAAGCCGGCAGCCCCACGCGACGGGCCCGCTTGGGCAAAGTCGATTGCAGCATCTCGATGCCATAGCGCAGGGCCTTTGCCTGGATGCGCGCTTTGTGCTGGCGCTTTACTGGCAATTGAGCGAAGGATCGTGCCGCGGTGGCCAGACGGCGCTGGCGCGAACGCACGGCCTTTCGTGCGAACGCCGATAAACGTTTGCCCGGTCTTGACGGATCCGAACCAGCCCAGCGCAGCGCTCGCAGGGCAAATTCGGCAAACGCGGGCGTCTGCAGCTGCTGCCAAAGCACCGCACGGGCTGCATCACGCCGTTGGATTGCGGTCGCAAAAAGGCGCTTGAAGACTGCGGCCTCGCCACCCGATGCGGTAGAGGCCAACGGCGGCAGGTGTTCGACGCAAAGTACGTCCCAATCGCGCACCAGGCCAAAGCGCTTTGCCCAGATCCTCAGCCCCTGCAGCAATTCCTCGGGTAATTCCGCGCCGCTACCGAGCAGTTCCAACCCGGCGCGCATGCGCCGCATGGCAACGCGAGCCTGATGGACCAGCTCCGGATCGGCCGTAGGAGAAAAGTCCGCGGCATTGGCCAGCATTGTGGTCATCCCGAAGTCGACGAGTCGGCGCGCAGCCTCGGCCACGCGTAGTTGCGGCGTAAAGGCCCGATGCGCTGTTGCAAAGTTCGCAGAAAATGGCATAGGCCCTCGCCCCAGCGCCAGGCGATAGCCGCGCGCGGCCTTGGAAATTCCGTAGGGCAGAAGGCATAAGTCCGCCCGATGTCGCCCTATGGCGCCAGACAATTGCAGCGCCACGTCCAGTAGTGCTTGCTTGCTTCCGGCAAGCAACTCCAACTCGGCTTCACAAATGGGTTCGACACGATCTTGCGCGCGTATTTCGCCCAGATCAATTACAGCCTCAAGTTGCACGCCATCGAGCACCAGGTCCCACGCCGTACGTTCAAACACGGTCTGAAAGACCGGGTGCAATTGCGCAAGGGCGCTGCGTGCTTGGGCGCCGTCGTGCGCTATGCTTTCTCCGAGCACCTGAACCAACGGAGAGTGGGCCAGCGACGACCAGTCGATTCGTCCTTTCGGCGCAGGACGCTCCCATTCACCGCGCACGCAAAGCGCCGCCTCGCTTAGCTGCGTCTTTACCGTCTGAAGCCAACGGCGACCGCGGCCTTCGCCAATGCTGCGCAGTCGCAACGCGGCCTGAGCCGCTGCCAGCCGATGGTCGGCAGTGTCGTAATAGATGCTGTCGACCAGTTCGCTGCGTGCCACACCCAGACGGTCAAGGCGCGCGCGCAACGGCGCAACATCCTGCACGCGCAGCTTGAGCTTGAGCTCGATCTCCCGGTCGGCCTCGCCTACGGTCGGCACGTGCGCATGCCTCGGCGATACAAGCGCTTGCTTCCTAGGCGCGGCAGCGTTGGCCATGCAAAACTTGTTCCGAAGTGGCAATATGCGCTTATGCGCGGAACCGAGTACCCACCCCGCATTTTGATCGTCGACTCCCACGGCCAACCGGTGCGCTGGGCGGCGCTGCCCCGTGCGGCCCGATACTACGCTTGCGGCAAGGTTGTTACCGACCTGGGCGAGAGCCTGTTCTCTATGAGCGGCGGATTGCAGGAATTATCCGGCGAGCGTTCCTGCGTTGTCAGCAGCTCTATTGTCATGATTCGTGGCCGCCACCGAAGCCCAAACGGTCGCAGCCAGGTGGGGCTGAGCAAACATCGCCTTTTTGCCCGCGACCGCCATGTGTGCGCCTATTGCGGGGCGCATTGCGGTGAATCGGACCTGACCGTCGAGCACATCGTTCCGGTATCCCGAGGCGGGCGCCACGAATGGACCAACGTGGTCACGGCCTGTCGGTCATGCAACACCCGCAAAGGCAACCGTTTCCCGGAAGAGGCCCGCATGCCCTTGCTGTACGTGCCTTATGCGGTATGTCGAAACGAAGGTTTCATCCTGAGCAATCGACGGATTCTGGCCGATCAGATGGCATTTTTGCAGGCAACACTGCCGCGGCATTCGCGCTGGGCGCAAAGCTGACGACCTGCGCAATCCGCGAGCCAAGGCCACCGCCTTGGTTCAAACCGGTATTTTTGAACACAAAGGGCCCGTGCAGCACGAGGCTCCACGGGCCCTTGATGGGGGCAAAAAACTTGCCGCTCTTGCTTACTTCAGATTTTTGCTGACGAACTTCGTCAGGTCGAACATCGACACCTGCGACTTGCCGCCAAACAAGGGGCGCAGCTTATCATCGGCATTGATATTGCGACGATTGACGGAGTCTTGCAGCTTGTTCTTTTTGATGTAGGCCCAGATTTTGCTCGTCACCTCGGTGCGCGGCATCGGGCTCGAGCCAATCACGGCTGCCAGGGGGCCGACGGGTGTGAGCGGCTTCATGAACGCCGCGTTGGGCTTGCGCGCCGACTTTTTCTTTGCCGCCTTCTTGGCTGGCGCCTTCTTCGCTACCTTCTTCGTCATCTTCTTTGCGGCCTTCTTGGCCGAGGACTTCTTTGCTGCTTTCTTTGCCTTCTTGGCAGTTGCCATCAACGATCTCCTGGTTGGGAACGACGATTACAGCGACAGCGTTCTTGTCGTTTCGAAGATGCTCGAAGAGCGCTCTCGTTGCGTGACCGCAATACTATGCGATTTGCGACGAGAATCAAGCGTTTTCAGAGGGAAAAATTCGATTTTCTTGGGTTCTCGCAACATGTGCAGAGGCAATTTGCCCATCTGCTGCGCGCTTCTTGAGCATCGAGTGCCACCGGGCGCACACAACATGTTGGCTGTATCTTGCGAACGAAACAAGATGTTGTGGAAATTACCGCCTCGAGGCGACGGTAAAATCGCAAGCCGATGCAGCGCATAGCCTTTCCCCGCGTCTTTGTGGCCTTTGCCGCTGTCTGCGCGTTGGCCGCGGTCGCGACGCAAGCAGTCGCCGGCTTGGACCGAGCAGCGTTTTTCGCGATCAACGAACTGGCGCTTCGCTGGCTTCCCTTTTGGTTGCCCAGCAATCTGACGATTCTGGGTCACGGTCTTGTCGCAGTGATGATCCTTGCGCCGCTGCTGCCTCGCGCCCCTCAGGTACTGGCCGCCGCCCTGTACGCCGCCCCGTTGGCGGCGCTGTTCTCCCGCTTTGGCAAATGGCTCGTGGCCGCCGCTCGTCCTGCCGCGGTACTTGACCCCTCAAGTTTTCGCGTACAGGGGCCCTTGCTAAGCGGACATAACTCCTTTCCCTCCGGACATTCCATCACGATCTTTTTGGTTGTATCGACGGTAATTCTGGCGGATCAACGATTGCGCAGGCGCCCCGTCGCGACCCTGGGACTGCTTTGCGCAGGCTTGTTGGCCGCCAGCTCGCGCATCATGGTTGGCGCCCATTGGCCCTCAGACGTTCTAGTTGGAGCCGTGCTGGGGATGCTTGCGGGCGCACTGGGCAGTTTTGGTGCCGAGCGTTGGAGGCTCTGGCGCCGTGAGGGCACCAGCACCGCATTTGCGCTGATCGTTCTTGCTTGCGCCTGCGCCCTGGCCCTCGTCGATACCGGCTATCCCCTAGCGCTGCCGCTGCAATGGGCGGCCGTGGCCGTGGGGGCAAGCTGCGGCGCAATCACGATCGTGCAAGCGCTGCGCAAGCGCTCGGCGGTACCCCCATTGTGAGCGTACGCCGGGCCCAGACGGCTGAAGAGAACTGGCCGCGCGCTGCATGGGTACTGCTGCTTGCCTGTGCACTGCTGATTTTGCCCTCGCTTGGGCTGTATCCGCTATTTGACGTTGACGAGGGGGCCTTTTCGGAGGCAACGCGCGAAATTTTGCAAAGCGGCGACTGGCTCTCGACGACGCTAAACGCGGTACCCCGCTACGACAAGCCGATCTTGATCTACTGGTTGCAAGCCTTGAGCGTCAAGGCGCTGGGGCTCAATGAGTTTGCGCTGCGCCTGCCCTCGGCACTGGCCGCGTTGGCCTGGATTGCGGCGATCGTACGCTTTGCGGCGCCGCGAGCGGGGTATCCCGCGGCAGTGCTCGCCGGCTGGATCGCCGCCACAAGCCTGGGCGTGATGGCGATGAGCCGGGCCGCGACGGCCGATGCACTGCTCAACGCCCTGCTGGCCTCCACGATGTTTGATCTGTGGCGCCATCTTGACACTGGGGACCGAGCCGCGTTGCGACGCACCTACCTCTGGATGGCCTTGGGCGTCTTGACCAAGGGGCCGATCGCTATCTTGATTCCTTTCGCGGTCAGCCTGGCGTATTGCTCATCGATGCGGCGCTGGCAACCATGGGCCCGCGCAATATTCGATCCGCTTGGCTGGCTCCTTTTGCTTGCCGTTGCCGCACCCTGGTACGGGGCGCAGATCTATCTTCACGGCCGCGACTTCATAGACGGTTTCTTGGTTCGCCACAATCTGAATCGCTTCGGCGGCACTCTTGAGGGGCATGGCGGCAGCCTTTGGTACTACTTTGTAGCTGCGCCGCTACTGCTGTTGCCCTGGTCGGGGCTGCTCTGGCGCCTGGCGCATCATGTCCCGGCCGATTGGCGCGATCCCTTCTCGCGCTACCTGCTGCTTTGGTTTGCTTTTGTTTTTGTCTTTTTTTCTCTCTCGGGCACCAAACTGCCGCACTATTTGCTCTACGGCATGACGCCGCTTTTTCTCTTGGCGGCAAGTCGCGCCCGCGATAGCCCAACCGATGCCAACCTAGTCTGGCTGCCGTGCCTGATCCTGTTGCTTCTGCCCTTTGTACCCGCGCTGGTGCAGCAACTTAGCACGGCCGCCGCAAATCCCCGGTTTTCCTTTTACGCTGCGCAGGCCGCGCGGGCCAAGGCCACGGCAACGCGCTCGTACTACCTTCTGACGATCGTCGGCGCTGTGCTGGCCCTCGCTCTGGTCGCCTTGCGTCGTTGGTCGCCCCTGCAAAGAGCGCTGGCCGCCACCGTGGCAATGGCGCTAGTGCTGGGCTGGGCGTTCATTCCCTGGCTCGGTGAATTGCTCAACGCTCCCGTCAAGCACGCGGCTCAGATCGCCGCGCGGCTACCAGGCGTAGCGGTGCAGTGGGAGATCGCGGCACCGAGCTTTAGCGTTTATCGCCAACAGGTGACGCCTTCGCGGCCGCCCGCACCGGGCGAGCTGGCCATAACTCGCACGGATCGGCTCGATCCGAGCGTCGCGGTCGATCTGTTGTATGTCGAGGGCGGGGTGGCGCTGCTTCGCCGCCGTCAGTAATTGTTCCCGCGCGCCAGCACCACTGTTGCCGCCCGTACGATTCCGTAAGCGATCCAGTCCGTGACGCGGTCCACCCAGGAGCGTCGCTCATAGTCCGCGGCGTGCAGGGGACGCGAATCGGCCGAGATCGCCGATTCGATCATCGCACGCAGTTCCTCGTTAAACGCGCGATCGCGCACTACCACGTTTGCCTCTCGTGCCAGCAGCAGGCTCAGCGGATCGATGTTGCTCGAACCTACCGTTGCCCAATCTTCGTCGACCGCCGCGACTTTGGCGTGTAAATAGCTGCTTTGGTATTCGTAGATCTCGATGCCCGCGGCAAGCAGCTGTCCATACAGGGCGCGCTGCGCGTAATGCTGCAAGCGGTATTCGACCCGACCTTGTAGCAACAGACGCACGCGAACGCCCCGTCGCGCGGCGCCGACCAGCGCTCCGCGAAAGCGCCGCCCGGGCAAAAAGTACGCACAGGCCACGAGGATCTGGCGCCGTGCGGAGCGAAACGAACTCAAGTAGCTGCGCTCGATACTGTGACGGTTGCGCAAGTTATCGCGCAGCACCAACGCGGCGCGCATGCCGCTGTGCATTGGCTGCGTCGGCCGCACGCGACGCGGTGCCGGCTCAGGCATTTCGCTCCAGTTGGCCACCGCCACCGCCCACCACAGTCGCCGCATGGCCGAAGCTATGGCAGCGACGATTGGTCCTTCGCATTCGACGGCAACATCAAATCGCGGGCCAATCGGTTCACCGGTGAATTCGTCGCGCTGCGGTTCGTCATTGACGTTGATCCCGCCCAGATACGCAATGCGATCGTCGATCACAACCAGCTTGCGATGCATTCGACGCAGCAGGCGCCGCCGCGGTCGCCACCAGTGCTCAGGGCCATAGATGCGCACCTTTGCCCCATCTTGCGGCAGTTGCACAGCCAGCCGGCGCGCGAAGTCGCCTCCCCCGAATCCATCGATCAGCACCCGCACATCCACTCCTCGCCGCGCAGCGCCAACCAGCGCTTCCGCAATGCTGTTGCCGATGCCATCGTCGGCAAAAATATAGGTTTCCAGGTGCACCAAGCGTCGGGCCGCGGCGATTGCGGCGAGTAAAGCGGGGAAGTAATGCTGGGCCGAGGCCAGCAGGCGAATGCGATTGCCTTCCGTAAAGTGCGGCCGCATGAGCGGACCCAGGGAGCCGGCAATTTTTCCTGCGATGGCGCCCGACGGCGAGCGCATTACAGCTCCAGATCGGCGATCAGCGGGGCGTGGTCGGAACAGCGCGCCCACGACCTTCCGCGCGGTACAAGACAGGTGCGCGCACGCAGTCCTCGCACGTAGATTCGGTCTAGCGTCAGAAACGGAACGAGGCTCGGAAACGTTCGCGCTACGCGCACCGGCCTGCGCCACGCCAGCAAGCGTTCGAGCCAGGCCGTTGCCGTCGTCTCGTCCGAGACCTCGCGCATACCTAGGCGCTGGCGCAGCTGCGCATCAACCCTGCGCTGCCAGTCATTGAAGTCTCCCGCCAGAATAAGTGGCGCTGTCGCGGGAATCTCGCGCTCGATAAAGCGCGCTACCCATTCGGCCTGCCGCATGCGGCTGCGCTTGGCCAGGCCAAAATGAGCGCAGATAAGATGGATGCCGCGTCCCCCGGTGCCGGGCAACCGGGCCACTGCGTGCAGCATGCCTCGACGCTCCAGCATGTGATCGGAAATATCGTGATTGGCGAAGTGCTCGATGGACCATCGCGACAAGATGGCGTTGCCGTGATGACCATGTGCATATACCGCATTGATTCCGTAGGCGCGGTGCTCATAGCCGCTGGAAGCAAGCTCATCGAGTTGGCTCGCGCGCGACAGATCCATTGCACCACGCGAAAATCGCTCGTTGCGCTCCTGGACTTCCTGCAAGAAGACCACGTCGGCGTCAATCCGATGCAACGCCATTCGCAGCTCGGAGACGCGCGAGCGCCGCCCAAAGGTCGTCACCCCCTTATGAATGTTGTAGGTCGCGACCCGCAGCTTTACCGACTTCATCAACAGCGCCTCGCAGTCGACGGTACCCCAAGACTAGGATGCGGGCTTGACTTCGGCGTGACGCAACCGAATGTGCAGTTCGCGCAGTTGCTTCTCGTCAACCGGTGAAGGCGCCTGCGTCAGCAGACACTGGGCACGTTGGGTCTTAGGAAATGCGATCACATCGCGGATGGACTCGGCCCCGGCCATCATCGTGACGATCCGATCCAAGCCAAAAGCGATCCCACCGTGCGGCGGTGCGCCGTAGCGCAGTGCATCGAGCAAGAAGCCAAACTTGCTGCGCGCTTCCTCCGGGCCGATCTTCAGCGCTCGGAAGACCTTGCTTTGAACTTCTTCGCGATGGATCCGCACCGAGCCGCCGCCGATTTCCCAGCCGTTTAGGGCCAAATCGTAGGCCTTGGCCAGACATCGCCCCGGGTTGGTCTCCAGCCAATCCTCATGCCCGTCTTTTGGCGAAGTGAAGGGATGATGCGCCGCGACCCAACGCTGCTCGTCTTCATCGAACTCGAACATCGGAAAATCAATCACCCAAAGCGGCTGCCAGCCCGCCTCGAAGAGCTCGTGCTTGCTGCCAAATTCCGAGTGACCAATGCGTGTGCGCAGCGCTCCGAGGCTGTCAGCGACAACCTTTGCACGATCGGCACCAAAGAAGATCAGGTCGCCGTCGCGCGCCTGCGTGCGCTCAAGAATTGCCGCCAGCGCCGCATCGTGCAGGCTTTTGACGATTGGCGATTGCAAGCCTTCGCGCCCCTGGGCGCGCTGATTGACCTTGATATACGCTAGCCCCTTGGCCCCATAGACGGCTACATACTGGGTGTAGGCGTCGATTTCCGAGCGCGCGAGAATTCCGCCCCCCGGGACGCGCAGCGCCGCAACCCGGCCATCCTTCAGCGCCGCCGCCGCCCGGAAGATATTAAAGTCGACGTCTTTCACGACATCGGTCAGATCGGTCAGCTGCAGCTTCACCCGCAGGTCCGGCTTGTCCGATCCGTAGCGTGCCATCGCCTCCTCGTGTCGCATCACGGGGAACGGGTGGGGCAGCGCAACACCGAGCACCTCGCGAAAGACATCGCGGATCATCGCTTCCATGAGCTCGCGAATCTGCAGCTCGTCGAGAAACGAGGTCTCAATATCAATTTGCGTGAATTCGGGCTGACGATCCGCGCGCAGGTCTTCGTCCCGAAAACACTTGACGATTTGGTAATAGCGGTCATACCCCGCGACCATGAGCAGCTGTTTGAACAGTTGCGGCGACTGGGGTAGCGCAAAAAACATTCCTTCGTGGACGCGCGATGGAACGAGGTAGTCGCGCGCGCCCTCTGGCGTGCTCTTCGTAAGCATCGGCGTCTCGATATCGAGAAAGCCCTTCGAGTCCAGGTAGCGACGCGCCGCCATCGCCACGCGATAGCGCAAGCGCAAATTCTTTTGCATCGCCGGGCGACGCAAGTCCAAAACGCGGTGCGTAAGACGGGTCGTTTCGGAAAGCTCTTCATCGTCGAGCATAAACGGCGGCGGAGCCGATTCGTTGAGCACAACGAGCTGTCGGCCCAGCACCTCCACACCGCCCGAGGTCAGCGCTGCGTTGGCCGTGCCCTGCGGTCGCGGACGCACCAAGCCCACAATCGAAACGCAGTACTCGTTGCGCAATGCCTCCGCCCGTCGGAACACCTCGGGCAAATCCGGGTCGCACACAACCTGGACGAT
>CAZSOI010000506.1:0-2238 GCA_964608115.1 uncultured Burkholderiaceae bacterium | reverse complement strand
CCGGTCAGTTTGCTGCGGGCCCCGAGTGGCTCGTCGCCATGGCAGCAATGGCGGCGATCGGCATCGCCTTGGCGCAAATCGCCGGAAACACGATATCGGCCATCTACACCTTTCTCGGAGCGTTTACCTACTCCGTGGTCTACACGCTTTGGTTAAAGCGTCGCACATGGTGGAACATCGTAATCGGCGGACTCGCCGGAAGCTTCGCCGTTCTCGCGGGCGCGGCAGCGGTATCGCCGACGCACCTTACTCCTATGCCCCTGATGTTTGCCCTGCTGCTATTCCTGTGGACGCCGCCGCACTTCTGGAGCCTTGCCATTGCGTACCGCGATGACTATGCCGCGGCACGAATACCGATGTTGCCCGTCGTAGTCGGCACTGCGCACGCATCGCGTGCCGTGCTTCTTGGTGCGCTTTTGCTCGTGGCAGCGAGTTTCGTACCGGCCGCGCTCGGGCTAGGTTGGCCCTACCTTGCCGGCGCAATCGGCGGTGGCGCCTATTTCGTGTACCGCAGCGCTCTGCTTGCGCACGCGCCCAATCGGCGCTGGGCGATGACCACCTTTTATGCCTCGCTCTTTGAACTTACGCTACTGCTCGTTTCAGCGATCGTCGACACGGCGCTTCGTGGATGATGCGATGGGCGCTTGCTTTTCCGCCAGTGCCTGTTTGTCGCGCGACAAGACAGCCTCGCCGGGGCCGGCCTGTTTGTCGAAGACACCGCCGCGGCAAGACTTCTTTTGCGAATCAAAGCGCAGCGGACCCAAGATCAGGGCGTCCGAGGACTTCGTTGGCTGAGTGCTCCGTATGGCTCAGATCTTCCGACCGAGACTCGTGCTTTTGTTCAAGCTCATTGCGAGCCTGGTCCTGATCCTTGGGATCGCGCTTGTGCTCCTTTGGCGTGACAGCATTGCCCGCATTCCCTCCCTCGACGCCCCCGTAGCGCAATGGCCACCCTTTAGCCACAAACATCACGTCAGCGATGTCGGATTGGATTGTCGTTTTTGCCACACCTCCGTGGAGACATCTTCTTTTGCGGGCATTCCTCCGACGTCCACGTGTATGACGTGCCACTCGCAACTGTTTCGGAATCAGGCAATTTTGTCACCTCTGTTCACGAGCTTTCGGCAGGACAGAGCCCTTCGCTGGATCCGCATAAACAAATTGCCCGATTTTGCTTATTTCAATCACAGCATACATATCGCCAAGGGCGTTGGTTGCTCAACGTGTCACGGCCACGTGGATCAAATGCCGTTGACCTGGAGAACGCAGTCCCTGGAAATGAACTGGTGCATCAACTGTCATCGCCATCCGGAAAACTTTGTTCGTCCGCGTGACCATGTTTTTGATATGGACTGGCAGCCGCCCGCCGACCAGATCGTCCGAGGAGAGCAGTTGCTGATCGCGTACCAAATCGATACCGCGCGCTTGCTTGACTGCTCGAACTGCCATCGCTAACGCCCCTCTCGGACGAAGAAAAATGAAGAGCATTTCCGTTGCCCCGCAATCGAATCCGAAGCCTCTAAACACGGCGGATTTGCCGCTCTTGTGGCGACGCATCGAAGACAGCCTCGGTGGGGCGGCGCAAATGCAGATTCTGCAGCAGGACCCTACGCGTTTCCCGGAGGCCCCTGCACGCGACCGTAGAGATTTTCTGAAGCTGATGGGTGCGTCTTTGGCCCTTGCGGGCGCCGGGGCATGCTCTCGTCAACCCGAGCATGTGATCGTTCCCTATGTGCACGCACCACCGGCGCTCATGCCGGCCCAACCATTGTTTTTTGCGACCGCGGCCAATTTCGGCCGCTCGTCCGTCGGTCTTTTGGTCCAGAGCAATATGGGACGGCCCACGAAAATCGAGGGAAATCCCCTCCATCCCGAAAGCCTGGGGGCCACGGATATCTTTTCGCAGGCCGCCGTGCTGGAAGTTTGGGATCCCGATCGCTCCCGCAGCATTACACACCTGGGCCAGCCAAGTTCTTGGGAAGCGTTTTTGACGGTTCTACAAAATCGAGTCCAAGCACTTGCAACGCACCAAGGCGCCGGGCTGTGGATTTTGACCGAAAGCGTTCACTCCCCGACGCTGATCGAACAGATCAAAAGCCTGCTCGCACGCTTTCCCGCCGCTCGCTGGGTTCAATATGAACCGGTTCACCGCGACAATGTTTACGACGGATGCCGCATAGCGTTTGGGGAACCGCTGGAGCCCCTGTACCACCTAGATAAGTGCCGCATCGTTTTAAG
>CAZSOI010000505.1:0-36418 GCA_964608115.1 uncultured Burkholderiaceae bacterium | reverse complement strand
TCGCCTGCATGGATGTATCGACGCAAGGAGGTGGATTCTTTACATGACAAAAAGCGAAATGGATGCCCAAATTTGCGCCTTTCGACAGATGGCTCTTAAGGCCCCGCGGCATGGCCGCATCGCGCAAGGGCGAGAACTTTGGGCGCGGACCTGTGTCAAATCAGGTCTTTCGAGCGTAGTGCGCGACCTGCTGCATCTAGTGCCTAAGCGGCGTTGGCGCGCCTGCGCAATGAAGATTCTTGGCGCCGCGCGTGTCCGTGGCGGTATCAGGTGGCGTCTCATCTCGCAAGGCGCCAGAGGCCACGCTGCCCCAAGGGGCCTGCGATGCAAGGCCCCTTGGATTGAGCAAAACACCCGATCGGGAATTGCGTCTTCTGGCGATAGCGCGCAAACCACACGTGGGCCCACGGGCGCTTCTTGGGACGCTATTGGCCTGGGGGCAGAGCGAATTGTTTGTCTTTGGGAACTTTGATTTCGCGCAGAGCTCAAACTAGCAGTCTGCTGCTCCGAGTGCTAAAATTTTTCCACGATTGGAGCGGAGCTATTCACGGGCCCCCGCCCAGGAGTAAGAAATGGGCACTATGAATCTTGCGTTGGTACCGGCGTCGGACGCTAGAAGTGCTTTGGCGCTTTTGCCCGGGAGTTTGGGTAATTTTGACGCTTACGTGGCTGCGGTGAACCGCATCCCGATGCTCTTGCCCGAGGAGGAGTATCAGTTAGCCCGTCGTTACCGCGATCGTGGCGATCTGGAATCGGCCGGCAAACTGGTGCTTTCGCACCTGCGTTTGGTGGTTTCCGTGGCGCGCAATTATCTTGGTTACGGCCTTCCGCATGCGGATCTGGTTCAGGAGGGAAATATCGGCCTGATGAAGGCCGTAAAGCGCTTTGACCCGGACCGAGGGGTGCGCCTCGTGTCTTTCGCCTTGCACTGGATTAAGGCCGAAATCCATGAGTACGTGCTGCGCAACTGGCGCTTGGTGAAGGTGGCGACAACCAAATCGCAACGCAAGCTGTTCTTTAACTTGCGCAGCCTACGCAAAAACCACGGTTCGATGTCGCGCGACGAGATTGAGGGCGTCGCCCGCGAGCTCAATGTCAAGCCTGAGGACGTGGCCGAAATGGAGACCCGACTGGCCGGTGGGGATGTGGCCTTGGAGGGCCGGGTCGATGAGGAGGGTGAATCCTACGGTCCGATCGCCTATTTGGAAGACCCGGGTGCCGAGCCGACCGAGATTCTGGAGCGGCGCAGTGCCGAGGCCATGCAGGGTGTAGGCATGCAGCGGGCGCTTGCGGCCTTAGATGAGCGCAGCCGCCGCATCGTACAGGCACGCTGGCTCGATGAGAACGACGATGGCGCGGTGGGCAGCGCCACCTTGCACGATTTAGCAAAAGAATTTGGGGTTTCGGCGGAACGAATTCGGCAGATCGAGGCCAAAGCGTTACGGAAGATGCGCGAAGAGCTCACAGAGTTGGCCTGACGTGGCCGTGGAGCTATCGCGCTTTTTCCGGTGACGGACCTTTTTGCAGTTTCCGCCCCTCCTCCTCCCCCTCTCCTCCGAGGAGGCGGAATTTCCCGCCCCGCCCTGTGCGGGGCGGTTCTTTTTTACCGACAGCCTACGAATCGGTTTGACTGGCTGATCTGGCGCTAAAGCGGCAAAGTCCCTTGACATGTCGGTGCTTTTATGCCTTTATGTAACGGGATAAAAGCGGTGAGTACTTTTAGCAAAGATCAACAAGCTTGGTTGCAATGCGCCTTAATCCACGTGCGCAACGTTAAAATTCGTGCGCTTTGTCTGCGCTTATGCGGCAATAGCCTTGCTCTTCAAAGCCTAATGTTGCTTCTGTCGGTGCGTCGTTCGTGCATGTCTAGAGCGATCGCGACCACTTAGATCTAAGATGGAGCTGCCTTGCGTCCCGCGTTGGGTCAACCGGGTCATAAAGCAGCACGTTGTATGTAATCTCGGCCCAAGGGCCGCGCGCGCAGGAGGTCAGTATGAACGCGCCGAACGATCTGGTCTCGTCTTTCAAGAGCAACTTTGCTCGCGCCCTGGACGAGGAAATGACGCTGGAGGAATTCCTCCAGTATTGCAAATCGGATCGTATGGCGTACGCCTCGGCGCACGAGTGCGTGCTCGAGGCGATCGGCAAGCCCACGCTGGTAAATACGGCCGATGATCCGCGCCTGTCGCGCATTTTCCAAAACCGCGCTATCCAGACCTGGGACACCTTCTCGGAGTTCCACGGCATGGAAGATACGCTCATGCAGTTGTATGCGTACTTCCTACACGCAGCGCAGGGGCTAGAAGAGCGCAAGCAGGTGTTGTATCTGCTTGGGCCCGTCGGCGGCGGGAAATCTTCGCTTGCGGAGAAGATCAAGAAGCTCGCGGAGGTGTACCCGATCTATGCGTTAAAGGACCCCAAGAGCGGTCGCGTCTCGCCGCTGTTAGAAAACCCTCTGTGTCTGCTTGACCGCGAAAAGTTCGGTCCGCTGCTGGAGGATCGCTACGGCATTCCGCGACGTGCACTTACCGGCATCGCAAGTCCTTGGGCGCTAAAGCGCTTGCGCGAATACTCCGGTGACATTTCCCAGTTTCACGTCGTTCGTGTCATCCCGTCCGTGCTCAATCAAGTGGGTATCGTAAAGACGGAACCCGGCGACGAGAACACCCAGGACATCTCCACGCTCGTGGGCAAGATCGACCTGCGCATGCTTGAGCGCTATGCGCAAGATGACCCCGATGCCTATAGCTACTCCGGAGCCTTGTGCCTGGGCTCGGCGCGTGGCGTCGAGTTCGTCGAGATGTTCAAGGCGCCCCTGAAAGTGCTCAATCCGATCTTGACGGCGACGCAGGAAGGCAATTTCAAGGGGACCGAAGCGCTGCCCGCCATGCCGTTTAACGGCTTCATCATGGCGCACAGCAACGAGGCCGAATGGCTGAAGTTCCGCAACAACAAGGACAACGAAGCGTTCATCGATCGGGTGTACCTGGTTAAGGTTCCGTACTGTCTGCGTATTGACGAGGAAATCCGCATCTATGAAAAGATGCTCAAGGCTTCGACCTTGGCAAACGCACCGTGCGCACCGCAAACACTTCGCACGCTTGCCGAATTTACGGTGCTCTCGCGCCTTGTGGTGCCGGAAAACTCCTCCGTGTTCTCGAAGCTGCGGTCGTACAACGGCGAAAATCTCAAGGACCTGGACCCGCGCGCCAAGAGCGTGAAGGAGTACCGCGACGATGCGGGCGCCGGCGAGGGTTTCTCCGGGCTATCGACACGCTGGGCTTTCAAGACAATTTCGGCAGCGTTTAACCGCGATCCGAGCGAGATCGCTGCCGATCCGGTGAATCTTCTCGTCGTGCTCGAAGAACGCCTGAACAAGGAGGATCTGCCAGAGGAGTACAAGCGGCGGTTGCGCTCGCATATCAAGGAATGGGTCGTGCCGCGCTTTGCCGAGTTCCTCGAGAAGGAACTGCAGATGAGCTATCTGGACGCGTATTCGGAATACGGCCAGAACTTGTTTGACCGCTATGTGACCTATGCGGACAAGTGGTTGCTCGACGAAGACTGGCGTGATCAAGAAACCGGCATGCAGTACTCGCGCGATGCACTCAATTCCGAGCTCGAAAAGATCGAAAAGCCGGCCGGCATATCCAATCCGAAGGACTTTCGCAACGAAGTGGTCAATTTTGTGCTGCGAGCGCGTGCCAACGGGCGCAACCCGGCGTGGACAAGCTATGAGAAGCTGCGCGTGGTGATCGAAAAGCGCATGTTCAGCAAGACCGAGGACATTTTGCCTGTCATCTCGTTCGAAGCAAAAGGGTCAGTGGAATTGGACGAGCGCCATCGTTCCTTCGTCAATCGCTTGGGGGCGCGTGGCTACACCGAAAAGCAGGTGCGGCGGTTGGTTGATTGGTACTTGCATTACAAAAAGAGCGCGCAATCGTAGTCCATAGCGGCCAATGGGTCGCAAGCGCCGGAATCGCGCAGATCAGGGAATCGAGATGCCAACGGTCAAGGACGAAAGCGACGCGCGCGGTGGCGCGCAGCCTCCGGTGACGGCGGGACTGCTGCGCATTGTTGATCGCCGTGGCGACCCGCCCGGGCGAGGAGCAGTAAATCGCGAGCGCTTTATCCGGCGGTTCAAGGACGACATCAAGCGTGCCGCGGATGAAGAGTTTGGCAAACGCTCGATCACCGACGTCGGCCGCGGGGGCCGCATTTCGATTCCCGGGCGCGGACTGGCCGAGCCCCGCCTGAGGCACGACGAAGAAACCGGCAGCCGCGACTTCATCCTTCCCGGCAATCGCGAATACCTTCCCGGCGACAGCATTTCGCGCCCGCGCGGTGGTGGTGAAAGCGGGGCCGACGGAGAGGAGGCCGGATCTGGCGAAGGCAGCGATTCGTTCGCTTTCGTGCTATCGCGCGAGGAATTCCTGTCGCTGTTTTTTGACGATCTGGAATTACCCAACCTGGAGCGTACGCGGTTTGGTGAAATGTCTATGGAGCGGATGCGTCGCGGCGGATACAGCCGCGAGGGCCTGCCATCGAATTTGCTGCCTAGCATGACGGTGCGCATGGGAATTGCGCGGCGCATCGCGTTGCGTGGGGCCATCGCCGAGAACATCGAAGAGCTCGAGCGTGAAATCGAGGACGCGGAGGGCCAAGAGCAGGCGGCGCTACTTGAGGAGATCGAGCGGCTGCGCGCCCGGCGCGAGGCGCTACCCTTCCTTGAGGACGTTGATCGGCGCTACCGCGCGCGGGTTCCAACGGCAGCGCCGGCAACGCGCGCGGTTATGCTTTGCCTGATGGACGTTTCCGGATCGATGGACGAACGCAAGAAGGATCTGGCCAAGCGGTTTTTTGCCCTCTTATACCTTTTCCTCGAGCGCAAGTACGGTCACGTCGAAGTGGTGTTCGTGCGCCACACCGAAACCGCCGAAGAGGTCGACGAGGAACGATTTTTCAACGATCCGCAAACCGGTGGAACACTCGTTTACCCGGCTCTGGAACTGGCGCTGCGGATCATCCGAACGCGCTTCGCGGGGCCGGACTGGAACGTGTATATCGCGCAAGCCTCCGACGGCGATTGCACGACCGAAGACGGACACAAGAGCGCGGCGTTCGTGAGCCAGGAGTTGCTGCCGTTGGTGCGCTACTTCGCCTATATCGACATTCCCAGCTCAAGTGGATGGTTTAACCGCGCCTCGGATCTGTGGCAAAGCTACGATGCGATCGAAGGACCAGCTTTCGCCCGACGCGCGGTGCACGATCGCAGCGATATATGGCCGGTATTTCGCGAACTTTTCGCGCGCAAGCAGGCGGCGTGATGGCAGCGACCGATAGCGACAGCGACAGCGCCAAGCAGCGCCCCTGGCCCAAGCTTTTGACCAAACCGACGGTGCCGATGCCGCGCCCGGGACTCGTGCGGCGCGCTGAACCGATCGCGACGGGGACCGAATGGACGCTGGGCACGCTGGAGAAGTTCGACCGCGCGATCGCGGCCCATGCCGCCAAGCTTGGCCTGGATACGTATCCGATCCAATATGAGCTCATAACTGCCAATCAGATGCTCGACCTTTGTTCGACGGTGGGCATGCCGATCCATTATGCGCACTGGAGTTTTGGCAAGCAGTTGCTCTCCCAGGAGCACGGCTATCGCAAAGGCATGACGGGCCTGGCCTACGAAATTGTCATCAATACCAATCCGGCCATCGCCTACCTCATGGAGACCAATACCCTGGCGCTGCAGGTTCTTGTGATGGCGCACGCTGGCTACGGTCACAACGCGTTTTTCAAGAGCAACTACCTGTTTCGCCAGTTCACTCAGGCCGACGCCATACTCGATTACCTGCAGTTTGCACGCTCCTTCGTCCAAGAATGCGAGGAGCAGCATGGCTGGCGGGAAGTCGAGGCCATCTTGGATTGCTGCCATGCGCTTGCGCCGTATGGCGTGGACCGCTATCGGCGGCCGGCACGGCTTTCCGTTAAACGGGAGCGGGCGCGCCTAAACGAGCGCTTGCGCTTTGCCGAGCGTCATTACAACCCGAATTTTGCCCATTTGCACCTTAACGATGGTGCTGGCTCCGGTACGGAAGCGGCGACGACATTCGACCCGCAGGAAAACTTGCTGTATTTCATCGAAAAGCACGCGCCCAAGCTCCATGCCTGGCAGCGCGAGCTGGTACGAATTGTGCGCAAGGTGTCCCAGTACTTTTATCCGCAGCGCCTGACTAAGGTCGCCAACGAGGGGGCGGCGACGTTTTGGCATTACACGCTGCTTAACGAACTGTACGACGCAGGCGAAGTCGACGACGGCTTCATGCTCGAATGGCTGAGCAACCACGGCGATGTGGTAGCACAACCCGCATTTGACTCGCGCAGCTTCAACGGAATGAACCCGTACGCGCTCGGTTTTTCGATCTTCCGCGATATTCGACGGATCTGCGAGGAACCGACGGACGAAGACCGCCAATGGTTCCCGAGTCTGGCCGGATCTAGCTGGCAGGAAGCCATCCAGTTTGCGATGAGCAACTTCAAGGATGACAGCTTGATCGAGCAGTATTTATCGCCGAAGGTCATGCGCGATATGCGACTGTTTATGATGCACGACGGCGAAGAGGATCGCGAGCACTACCTGGTACGGGCAATCCACAATGAGGCCGGCTATACGAAGGTTCGCCAGACCCTGGCTGCGCAGTATCGCAGCGAGGCGTATCTGCCGACCATTGTGGTTGCGCGCGCCAACGATGACGCGGAACGGGCGCTGCTGCTGCAACATCGCGTGGAAAACGGCCGCATGCTCGAAACGCACAGCGCCGAGACCATACTCGGCTATATCAAGCAGCTGTGGAAGTTCGATGTAGTGCTCGAAGAAGTCGACGGCGAGGGGCGTCGTCTGAAAATCCATCGTACCTGAGGCAGCAGTTTCTTTACTTTCGCAGGCGTCGGGGCGGCGCAACGATGCGCTCGGTCGCGGAGCGCAATGCGCGTTTCCAACCGTGGCCTATCACGATTTCAAAGCTCAGGTGTATGTGCCCTTGTTCATCGGCTTGGGCCTGCAGCGCAGCGAGCAGCGCGCGCGCACGGACACCCGAAACCAATGCGGGCGAGCGATCCGAGCGAGGATTGCCCCCCAGGGCGCGCACCTCTTCCAGCAACTTGCGGGGCTCGCCAAAACTCAGGCGCACAATTTCGGCTTCCATCACAGGCGTCTCAAAGCCTGCCGCAATCAGCATGTCCCCCAAATCGTGCATGTCGACGAAGGGCATCGGCCGTGCCGCGGCCAGCGTGCTTTGACAGGCCGCACGCAGCTCCTTGCACGTATCCGGGCCATAACTGCTAAACAAGACCAATCCACCGGTGCGCAACACACGCGCGATTTCGGCGATGACCAGGTGCGGTTGCGGGTGCCAGTGCAGCATCAGATTGGAGAACACCACGTCGACCGCGCCGTCCGCTAACGGCAAATGCTCGCCGCTGGCGCAGATTCGGGCGGCGGCATGGCTTCGCCAGGGCCAACGCCCGAGCAACTCGCTCCAAATGCGCGCGCGCCCGCGGGCGCCGAGCATCGCCTCTGATAAATCGATCCCCAGCCATTGCGCTGAAGCAAAGTGTCGTTGCAACATGTCACGGCACGCGCCGCGGCCGCAGCCCAAGTCCACGACGCGGGTCGCCGGCTGACGCATGTAGGCGAGCCGCTCAAACAAACGCGATGCGACCTCGCGCACGATGGCATCGTGTGCGGCAAAGCGCGCGGCCCGCATCTGAAATTGCTGCCGCACGGTCTGGATGTTCGCGTCGACGCGCGCTGGGATCACGCCTGCGATTAGCGGGAATGCAAAGACCAGGGAGGCGCAGTATATGCCGCGCGAACGATGCCGGCAGAAGCGAACTGTTGCGCCATCAGAATTTGGCAAGGCAACACACCGAAGCGTGCCGCAGCGCCGATGAGGCGGGCCACGCGATAATCGCGACACCATGTTCCATGTCGTTTTGATCGAGCCGCAGATTCCACCCAATACGGGCAACGTAATTCGCCTGTGCGCGAATACGGGAGCGCAGCTGCACCTGGTTGGGCCGCTGGGCTTTCCGATTGATCATGCCAAAATGCGCCGGGCCGGCCTTGACTATCATGAGATAGCATCGGTGCGCGTGCACGCGAACCTCGCGCAATGGCAGCAGACGCAGCACCCCGATCCCGTGCGCGTCTTTGCCTTTACTACGCGCGCCTCGCGCTGTTACGCCAACGTCGCTTTTCGTCCCGGCGATTGGCTCGTGTTTGGCTCGGAAACACGGGGTTTGCCCGAGGTGCTGCTGCAAAGTATCGCCCCGGACCATTGGCTCCGATTGCCGATGCGATCGGGCAACCGCAGCTTGAATCTATCCAATGCCGTTGCTGTTGTGGTCTATGAAGCTTGGCGCCAAAACGACTTTTGCACACCAGGCTCGGGGCAATCGTGACCGGGTCGCAGGCCACTGGCCCGCGGCCGACGTTAGCTGCGCGAGCCTGGATGCGGGCTACATCGGCCCGGTGAGAAACATCGCAACTCGTTGCGCACGCAATTTGCGTTGCCGCGATGGCGCCGCAAGCGGCCCAGTGCCAGAGCTTGGATCTGTTGGACGCACAACGCATGCCTATGAGCAACCGTTTTGCTGATGCGAGCGTAATAATCGTCGGTGGCGGCATCGCCGGAATCGTCGCGGCCCTGGAGCTTGCGCGAAACCGGCATCCAGTGCTCTTGCTCGACCGCGACCTGGAGAGCAATTTTGGCGGCCAGGCACGCGAGAGCTTCGGTGGCATTTTTGCTGTGGACACGCCGATACAGCGGCGCAACGGCATTGGCGATAGCCCGGCGCTCGCTCTGGCGGACTGGCAGCGCTTTGGCGAGCTCGGGCCCGAGGACGGCTGGCCGTTTCGCTGGGCCCAGGCCTACGTGCATGAGTGTCGGCACGAAGTCTTCGATTGGTTGGCGAGCAACGGGGTGCGCTTTTTGCCCGTGCCGTTGTGGCCCGAGCGGCGCGGAAACAGCGTCGCGCGCTGGCACATAGTTTGGGGCACGGGAGCGGAACTGACGCTGCGCCTGATCGCGCGGCTAAAGGCGCATGCCAGTTGGCTAGATCTGCGCTTTGGCCATCGAGTCGAGCGCCTTTTGGTTGAAAACGGCCGCATTCGGGGAGTGGCCGGTGCACTCGAAAGCTCTGGTGATCGCTTCGAGCTGCATGGATCGGCGGTGCTGATCGCCTCGGGTGGCATCGGGGGTGACCTGGCACTTGTGCGACGTCTTTGGCCATCCGAATGCGGCCCCGCGCCACGGCAGTTACTGAACGGCGGGCATCGTTTCGGCGATGGGCGGCTGTTAGAGGCCTGCAGGGCGGTGGGTGCGCACATAACGAATATGCAGCGCATGTGGAACTATGCCGCTGGGGTACGGCACTGGAGCGCTCGTCATCCCGACCATGGTTTATCGCTGGTGCCAGCGCGCAGTGCGCTGTGGCTCGATGCACAAGGACATCGTTTCGAGCCGCCACTACTTGCTGGCTTGGACACGAGCGAACTCGTCGCTCGCATCGCCTCTGGCGGCGGCCTATCATGGCAGATCCTAAACCGCCGCATCGCGCTGCGCGAGCTTGCGATATCGGGTGCGGAGTTCAATCCGACAATTCGCGAGCGGCGAAGGCTGGCGCTGCTGCGCGACGTCGTGTTTGGCAATCGGTGGCTGCTCAAGACCATGTCGCAGCGTTGCCAGGACTGGGTCCAGGCCGATACGTTGCCCGAGCTCGTGCTGCGCATGAACGCGCTGCTGGCTGCCAGCCCCGGGACATCGACGGAGCCGGTGCAATTGCAATGGGTCGAAGAGGCCCTGCAGGCGTTTGAGGCGGCTCGTACCCGACCGGCAGACAAGGACGATCTGCAGTGGGAAAACATACGCCAAGCGCGACGATGCAGGACGGATCGGTGGCGCACCGCGCGCCCGGGTCCAATACTGGAGCCCGGTGCCGGTCCGCTGATCGCGATATGCGAGCGCATTATCAGCCGCAAATCCCTTGGTGGAATCAGCTCCGATTTGGACGGGCGTGCGCTCGATGCGTGCGCAGAGCCGATTGCGGGACTGTTTGTGGCCGGCGAGGCCGCGGGATTTGGCGGTGGGGGCATGAACGGCAAGCGGGCCCTGGAAGGCACTTTCTTGGGCGGCTGCATTTACTCGGCACGCCGCGCGGCGGGCGGCATTTTGCGGCACGCGCCGGGCGTTGCGCTACGGTGAGACGATGAGCAAGACCGGCGCTTGGCTCGCTCGTTACGCGCTCGAACAAATTGGCGTGCGTTGGACTTTTGGCATTCCAGGCGTCCACATTACCGAGCTCTATGACGAACTGAACGAATCCGAATCGATAACCCCTGTGCTGGTGACGCACGAGCTGTGCGGCGCATTTGCCGCCGATGCGGTCAGTCGCGTCGCCGACGGAGCCACCGTGGGAGCGCTCGCGCTGGTTCCCGCAGCCGGGTTGACGCATGCCGCTTCGGGAATTGGCGAAGCAAAGCTGGCCGGCATACCGATGATCGTGCTCACCGGCGGCATTCGGCGCGATATGCCGCGGCGCTATCAGCTCCACGACGTCGATCAGCTCGCGTTAGCCAAAGAATTGACCAAGGCGGCGTACCGCGTCTTGCGCACGCAAGACGTCGTGCCCACGATTTTTGAAGCTGCACGCCTGGCACTAAGCGGCGAACCAGGACCCGTCCTGGTGGAACTGCCCCTGGACGTGCTGCTGTTTTCGGGCGAAGTCGGGACTTTGCCAAGTTGGATCGCACCGGCACCATCGTGGCTTGCCCAGCCCGAAGCGATCGCGCGCGCGGTCGAGATGCTCAGCGCCGCACATCATCCCGGCATATTCGTTGGCTGGGGCGGGCGCGAAGCGGCGGTCGCGCTCGCGCAGATCGCCGAGCGCCTCGGCGCGCCGGTGGCCACTACATTGCAGGGACTTGCAAGTTTTTCGCACGACCATCGCTTGCATGCCGGCTTTAGCTTTGGCCGCTCTGCTGTGCCCGCGGCGCGCAACGCTTTTGCCAATTGCGACTGTCTGCTCGCAGTCGGTACCCGTTTTGCGGAAATCGCAACGGGCAGCTACGGCGTGCGTGTGCCCGCGCAGCTGATTCATGTGGACATCAACCCGGCGGTGTTCGATGCCAACTACCCAGCTGCCGTGACGATCGCCGGCGACGCCAACTTGATCGCGCAGTCATTGCTGCGGCAAATCGATTCGCGTCCGCCGCAAGACGCTGGGGCGCGCGCACGGGCCGTTGCGGCGCAGATTGCGGCCGACAAAGCGCGATACCAGGCGCTGTGGCTCGCTCACGATAGCGCAGGACGGGTCAATCCGGCGCGGTTCTTCGGCGAACTGCGCAGCCGGCTGCCCGATAACGCCGTTGTCGTGGTCGACGACGGCAACCACACGTACCTCACTGCCGAACTGCTGCCCATTTACACGGGGGGCAAGCTCCTCGTGCCGACCGACTTTAACGCCATGGGATATGCCGTTCCGGCAGCCATCGGGGCGCAGCTCGTGCATCCGGATCGGCGCACGATCGCAATCGTGGGCGACGCAGGCTTTCTGATGACCTGCATGGAGATTGTCACCGCGGTGCGTCTGCAGCTGGGCGTTATCTACTTCGTCTTTCACGATGGCGAATCAGCGCAAATCGCGCAGGCGCAGCGCCTGCTGTACCGGCGCGCGCCCTGCACAAAGGTCGGCGAAATCGACCACCAGGCGTTGGCGGCAGCTACCGGCGCGGCGTGGGTGCCGATCGGCAGCGACGCGCAAAGCAGCGCCGCAATATCCGAGGCGCTTCGCCTTGCGGCGCAAGGTCGCCCGGTGATCGTTCCAATCGCCATCGACTACTCAAAGATGACGGCTTTTACCCAAGGAACGGTCAGCACGAATTTCCGACGGTTCTCTTTGAAGCAAAAGGCGCGCGTCCTTGGCAGGATCGCGCGGCGCACGTTGGCAAACGCGAGCACTCGCACGCCAGGCCGGGTGAGCCAGGCAAAGCCGCCAAAGAACTAGGGCAAGGGGATACGCACGAGTTTGGCGGTGTCGGCCGCAACGGCCTCGGCATCCTCGGCCGGGGCGAAAGTCGCGAGCCAGCGCCCGTCGGGCGTCACGAGAAAAAAGTTCGTCGTGTGGTCGATCGTGTAATTGGCCTTGTCGGCCTGGTCCTTGCGCTCGAAAGTAATGCCGAAAAAACTGACCAACCCTTGCAGCGCGGCGTCGCTGCCAGTAGCCCCGATCGTATCGGCGCCAAACGCCGCGGTGTACCGACCGAGCAACTTCGCAGTATCGCGCCGCGGGTCCAGAGAAATGAAGACGATGCGCGGTGGCGCAAGTCCCTGTGCTTGTAGCAACTCTTGCACATGACTTAACAGGCCCAAAGTGGCGGGACAGGCATCCGGGCAGTTGGTGTAGCCAAAGTACAGATAGGACCATCGCCCGCGCAGATCGGCTGGCGTAAATGCAGGACCGACCCGCTCCAAGGAAAATGCCGGCAATGGAGCGAGCTCCTCTAGCTGGGCGACGTCTAGCGACTGCCCGGCGGGCAGCGCCACGTTGTGGGAAGGAGCCCAGTAGTACAGCCAGACGGCCAGTGCCGCGATGCCGGCCAAGAGGGCGCCCGCGACAAAGATGCGAGATCGTTTCACCTTCGAGTTCCGATTGGCCCCGAGATGATCACCCCAGCTGCGCGGGCCGCCGCTAATCTAGCTTACCTCGGCCCGGGGGTCGCGCGAGAGCAGCTGCTCGACGGCATCGCGCGGGCTGGTCCGCCCGTCCAGTACCGCACACACGGCCTCACTAATGGGCATCTCGATTCGCAAGGCGCGTGCCCGCGCAACAATGGCTGGTGCCGACCAGACTCCCTCGGCGACGTGTCCCAGCCTCGCAACCGCATCGGCCAAAGCGATTCCGTTACCCAGGGCCAAACCGATACGCCGATTACGCGAAGGATCGCCCGTAGCCGTGAGGATTAGATCGCCAAGACCTGTCAAGCCGGTAAAGGTTTCCGCTCTCGCGCCCAGCGCCTGGCCAAAGCGACTTGTTTCGGTTAGGCCGCGCGTGATAAGTGCCGCTCGTGCGTTGTGCCCCAGGTGCAAGGCATCGGCAATGCCGGTAGCAATTGCCATAACGTTTTTGACAGCGCCGCCAACTTCGACACCCACAACATCGTCGGTGGTGTAGATGCGCAAATTTCCACCGTGTACCGTCGCGGTAACCCGTTCACACAGTTCCTTGCTGCCAGCAACTACTAACGCGGTCGGCAACCCTTGGGCTACTTCCTCCGCGAAGCTAGGACCAGACAGCGGTCCCGCGGCGTTGCGCGGCAGTTCGCCCGCAATGATCTGATGCGCCAGCATGCCGGTGTCGGGCTCCAAACCCTTGCACAGCCAGATACAAGGACCGGCAAAGGAACGCTGATGCATTTGCCGCACCAGGGCGCGCAAGGAGGCGATAGGCACGGCCAGAAACAGCAGGCCGTCGGCTGCGTGTTCCAGCGCAAGGTCCAGATTCGACGTGACACGCAGCGCCTGGCCTAGTTCGCACTGCGGCAGATACCGATCGTTTCGACGGGTAGTCTGCATGTGCTCGGCTTGCTCTTGGCCGCGCGCCCAAAGCACGGTCGGGTGTCGAGCGCAAAGCGTGCAGGCGAGCGCCGTACCCCAAGCACCGGCCCCAAGGATGGCAACGCGCACGAGGGATCGGGTCCGTTGATCAGCTCGCTGGACTTGCCCGTTACTGACGAGTCTGCGAGGAGGGAGGAATGATCAGGCTTGGCGCGGCCGCGGCGCTCTTACCGGCCTTTTGCTGATATAGCGCCTCGAAGTTGATCTCGGCCAGATGGATAGGCGGTAGACCCGTGCGGGTTAGCAGATCGGCAATGTTGGCTCGCAAATACGGATAAATGATGCCCGGACAGACAATGCCCAGTACGGCCGCAAGCTGCTGCTCCGGAATTCCGCGCATTTCAAAAATCCCCGCCTGTTTGGCTTCGACGAGAAACAGCACCTTCTCGCTCATTCGCGCCGTAACGGTGACTCGAACCACGACTTCGATGACCCCCTCGACAACGCTTTCGTGACTCACATCGAGTTGGACTTCGATTTGCGGCGAGCCCTGTTCGAGAAAAATCTGCGGTGCATGCGGCATCTCCAGCGACGCGTCCTTCAGATACACGCGCTGCAACTGGAAGATCGGGGTTCCCGATGCGGCCGACGCCGCGCTTTGTTTGTCGCTGTTTGTTTCGCTCGTCATGGTTTGCCTCGGCACACTGGTGGACTCCGGCGCGGCGCGCAGAAGTAGTTGAGATAGTACAGATCAAAAAAACATGCTCCCGCGCCGCAGAAGCAGGCGTGCCCCTATTTTGTAAGCAGCATAGCTAGGCCACCATCGCGGTCGATCGCCACCAGATCGTCATAGCCACCGACGTGGCGCTCATTGATAAAAATCTGTGGGACCGTGCGTCGCCCAGTGATACGCACCATCTCCGCAAGCAGCTTCGGATCCAAATCTACGCGCAAGGTCTCGATATCCTTTGCGCCGCGCGCCGCCAGCAGGGCCTCGGCACGCCGGCAAAACGCGCAAAAGCCGCTGCTGTACATGCGGACCTTCGCACTCATACTTCTGCGCTCCCTACTTGGCCAAAGGCAGTCCCGCGGCGCGCCATGCCTGCAAGCCGCCGGCAAGGATGTAGACCTCGCTGATGCCGGCCGATCGCAGTTTTACCGCGGCCAGCGAGGCCCGGCGCCCCAGGTCGCAGACCACGAGCACGGGCCGATCTTTGCGCAGCTCGCCGGCCCTTTTCGCCACTTCGGGCAACGGCAGGTTTTTGGCGTTGGGAAGCGATCCGCCCCCAAATTCGGTGGCGGCTCGCACGTCCACAATCTGCACTTCGCGCGAATTCATCAACTGCGTTGCCGCCAGCGTGCCAAGGCTCGGTCCACCGGCGCGCGCACGCAATACCGGCCAAAGTAGTAAGCCACCGCTAACGAGGGCAACGGCGATAAGTAGGATATTGTCAATTATGAATTTCATCTTGCGTCGGGACCGGCTGGGCAGGTCGGCAACCGCCCCGAGACTGCGCCCGTGGGGCAACGCGCCGCTTGCGCTCCGACGTGCCAGCAGACGGATTATAGAATGGCGGGCAATACCCCTCGCTTGGATCCAGATGCCTGCATAGCGTAGGGTTGTCGAAATGAGCGGGAAGTGTCGATGACTATTCACAAACTTGTGCTATTGCGCCATGGCGAGAGCCTGTGGAATCGGGAAAATCGGTTTACAGGATGGACCGACGTTGACCTGACGGAGACCGGCTGCGCCGAGGCGCGCGCCGCCGGGGAACTTTTGCTGCGCGCCGGCTTTACCTTTGACTTGGCGTACACGTCGGTTTTGCGCCGAGCCATTCGCACCTTGTGGCTCACGCAAGACGCGCTTGACCAGATGTGGATTCCCGTCGTGCACAGCTGGCGGCTTAACGAGCGCCACTATGGGGCGCTACAGGGCTTGGATAAGGCGCAAACCGCGGCGCGATTTGGTGAGCACCAAGTGCTGCTTTGGCGCCGCTCTTACGCAATTGCTCCGGAGCCGCTGCAAAAGGACGATCCGCGTTGGCCCGGCAATGATCCGCGCTACCACAATCTGAAGCCGGAGCAGATTCCGTTGACCGAATGTCTGAAGGACACAGTGGCGCGCGTGATTCCTTTCTGGAACGATTCGATCGCTCCTGCATTAGTGCGCGGACGCCGTGCAATTGTGGTTGCTCACGGCAATTCGCTGCGCGCGTTGATCAAACACCTGGATGGCATTTCCGACGAGGCAATCGTGGAATTGAACATCCCTACCGGGCAGCCGCTGGTGTACGAGTTTGACGAAACCTTACGACCATTACGCCACTATTACCTTGGTGACCCGGACGAAATTGCCCGTGCAACGGCGGCGGTTGCCGCGCAAGGGCGGGCAGCGGCTCGTTGAATCCATGCGGGCCGCGAGCTAGCCGCCGCGCGCGCGCCGGCTGGTGCAGGCTGCGGCGTTGTCTGACTAGCGCCGCGTTCGGTGTCCTGTTTGCAACTTCGCTCGCCTACAGCCAGGAGCCCTCGGCAAGCGCCGCCAAAAGCTCGGCGGGTCAAGCTGCGCACGACGAGTCCAGGACTTCGCCCGTGCGATCCCGCGCCCAAGGCTCGGCAAGCCAGGCGGCCGCGCTCGCCGTCTCCACGCGACGCCAGCGCGAGCTGCAAGCCGAACAGCGCGAACTCAAGGCCAAGCTTGCGCAGCTCAAAAAGTCCTTGGCTTCTACGGAAACGGCGCACTCGGAGGCTGCCGACGCGCTGGCCGCGTCCGAATCGGCCATCTCGGCCTCTAACCGGCATCTGCAGCACTTGGCCGCTTCGCGTCGTCAAGTCGAGGCGCGAATTGCCGAGTTGCAGGCACGCGAGCGTGAGGCGGCCGAGGCCCAAAGCAGCCACGCGTCGGCGCTGGGCTTAGCGTTGCGCAGCGAAGTTGTTCTTTTGCACCACTGGGAGCTTCAGGATCTGGTCGATCCGGCCCAAAGCGAGCAAGACGGCCGCGATGACGCCTACCTAGATTCGGTCGTACGCGTCCGCATGCATCGCATCGGAGAGCTCCATGACCAGCGCACCGAGCTGGCAGGGCTGAAATCCGAAAACGTGCAGCGCAGCGCCGAATTGGAAAAAATCCTTGCCGAAGAGCGCTCAAGCCGAACCCAGCTGCTGCAGCAAGAGGCCTCGCGGCGCTCCACCCTGGCGCGCTTGGCGCATGAAATCGCATTGCAACGCCGGTCTGTGGCCAATCTGGAGCGAGATGATGCGCGCCTGAGCACTCTGATTGACCAAATTGGCAAGGTCTTGGCCGATCAGGCCCGACGCCGCGCCGCCGCAACCCGACCCAAGGCCCCCGCAGAAGCTCGGGCCGGCAGTCCGGAGCAGCAGGCAACGTCCCGACATGAGGCGGATCAGTTTGAACCGCCGTCGACGACGCGCTTTGCGCGGCTGCGGGGCAAACTTCTGTTGCCCGTTCAGGGGCAGATTTCCTCGCGCTATGGCGCCCCTCGCCTGGGCGAGGACGGCCAGCCACAGGCCGGAGCACCGTCCTGGAAGGGTCTTTTTATCCGCGCCGATACTGGCAGTCCGGTACACGCGGTGGCTGCCGGAAGGGTCGTTTTTGCCGATTGGCTACGAGGCTTCGGGAATTTGATGATTTTGGACCACGGTGAGGGTTTTTTGTCGGTTTACGCCGACAATGAGTCCTTACTGCATGGGGTAGGCGATGCGGTCGATGCGGGAGAGGTTATTGCGTCCGTCGGCAATACCGGGGGCAGCGCCCAATCGGGCCTATACTTCGAAATGCGTTTCCAGGGTCGTCCTTTCGACCCGCTTGCCTGGGCGGTTGCGCGGTAAGTTTGCGCAGCTTTCGATGCCGGCTGAAGAGCATTACGGGACGTTGTGGTTGGAGGTTCAATGAGCGGGCGCTTGCGCAGTTGGGGTTTAATCGGCATCGGTTTGATTGCTGGCGTATCGATCAGCTATGGGGTCACTGCGTACGCCTTTCGCGATAGCCGAGCGATTCCGATTGAGGAGCTGCGTGAATTCACGGACGTGTTCGGCGCGATTAAGGCGAACTACGTCGAACCGGTTGAAGACAAAAAGCTCTTGCAGGAGGCGATCTCGGGTATGTTGTCGGGCCTGGATCCGCACTCGGCGTTTCTCGATGGGGATGCATATCGCGACCTGCAAATCGGGACCCAGGGCGAATTCGGGGGGCTTGGCATAGAGGTCGGGTCCGAGGACGGCGCCATTAAGGTGATCGCCCCAATTGACGACACGCCGGCCGCGCGTGCCGGCATCCGCGCCGGCGATATCATCATCAAGATCGATGACAAGTTCACACGCGGCATGAACTTGTCCGACGCGATCAAGCTGATGCGAGGCAAGCCGCAGACCCCAATTACGCTAACGTTGGCTCGCAAGGGCGAAGCGCAGCCGGTCGAAGTCAAGATCATTCGCGACATCATCCGCGTACAGTCCGTCAAGTCGCACGTGATCGAGCCGGGCTATGGCTTTGTGCGTGTCACCCAGTTCCAGGACCGTACCACCGAAGACCTGGTCAAACAGATCAATCAGCTCTACAAATCTGGGCCGTTGAAGGGTTTGGTGGTGGATCTGCGCAATGATCCCGGCGGCGTGCTCAATGGTGCCGTCGGTGTTGCGGCCGTGTTTTTGCCTCGCGATGCCCTGGTCGTTTCCACTGAAGGGCGCACGGAGGACGCGCATCGTCGCTTTGTGGCAGCGCCGGCGGACTATTTGCGTGGCAGTGGGGATGATCCTCTGACACATCTGCCGCCGGAGATCAAAACCGTGCCGATGGTCATCCTTGTAAATGGCGCCAGCGCCTCGGCATCAGAGATCGTCGCCGGTGCCCTTCAGGACCACAAGCGCGCAAAGCTGATCGGTACACAGACCTTTGGCAAGGGCTCGGTACAAAGTGTGATTCAGATACGCAATGACCGGGACAACCCGGCCGCAATTAAGTTAACTACCGCGCGCTACTTTACCCCCAGCGGGCGCTCGATACAGGCTCAGGGAATTATTCCGGACTTGACGGTCGATGACACCGCGGAGGGCAATTTCGCTGGCCTTAGCGTGCGCGAAGCCGACTTGGCGCATCACCTGGTGAACACCAACGGCGCAGCGAGCGAGAAAGCCGCTACCGAAAAGGCGGAAAAAACCCCGTCCGAGACCGAGGCCCACGCGCCAGTTTCGGCGCACCGCTACGAGTTTGGCAGTGCCGAGGACTTCCAACTTCAACAGGCGATGAATTTCTTCAAAGGCCTGCCGGTGGAGACGGCGAAGGCGCACGATAAGGTCGCCGCGTCGGAGCAATCCGAGTAAACGCTGGGGGCAGTTGCGCTGCCGCCCGCTGTGCGTTGGCGCTGGCATTGGCAGCGTGCCAGCTTGGCCACCGCTAATCGCCAAAGAGCTTTTGCTTAATCTCCCGGCGCTGCTGCGCCTCAAGGCTTAGGGTCGCGGTCGGCCTGGCTAGCAGCCGCGGGATGCCGATGGGGTCGCCCGTTTCTTCACAAAAGCCGTATTCGCCGGCCTCGATCAGCGCCAGCGAACTTTGCACCTTCTTCAGGAGCTTTCGTTCTCGATCACGTGTGCGCAATTCCAAGGCGTGCTCTTCCTCGATGGTGGCGCGATCTGCCGGATCGGGGACGATGACTGTCTCACGCAGATGTTCGGTCGTCTCGTCGGCATTGCTCAGGAGCTCACGCTCCATCTGCTGCAGCCGATGGCGGAAGAATGCGAGCTGCTCGCCGTTCATGTATTCGGAATCTGGCATGGCCAGCAGCTGCTCCTCGGTAAGCAGCGGTTTGCCGTCGACCAACACTGGCGCCTCGCTGCGGCTTGCCGAGCGACTGAGCAGGTATTCGTGGGCCGAAGCCAATTCTTTCGCGCTGATGACCTGAGCCGGTCGCGTCGCGGGTTTTGGCAGCGGCAAGGTGGCCATAGTCGCCGAGCCGACCAGTGCAGCGGCGGGACCGCGCGCGGGGGCCGTGGGCGGCCGGGCGGCCGCTTTGCTAAGAGCCGCCGATTTGGTGGGTCCTGCCGTCTTAGTTGCCGCGCTTTTGCGCGCCGGCGGCTTGGCGGCCGGCTTGATTGCCTTGGCGCCCTTTGCCGGGGCGGTGCGCCCAACCGCGACCTTTTTTGCCGCAGGTTTGCCAGCAACCTTCGCGGGTTTTTTGCGCGCGGCCGCCTTTGTCGGCTTGCTCGCCTTCTTGCCTGCGGCCTTCTTTGCTCCGGATGTCTTTGCCGAAGCTTTCGATTTTGTTGCCATTGATTAACCTTTCGGTCCCGCAAACCGCATCGCAGTACGGGATCTAACGCGCCATGCGCGCAGTGCGTTTATCAGCCTCGATTAACGTATCAGGCACGACTCCAGACCTTGCAGGAAAATCTCCCGTGGCAGATTGCGCCCAATGAATACCATCTTGCTCGACGGCGTGTCGCGCCGCTCCCAACTGCGGCCCGGTTCTACGCCCATCATCATGTGTACACCCTGCAAGACCAGGCGCCGCCCGGAACCGCGAACAAAAAGCACGCCTTTATACCGAAGCAGATCCGGTCCGTAAACCTGAATTAGAGCGCTCATGGTGTCCTCCAGGCGCCCGGCGTCGAAGGGCCGGTTGGACTCGAAGACGAACGCCTGTATCGCGTCGTCGTGGGCATGGTGATGCCGGTGGTGGCCATTATGGTGTGCCTCGCCATGCTCGTGCTCATCCTCATGCCCGCAGGCCGGACAGCCGTCCGCATCGTCGTGCTCGTGCTCGCAGGCCGTTTGCGCGTGCTGCTGCGCAGCGCCCGCACGCGCCGCATCGCGATGCTCTGCCGCCAGAAAGTCGGGGTCGATCTCGAGCACGGCGTCGAGGTTAAAGCCACCGATATCGAGTACCTCGCTCACCGCAACCTGCCCCATATGTACGTTACGAATGGGAGCGCGCGGGTTCATGCGCACGAGCCGCTCGCGCAGCGAGCTCACTTCTTCCGGGTCAACCAGGTCGGTTTTGGAAAGTAAGATCCGGTCGGCAAAGCCAACCTGGTTTTGCGCCTCCGCCTGCTGGTCAAGCGTCTGATGTCCATGCTTGGCGTCGACGACCGTTATCACAGCGTCGATGCGGAAATTGCGCCCTACATCCTCGTCCATGAAGAAGGTCTGCGTTACCGGCCCAGGATTGGCCATACCCGTGGTCTCGATAATGACGCGATCAAAGTCGATGTCTCCGGCCTCCCGCTTCTGCCGCAGCTCTCCCAGTATCCGCACCAAATCGCCGCGAACGGTGCAGCAGACGCAGCCGTTATTCATTTCGATGATCTGCTCCTCGGAGTCGTGAACGAGCAAATCATTGTCCACCCCCGCTGGTCCGAATTCGTTTTCGATGACCGCGATTCGGTGTCCGTGCGGTTCGGCCAGGATGCGGTTGAGCAGGGTCGTCTTGCCGGCGCCTAGGAACCCAGTCAATATCGTGACGGGTATTTGTTCGCGTTTGCTTGCTGTCTTCACGGCCCACCCACCTTCGCTCGTCGGGCAAATTGCGCGGGTCCATGCCGCGCTGCGGCGCTGGCAACGGCCGGCCGCTGGATTGCGCAAAATTACGGGGCGCGAAGTGTAGACCAAAATCCCGACCTGCGAAGCGCTGCCGTAGGATCCCCAGCCGGGGCCGAGCCCCATGGGCGCGCAGGTCGGTGCCGATACAATTAATCGTTTTTGCCGGCACCTGCCCCGGCACCCGATGCTCAGGGCGGCACGAAAGGCAAAATGCTCAAACTATTGACGCTGCTGCTGTCCAGCGCCAAGTTCGCCAAACTGGCTGTTACCGGCGGCACGATGCTGTTGTCGGTTTTTGTATACGCCGTCTTTTTCGGCTGGTGGTACGCCGTGGGCTTCGTGCTGATGCTGCTGTTGCACGAATTGGGACACTACATCGCGGCGCGCCGTCGCGGTCTGGACGTTGGCCTGCCGACCTTCATTCCCTTCGTCGGCGCCTGGGTACAGCTTAAGGACCGGCCCCACGATGCCGAGACCGAGGCTTATGTCGGTCTGGGCGGCCCGCTGTTGGGCACAGTGGCTGCAGCGGCCGTTTATTACCTGGGCCTGGATCGCGATTCGACATTGCTCGTGGCGATCGCCTACGCGGGCTTCATTCTGAACCTTTTTAATTTGATCCCACTGCCGCCGTTTGACGGCGGGCGCATTACCGCGGTTCTGGGCCCCCGAATTTGGTTTTTGGGAGTTCCTATTCTCGTCGCACTGTTCCTTTATCGACCCAACCCTCTGCTGTTGATCGTCGCTTTGCTGGCAGGCCCGCAATTGCTCGCCGCCTGGCGCCACGACCCCAACGCGCCCGAGGCCAAGGCCTACTATGAAGTAGGACGCGCGATCCGCTGGCGCTATACCACTTGGTACCTCGGTCTGGCTGCATTTCTCGCGCTGATGGCGTACGACGCACACGAGATCCTTGCTGGGATCCGCGATGCCGGTGGCGGGGCCTAAGCGAGGGATGCTGGCTCAGGCCCGTTCGAGCAGCAGGCCCTTTAGATACTCGCCTTCTGGGTGCGTCATTAGCGTCGGGTGGTCCGAACTCGCGCCAAGCCGGGCCCGCAGGTAACAATCGACACCGGCATCGATGACCGCTCCAGCCACGATTTTTTGGAACAGATCTGCGTTGACCGCCGCTGAGCAAGAAAAGCTCAGCAGCGTACCGCCGTCCTCGAGCAGTCGCAGCGCGCTAAGGTTAATGTCCTTATAGGCGCGCGCGGCACGCTCGAGTTGGTGTTGGTTGGTCGCGAACTTCGGCGGATCGAGCACGATCAGATCAAAGCGCTGCCCCTCGGCACGCAGCCTCCGGAGCTGCTCAAAGGCGTCCCCACAGACCCATTCCAGGCTCGCGGGCGCTATGGCGCCAAGCGTCTTCTCGCCCGCAGATTGCGAACCCAGGACGTTGAGTTCCGCGTTGCTGCGCGCCAGCGCGAGCGCATCGGCCGAAGAATCCACGGAAGTGACCGACTGCGCGCCGGCGCGGGCAGCGGCGATGCTAAAGCCGCCCGTATAGCAAAAGCAGTTCAAGACACGCGCCGCGCGCCCCTTGCGCAGCGGCAATTGCTGCACGAGTTGGCCGGCAAGCCGCCGGTTATCTCTTTGGTCGATGTAAAAACCCGTTTTGTGCCCGTGGCGTAGGTCCACCCAGTATCGAAGGTCGTGTTCGCGGATGCAAAGGCGCTGCGGTGGCGCCGCGCCCCGCAACACGCCGCCGCAAACTTCCAAGCCTTCGCGCGTGCGCAGCGCGGGATCGGACCGATCAAACACATTTGCACAGGCGGTGCATCGGCACAGCGCGTCGAGCAACACTTCGCGGTGGACCTCGATTCCGGCCGCCTGGATCTGCACCACGAGGAAATCCTCGTAACGGTCAACAACGAAGCCGGGCAGCGCGTCGGCTTCGCCAAATACCAAACGCACAGCACTCGTGACTTCTTGCAATTGCTGCCGGCGCGACACGGCGGCTTCGACTCGAGCAACCAGCCATTGGGCATCGATGCGGTCCTTCTGCTCAAAGCTCCAACAGCGGGCCCGAATCACGGATCCGGGTGAGTAGGCCGCCCAGGCCAAAAATCGCCCGTCGCTGGACTGCACTTGCACCAGTGCACCGCTGCCGGGTGCACCGGAGACGCCGGCGATGGCGCTGGCGTAGATCCAGGGGTGGCGGCGTGCAACAGATCGTTCCTTGCCTGGCCTTAACCGCAGCGTAGGCGTTGCCTCCATTGCCGCGAGATACTAGCCAGCGGCCGTCGGCGCTTGTGGCGCGGCGTTCGGATTCGGCCCCAGCGCCGCGCTGGCAAGTTCGCCGATGCGCGTGAGCAGCGCGGTGCCCATTGCGGAATCAAAGCGTGACGGATCCGACGAGCCGAGCACGATCAAGCCAAACGCTTCGGAGGGCGTGGGACCACGCAGCGGTATGAGCGCAACGCTGCGCGCATCGGCCCAAGAGTCAGCCAACCCTGCGATCAATGCAAGGTCGATGTCCGAGCCGCACACCGGCGCTCGCAGGCCGCAAGCCAGGCGCGCAGCTTGCGTGTCACCCACGCTCGGTGGGGCGCTCCAGATGCGAATTTCGGCCAGCGGCACCGCGAATATGCGCTTGAGTTCTTCAATGGCGAGCTGCGCGATGCGAGTGCGGTCCGGTTCGGCCAACAAGGCCTTGGTCCATTGCACCAGGTTGCTTGCCAAGGCGTCATTGTCGCGTCCGATGCGAAGCAGCTCGGCTAAACGCGCCTCTAGTGCCTTGACGCGCTCGCGCAGCAGCATTGCCTGACGCTCGGTCAGTGAAATGGCGTTGCCGTGGTGCGGGTCGGGCAGCAGCAGCTGCGTAAACAGTGCGGGGTATTGCTGAAAAAACGTGGGGTTGGCCTGTAAAAAGCGCGCGACCTCTTCATCCGTCATGGCAAGTCAATCTCACCGTCGAAAACCTTTTCCGCCGGCCCGCTCATCCAAACGCTAGCACGATGCGCGCCACTGACCCCCTGGGGTGCCCGCGGGCTTGCCGAATTGCCGCGGCGGCCATCCGGAGTTCCTTCCCATTGGATGCGCAGCAAGCCTCCGCGCGTGTGCACATTGACCGGTGAATCGAGCAGTCCCATACGGATCCCGACTACGGCGGCGGCGCAGGCTCCGGTGCCGCAAGATAAGGTCTCGCCTGCGCCGCGCTCCCAGACCCGCAGGCGTATGTTCGAACGATCGACGGTCTGCATAAAACCCGCATTTACGCCGTGCGCAAATCTTTGCTCCCGCTCAAGCACCGGACCCAACGAGGCGACGGGAGCTGCCGCGACGTCCTCGACCAGCTGGACTGCATGTGGGTTGCCCATCGAGACTGTGCACACCGCAATTTCGCTTGGCCCAACGGACAGCGGCCAAAAAGAGGCTTCGCCCCGCCGATGCGCGCTCAGCCCTCTGGTGTCAAAACCGCAAGCGGCCGGATCAAAGTTCGGTGCGCCCATGTCAACACTTACGGTGCCGTCGTCCTCCAAGCACGGCTCAATTCGCCCTCCCGCGGTAAGGACCCGTATCGAACGCTGGCGAGTGAGCCCGAGCTGGTGAACGTATTTCACGAAGCATCGCGCGCCGTTACCACATTGCTCGACCTCGCTGCCGTCAGCGTTGAAGATCCGGTAGCGAAAATCCGCACTGGAGTCGGGCGCGGGCTCGACCACCAGAATCTGGTCCGCGCCGACGCCATAGCGCCGATCGGCAAGGCGGCGCAGTCGCTGAGCGTCCAGCTCGAGGCGTTGACCCACACCATCGAGCATGACGAAATCGTTGCCCGCGCCCTGCATCTTGGTAAAGCGCAGTCTCATGCGCGGATTATCGCCGATCGGCGAGCTCACTCGTACAACCTCGGTGCCCCAACAGGGCGTGACTTAAAACGCCGATGGGTCCACAAATACTGGTCAGGCATGCGCAGGACCCAGCGCTCGATCTCGCGGTTCATGCGTACCGTGTCTTGCTCCACCGACACCCCGGGAAAATCGGTCCAGGGCGGCTCCACATGCAAAACGTATCCCTCGGCGGTTTGCTCCGTGACGGTCATCACGACTTTGGCGTCAATACTGCGCGCCAGGCGCGAAACCATGGGCAGCGTTGCCGCGGCAACACCAAAAAACGGCACGAAGATTGAGTTGCCGTCGCCGCTGTCCATATCGGGCAAGTAATAAAATGGCAGTCCGGCACGCATCGCCCGCAGCACCCCCCGCAGATCCGCACCGCGGCGGGCAATCAGCACTGGCTCATTAAAGCGTGCGCGGCCAAATTGCAGCCATCGGTCCCATACGGGGTTGGACTGGCGCGCGTAGATCGTGACGGCCTTCATTTCGGTTGCAATTCGGCTGCCGCCAGCGTCCAGACCAACAAAATGCGGTGCGAGCATGATGAGCGGGCGGTTGTCCTCGCGCAAGAGATGCTCCAAGCCTTCGATGCGCACGAACTTGTGCACATCCTCGCGGCTGCCGTTCCAGAGCAAGCCATAGTCGAGTGCGCCCCGCGCCATGCGGCGAAATAGCCGGCGGATCAGTGCGTGGCGTTCGCGAGCGGACATGTGCGGAAAGCACGCACGCAAATTGGCGTCGGCAATGCGACGCCGCCGCAAGACGACGAGCCAGGCCAAGGTTCCGACCACCGCCGCCACGCGCTGGCGCGTTCGGGTCGACCAGCGCGCAGCCCGATGGATCAGAGCCACCCAAAAACGAGCGATCGCGGCATTCACGATCTGGCCTCGGCCGCCCCCGGCGCCGAAACGCCGGCTGGAATTTTGTAGCGGTTGTAGCTCCACAAGTACTGTTCAGGGCATTGCAGTATGAGCCGTTCCATGGCCCGATTGATGCGCGTGGCGTCTTGCACCGCATCGCCAGTTAGCGCCTCACTAAGCGGCTCCCATTTGATGCGATAACCGGCGCCACGCGGCAGGCGCTGAGCGTATAGCAGCAGTACCAGCGCCTCATGAGTGCGCGCAAGTCGTGCAGGCAGTGTCATGGTAAATGCGGGGCGGCCAAAAAACGGCGCCCAGACGCCTTCGCCACGACTTGGCACCTGATCTGGCAGCAGACCCACGATCTGTCGATCGCGCAAGGCGCGCAGCATCAGGCGCACACCGTGCAGGTCGGCCGGTGCTAACAGCAGGCCCTTGTTGGTTCGTGTTTGCTCCAGAAGGGGTCGAAGCAGTGCTTTTCGAGGCACGCGATACAGCGCCAGCATGGGCCGCGTCCGGCCGATGGGGCTTGAAGCGTGATTTTGCGCGATCACCTCGAAGCAGCCCAAGTGAGGCGTTAGCATGAGGACCGCGCGATCTTGCGCAAGAAGGGCGTGCAGCGCCTCAGCATTCTCGATGTGCGTGCGTGCCCGGATCTGTTCGCCTGGACGCGACCACACCCATGCCAGTTCGATGGCCTGTTTGCCGCCTTCGGCGATGGCTTGGCGCAGTACGCGTTGTCGGTGTGCGAGGTTCAACGGCAAGTTGGCGCGAAAGTGGCGCCGGTATGCGGGCGAAGCCCAGTACACGACCCAGCCAAGAGCGCCGCCGAGCGCGTGCAAGATGCGCAACGGCAGCAACGACAGCGCTCGAAAAACGAGGGCGATCACCGAATTCTCCGGTGCATATCGGCCCTCGATGAGCTGCTTGCCCCTGCGCGCGGTGTTTTCTGGCGTCGATTTGCCATACTAAAGCCAGATAGTACTTACGATTGATGCCTAGGTCGGTCGGTGCGGATCGCTTATAATCCGCCCACGGGCCGCCGGTTTAATGGTCAACTTGCAGGGCGGCTCGGGCCAGGCGCAATTGCGGCTGGCAGCCCTATCTGCTAAAGCGTCACCCGCGCAGGCGTTCCGGGCACGCTGTATGACCCAGGAGCGAAAATGGCGGGTGACTATCTTTTTACCTCCGAGTCGGTTTCCGAAGGCCATCCGGACAAGGTGGCCGACCAGATCTCGGACGGCATTCTCGACGCACTTTTGGCACAAGATCCGCGCGCTCGGGTCGCGGCCGAAACGCTGGTGACCACCGGCTTGGTCGTGCTCGCCGGCGAAATCACGGCACACGCGTCGGTGGACTATCCGAGCGTGGCCCGTGAAGTGATCAAGCGCATTGGCTACGACAACAGCGACTTTGGCATGGATTACAAGGGCTGCGCGGTTATGGTTTGCTATGACCGGCAAAGTCCCGATATTGCGCAGGGCGTGGACGAGGGCAAAGGGCTGGACCTGGACCAAGGTGCCGGTGACCAGGGTCTGATGTTCGGTTTTGCCTGCGATGAAACACCCGAACTGCTTCCCGCAGCGATCTACTATGCGCATCGACTTGTGGAGCGCCAGTCGGACTTGCGTCATGACGGACGGCTGTCATGGCTGCGCCCGGACGCCAAGTCCCAGGTGACCCTGCGCTACGTCAACGGTCGGCCGCATTCGATTGACACCGTAGTCTTATCAACGCAGCACGATCCCGACGTTAGCTACGAGACCCTGCGCGAGGCCGTGATCGAAGAGATCGTCAAGCCGGTGCTGCCCAAACATTGGATACAAAACACGCGCTACCTGATCAATCCGACGGGACGATTCGTGATCGGTGGACCGCATGGCGATTGCGGTCTTACCGGACGCAAGATCATCGTCGACACCTACGGCGGCGCCTGTCCGCACGGGGGCGGTGCTTTTTCCGGCAAGGATCCCTCTAAGGTCGACCGCTCCGCGGCCTACGCGGCGCGTTATGTCGCCAAAAACATTGTCGCCGCCGGGCTTGCACGCCGCTGTCAAGTTCAGGTGAGCTACGCAATCGGATATTCCAAACCGATCAATGTCACAGTGGATACCGCAGGCACCGGCGTGATCGGCGACGAGATTCTGGCACGGCTGGTTGGAGAGCACTTTGACCTGCGACCTAAGGGCATCGTGCAGATGCTCGATCTGTTACGGCCGATCTACAGCAAGAGTGCGGCGTACGGGCACTTCGGGCGAGAAGAGCCGGAATTTACGTGGGAGTGCGCGGACCGCGCCGCAATCTTGCGTGACGCTGCCGGCCTTAAGGCCGCCTAACAGCCCGGTGGGTGCGCGCCGCAAAAGCCGGGCCGATTGAGGTCTGTAGTGGCGCCCCGCTCTTGGGTCGGCAAGCAAGGAAGGTAAGCGGCCGCAACGTTTGTGGCACCGTATACTTCGCATACCGCTTCGAGGAGCGTTGCAACCGCGGCTGGTGTTATCCGTCGCGTGCCAGGCTCGAAGCACCGGCCGCCAAATGGCGGCTCGGCAGTAACGGCGCTCGCGAACCTGCCTAATCGAAAGGAGGGCGCGAGATGAGCGCCGTACGAAAACCCCACCCCGCCGCGGATTACGAGGTCGCGGACCTCGGGCTTGCCGACTGGGGCCGCAAGGAAATTCGCATCGCCGAAACCGAAATGCCCGGTCTTGTGGCGATCCGCGACGAGTACGCCAGTCAGATGCCTTTGCGCGGCGCACGCATCAGCGGTTCGCTGCATATGACCATTCAAACGGCCGTTCTGATCGAGACACTGCAGGCCCTCGGCGCCCAGGTGCGTTGGGCCTCATGCAATATCTACTCAACGCAAGACCATGCAGCAGCGGCCGTTGCGGCGGCAGGCACCGCGGTCTTTGCAAAAAAAGGCGAGTCACTGGAGGAGTACTGGGATTACACCCATCGGATCTTCGACTGGCACGACGGTGGCTTTAGCAACATGATCCTGGACGATGGCGGGGACGCAACGTTGCTATTGCACCTGGGCGCTCGCGCAGAAGTCGATGCGGACGTCATCGCGCACCCGAGCGGCGAGGAGGAGACGGCACTGTTTGCGGCGATCGCGGCGCGCCTGCGGCGCCAACCGAACTGGTATTCGACGCGCTTGGCGCACATCAAGGGCGTCACCGAGGAGACGACAACGGGGGTCAAGCGTCTGTACCAGATGGCCAAGGATGGCACACTCAAATTTCCCGCTATCAACGTCAACGACTCCGTCACGAAGAGCAAATTCGACAACTTGTACGGCTGCCGCGAATCCTTGGTCGATGGCATCAAGCGCGCGACCGACGTGATGATCGCCGGCAAGATTGCCGTCGTCTGCGGCTATGGTGACGTAGGAAAGGGATCGGCGCAGGCACTGCGCGCGCTGGCGGCCCAGGTTTGGGTGACCGAAATCGACCCGATTTGTGCCTTGCAGGCCGCAATGGAGGGATTTCGCGTCGTGACAATGGAGCAGGCTGCCGACAAGGCCGACATCTTTGTTACCGCGACCGGCAATTTCCACGTCATTACGCACGACCACATGTTGCGCATGAAGCACCAGGCGATCGTGTGCAATATCGGGCACTTTGACAACGAGATCGACATAGCGAGCATCCGCAAATATCGTTGGGAGAATATCAAGCCGCAGGTCGATCACGTGATCTTTCCGGACGGCAAACGCATCATCTTGTTGGCGCAAGGGCGCTTGGTCAACCTGGGTTGCGCAACCGGACATCCAAGCTACGTGATGAGTTCGTCTTTCGCCAACCAGGTGATGGCACAGATCGAACTTTTCACCAACACCAGCCGCTATCCCATTGGGGTGTACGTGTTGCCCAAGCATCTGGACGAAAAGGTGGCGCGGCTGCAGTTGCGACGGCTATCGGCCCAGCTAACAGAGCTCAGCGACGCCCAGGCGCGCTACATCGGTGTGGACAGAGCCGGACCCTACAAGCCGGACCACTACCGATACTGAGCGCAGGTCCTCGTTGTGCTTGCGGCCGCATTGGCAACAGGCCCCTAGCATCGGAATTGGGCGGGTACCAGATGGCAACCGAGCGCGTCTTTAGCGTGGAATTTTCCCCGCCCCGCACTCCCGAGGCGGTGGAGAAGCTGCGTGCTACGCGCGTTGAGCTTGCGCGCGTAGCGCCGGCGTACTACTCCGTAACCTTCGGCGCTGGCGGCTCCACCCGGGAAGGAACTCTGAGCACGACCTTGGAGATCCACACCGCCGGACTGCGCGCGGTGCCGCATATCTCTTGCATTGCCAGTACGCGCGCTGCGGTGCGGGAGCTGCTGCAGACCTACCGCAACGCAGGCATCCGCCATCTGGTCGCATTGCGCGGGGATGCGCCTTCGGGGGTCGCAGGCAGCTCGGGCGAGTTTCGCTATGCCGCCGACCTCGTCGAGTTGGTTCGCGCCGAGTACGGCGATTGGTTTCGAATCGAGGTTGCAGCCTACCCGGAATTTCACCCGCAGGCGCGCTCCCCGGCCGAGGATTTGGCGAATTTCGTGCGCAAGGTGCGCGCCGGCGCGGATTCGGCCATAACCCAATATTTTTACAATGCGGATGCATATTTTCGATTTGTCGATGATGTGGCGCATCTGGGATGCTCGGTGCCGATCGTCCCGGGCATCATGCCGATCACGAACTTCACCCAGCTGGCCCGTTTCTCCGATAACTGCGGCGCCGAAATACCCCGCTGGGTGCGGCGGCGACTAGAGAGTTTTGGGGATGATCGGGCGTCAATCCGCGCCTTTGGCGCCGATGTCGTGACGCAGCTGTGCGAGCGGCTGCTCGCGCACGGTGCGCCAGGTCTGCACTTTTACACCATGAACGTTGCGGCGCCAACGCTGGAAATCTGGCGCCGTGTTGGCTTGCCGGACCTAGGGCAATGAGCTGCACTCGTGCGTCTCCGACGGGCATTGCGCTGTGGGCGGTGCAACACTTTCTTGCGGGGCTGCTTTTTTTTCCGCTCGCGGTTTGGGGCGGGCCGAAGTCGCCGCCGACGTCGGTGCTCGCACCGGTCATCACCAGCGCGTCGGACGAGGCCTTCTTGGCGGCGCGCACGGCTGCCGCCGATGGCGACATCGATCGGCTTTCTGCGCTTGCCGGCCAAGTCCACGATCCGCTCCTGCAGCCGTACGTGGAGTACTGGCAGGCGCTTGTGCGACTGCACGCCCAGGAGCCGGATGACTCGTTAGTGCCGCCGTTTTTGGCGCGCTATGCAGGCACCGTCTTGGCCGATCGACTGCGCGCCGACTGGCTGGCCGCTTTGGGCGCAAAAGGAGATTTTGCAAATTTTGTGGCCGAACGCGGTCGTCTGATCTTCGTTTCGGACGATCCGCAGCTGAGCTGCTACACGCTTTTAGCACGCTACGTCCTTGACGATGGACATCGGCACGAGCAGTTCGCTCGCGAGGCGCGTCGCCTGCTGGCCTCTTCCACAGATCCCGGCAGCGACGGCTGCACGGCACTTGCCGAGCGTCTGCTCAACGACGGCCATTTATCGATTTGGCCGCGCTTGCAGGCACTGGTTGAACGCAATCAGATTCCTGCCGCCGAACAAAGCGCGCGGCGCCTTTCCGCGGCCGACGCCGAGGCTGTGACGCGACTGCTCGAACAACCCGGCGTCTGGCTGGCCGGAATCGAGCCCCATATGGGTCGCATGCCACGGGCCTTTTGCGTTCTGGCCATCATCGCCCTGGCGCGCGATGCCCCGGAGGTCGCAGCGCATTACGCCGAGCGTCTGCAGCCGGCACTCAGTGCCGAGGAGCGCGCAATTGTGTGGGGCCGTGTTGGTCGCGTGGCCCAAATGAATCTGTTGCCACAGGCGCACGAGTGGTTTGAACGTGGGGGCGACCTAGTCGGGGTCGGCGTGGACTATGTGCGCGCAAGCGACGTGCTGGAGGCGCGCGCGCGCGCAGCCTTGCGTCGGGGCGCCGGTAGCCTGCCCGGGGCGTCTGCCGGCAAAGCTGGCGCCCAGAACAAGTCCAAAACGGGTCCGGACTGGTCGGCACTGCGCAAGGCGATCGCGCACATGTCGCCGGAGCAGCAAGCCGAGTCGACGTGGGTGTACTGGGGCGCCGAAGCCTTGGCCGCGCAAGGCAAGCTCGAGGAAGCGCGCACCGCGTGGCGATCGATTGCCGATCGGTTTAGCTACTACGGTCGGCTTGCCGCCGAGCGCCTCGAAGTGCCGCTGGCACTTGCGCCCAAGGCCCAGGAGCCGGATGCGACGCTGGTCGATGAGCTGGCCTTGCGCCCTGGTTTTTTGCGTGCACGCAAACTCTACGAGCTGGGTATGCGCGACGAAGGCAATCGCGAGTGGAGCTGGGAGCTGCGCGGAATGGATGATGCGACGCTGCACGCGGCCGGTGAGCTTGCACGGCGCTACGGTGCGATGGACCGGATGATCGCTTCTTCCGAACGCGCCCGGGGGTTGGTCGATATGGAGCAGCGCTATCCGACACCGTACCGCGACCTGATGGCGGCCACGAGTGCGCCGCTGGCCTTAGATCCAGCCTGGATCTACGGCCTGATTCGCCAGGAGTCGCGCTTTATCGAGGACGTTCGCTCCAACGTGGGCGCGATTGGCCTGATGCAATTGATGCCCTCGACGGCGCGCTTTGTCGCCCACCGAATCGGTTTTGAAGACTACCGTGCCGACCGTATCGCCGAGGTCAAGGTCAATCTGCGTCTGGGCATGGAATATCTCAAGCTTGTCTTCGATGACCAAGATGGCCAGGCGCTACTGGCTTCGGCGGCGTATAACGCGGGGCCGCGCCGAGTGCGCAAGTGGCGCGCCGCCCTCACCGAGCCGCTGGACGGGGCCTTGTTTGTCGAGACAATACCGGTGACCGAGACGCGCGAGTATGTCAAGCGCGTGCTGTTCAATACGGTCGTTTATCGCGGCCTGTTGAATCATCCCGCTCCTTCCTTGCGCTCGTTGTTGGGAACGGTTTCGCCCAAGAGCGTTCCGGAAGACGACCTACCCTGACCTTGGCGTGTCCTACCGCTAGAATGCCTGCCGCGGGCTTCTGGACGCGTCTTTAAATCTTTCTTGGTTTCGCATCGATATGGCGTACCAAAACGTTTTGGTCCTCGGTGGAACTGGCTTTATCGGCCGCTACCTCGTCGGTTGCCTTGCGGCACAAGGGCGCAGAGTCTGCGTGCCCACGCGCCGTCGCGCCCGCGGCCGGGAGCTGCTCGTATTGCCAACCGTGGAGGTGGTTCAGGCCGATATTCACGATGGTTCCGTTTTGCGAGCGCTGCTCTCAGGCCGTGATGCGGTCATCAATTTGGTCGCTATCCTTCACGACTCGGATGCGGTCGCACTGAGCGGGGCTTTGCCGCAGCCCCAAACGGCGGGACACTACGGCGCGGGCTTTGCCGCCGCGCACGTGCAGCTAGTGCGCAGCCTGGTCGATGCCTGCCGTCAAAGCGGCGTAGGACGCCTCCTACATGTCAGTGCGCTGGGCGCCGACCCCAATGGCCCTTCGGAATACCTGCGCAGCAAGGCCGAAGGCGAGCAAATCGCGCGCGAGGCTCAAGGCATCTCCACTACCGTGTTTCGCCCATCTGTCGTCTTTGGCGCCGGCGACCACTTCCTGACTCGTTTTGCGGCCATGGCGGCATGGCTTCCGGTGTTGGCTACCCCGCAACCGCAGGCGCGCATGCAACCGGTGTGGGTGCACGACCTAATTGCCGCGATGTGCACCGCACTCGATGAGCCTTCGACATTTGGCAAGCGCTATGAGATTTGCGGCCCCACGATTTACACTTTGCGCGACCTGATGCATTTTGCTGCGCGCGCCGCCGGCCACCCGCGGCCGGTGATTGGCATACCCGGCCCCTTGGCGTATGTGCTGGCCAGTTGCTTTGAGCTGCTGCCCGGCTCCCCGCCGCTGTCGCGCGATAACCTGCGCTCTCTGAGCGTCGATAACATTGCCAGCCAGCAGCCCTACGTGCCCGCGCCTGAGCTTGGCCTTCGTCCTGCTCCCATGGAGCCTGAGGCGGCACTGTATCTTGCCGGTATGCACCCGCGTTCTCGCTATGGTGGATTTCGCGCCCGTGCGCGACGCTAAGCGCTGCGCCGGGGGATGCGACCGCGCGCGCTTTTTTTAACCGCACCAGTCGACGGACCAAGTCACCTGTGAAGGCCTACGTCGTCGGCGGGTGGGTACGCGATTGGCTCCTGGAGCAGGCCGGACGCAAGCCCGCGCGTAGCGGTGACCGCGATTGGGTGGTCGTCGGATCAAGTCCCGAAGAGATGCAAGCCTTGGGGTTTACACCCGTGGGCCGCGACTTCCCGGTCTTTTTGCATCCGCACACCGCCGAGCAATACGCGCTGGCGCGCACCGAACGCAAAACGGGTCCTGGCTACCGGGGTTTTGCGGTACACGCCGATGCGAACGTCACGCTCGAAGAAGATCTGCAGCGGCGCGATTTGACCATCAACGCCATGGCCTTGGACGAGAGCGGTCAGCTCATTGATCCGTATCAAGGGCAACAGGATCTGCGCGAGCATGTGCTGCGACACGTTGGGCCGGCTTTTGTGGAAGATCCGGTGCGCATACTGCGTCTGGCGCGCTTTGCGGCACGTTTTGCGGATTTTTCGGTCGCTGCGGAGACCATGCTATTGGCCCGCAGCATGGTGGCCAGCGGGGAGGCCGACGCCTTGGTGCCCGAGAGGGTGTGGCAGGAAATCGCCCTGGGTCTGATGGAAGAGCATCCGGCGCGGATGGTCGAAGTTTTGATGCAAACCGGATTGTTCGAACGCCTTGCCCCCGAGCTGGCAGTATCTGCGTCACTGCTTGCCGCCTTAGAGCGCGCGGCACAGCGCGGCGCTTCACTTTCCGCGCGCTTTGCCGTGCTTTGCAGCGCGGCCACCTCATCGCCCGCTTTGCAAGTCTGGCTTGACAGCCTTCGCGCCGATAGCGAGTCGCTACAGCTTGCAAGGCTGCTTTTTGAGCTGCGCGGGGCGCTGCGCAACGCACGGTCGCCAGCCGAACAAGCTACAGTGTTGGAGCGTGCTGACGCGCTGCGCCGTGGTGCGCGCTTTGAGCAATTGCTTGTGGCCTTTGAGGCTCTGGACGGTGGCGATGTGCGCCGTTGGCGATCGGCCGCAGCGGCCGCAAGCGCCGTCGACGCCGGGGCGATCGCCGCCGCGGCGGGTCCGGATCCTAGCGCCATTGCTCAGGCAGTGGCTGCAGCACGCCGGCAGGCGATCCAGGACGTTAGAGCCGATGACGACGATCGGCGCGCGTAAATCCCAGCGGCTCGCAGTCGAGGCCGCGCCCCAGTGCCATCACTTTTACCAGTTCCCCCATTTCCGCTTCCGAGAGCAAGCGCTGCGCAGCGCCAAGATGCACCGGATCCAGCGCGCCCGTGAGTCGCTCCAAAATTCCACAGTTAATCAAGAAATTCGCCTGTGAGGTGTAGCCCAACACATCCAGCCCACCCGTGTGGGCTGCCTGGGCGCACGCGGAAAAATCAACATGCGCAGTGATGTCATTTAAGCCCGGCAGCCATAATGGGTCGGCGTGCGAATGCTGGCGATAGTGGCACATTAAAGTGCCCATCGCGCGCTGCGGGTGATAGTACTCATGCTGCGGAAAACCGTAGTCGAACAGCAGCACTAATGCGCGCTCAAGGCAGCCGGCAAGCGAAATGATCCATGCAGTGGCCAGCGGGCAAATCTCGGACCCGTAGCCTTGCGGCAATGCTCCGACAAGCGTCTCAATCGTCGTGACCGAGCGTGCCAGATCGGGATCGGCGGGGCGAACCGAAAAGCGCAATTCGGTGCCCTCGCAGCACACGCCCCGCTCATAGATGCCATCGGGTCCGCGCACGAACAGACGCACCGGAAGAACGTCGAGTACTTCATTGGCAATCACCACGCCCTGGAAGCGTTGCGGCAGGCGATCGAGCCACGTCACAGGCAACCCGGCGAGGCATTGTTGCTGGCGGGCTCGCAAGTCCGCCGAGACTTCAACGATGTAATAGGCTTGGGGCGGGCACCCACGACGCTGCAAATCGGCGATCAGGTCACGGGCCAGTGCTCCGGTTCCCGCGCCGAACTCGAGCACCTGGGCGGGCAAGCGACCAAAGGCTTGGGCAAGCTGCGCTGCGGTTGCCTGCGCAAATAGCGGCGAGATCTCCGGCGCGGTGACAAAATCGCCTTGCGCGCCGAATTTGCTGCCCCCAGCGTCGTAGTAGCCCAACCCAGGCTCATATAGCGCCATCTGCATATAGTCGGCAAAGGACAGCCACGCCCCCGCCTGCGCGATGCGCTCACAGATTCGTGCCTGCAGCAGCTGGCTACGGGCAAGAGCCGCCGCATCGGGTCGAGGTAAGGGCACGCCGGTCGCTTGCGGCCGGGTCATGGACAACGGAGCTGCGGAATATGCCAGCGCATGGTGTCGCGATGGTACCGCGGCGAACCGATACACTGGCGCTTCCAAAAGACCTGTACGCCATCATGACGGCATCGACTTTCTCATCGCGCATTGCGCTGGTTACCGGCG
>CAZSOI010000504.1:0-6168 GCA_964608115.1 uncultured Burkholderiaceae bacterium | reverse complement strand
CCCGAGCTGGCACCAGACGGATTGAGCGCACCAACCAGCGTCTGAAAGTCCTGCTGAAGCTGCGCTAGAGGATTGGCTGGTGTCGTCGCAGTAGACCCCGCGGTCGTACTGGAGGAGGAAGTGCTCGAGGCCCCGACGGCCGCAGATGTTGCGTTGGCAGCGCCGCTTACGGCCACCGCGCCCGAATTCGACGAAGAGCCACCGTTTGAAGTGCCGCCCCCAAGTTGCGAAATCAGATTTTGCAGCATTTGCACAAGACCGTTGCCGCCGCCGTAGGCGTTGTGGAAGTGATGATGGTGATGGTGATGACCCTGCCAGGACGGGTTCCAGCCCGTTGCCCCTGTGCTCGGATCGGTCGCCCCATTGCTTGCCGTGGTGCTGGTTGTCGCGTTGCTCGACGTGCCGGCCGTGCTGCTGGCGGTCCCGCCTGCGGTAGCGGCCGTCGCACTGCTCGCACTGCTGGGTGTCGAATTGTTGGTCGATCCGCTCGCACTCGTCGAATTACTCGAAGTGGTGCTTGCCGTGCTACTGCTCACGGTCGTCGAAGGCTGCGTGGTCGCGGCCGACGAAGCGCTCGTCGTAGCACTGCTCGATGTTGAGGTACTCGCCGTGGCCGCTGTGGGATCGGAGGATGTCGGTGAAGAGACAACCAGTTGGCCCTGAACTGCGGCGCTTGCATTTGTACTGCTGCCATCGGCGTCTTGACCTTGTTGCCAGCCACCGCTGTTTGATGCCATTGCGCTTAGGGTACTAAACAAATCGTCTAAAAACGTTTGCAGCGCGCTGAGCATTTCGACCATAGGATTTGCGCTGGTGCCCGCCGCGTTATTTGCCGTATCGCCGCCGCTGGTCGTGCTCGTGCTAGAGGAACTGCTGCCGGCTGCATTAGTGCCTGAGCTCGCGTCCGTGCTGGTTGTGCTGCCCGTTGTGGTCGTCGTGGTTGCTGTAGTGGCATCGGTCGCGCTGCTACTCGTCGTGCCGGCGCTCGCGCCTGTGCTGGCGTTAGCCGAGGCACCGTTTGAGGAGTCCGGGTTTGACGGCGACAGGCCAAGTTGCGTAAAGGCCTGGAACAGCGCGTCCATGAAGCCCATGAAACCCTCGGCGCCGCCGCTTACTCCTTGAAAAGCGCCGCCGCCCTCGCAGCCGCCGTCGCTACCTTGAACCGGGCCAGCATTTGTACCCGCTGCTTGGGCGGTGCCATTGGCCTGTGTGCCAGTACTTTGCTGCGTGTACCACCAGTTGTTCGAGCCGATTCCGTACATGTTCATCACAATTCCTTTCCCACGCGTAGGGCAAGACTCAGGTCAACGCCGTGAGCACCAGCCGCAGCGCACCTGAACGGTCAAAAACGACCGCCGATGTGCCAAACAGCTGCCGTTACGGCGGAGCTTGGCTTGCTTTTAGTCGCGCCTTTGGCTCGTTTGTAACAAACCGTAACACCGATAGAAATCTGCCCGCACTCAATTTTTTCAGCGAAATAAGAGCAAAAGCTGGGGTGCGATTGCCTCGCAACTTGGGCTCTCGCAAGTTGGATTTGCCAAACACGTTGCGCCAGACGGATGATCACGTGCGTCCTCGGCGAGGACGCCTAGCGGACCTTCGCCACGAATAATCATCGACGCAGGAGTGAGCAGCTTGCTGCGATTTGGCTTATATGTAATTGGCGATGAGATCTTGTCGGGACGGCGCACGGACCGGCATCTTGCGCATGTGATCGCGGTGCTTCGCGACCGAGGCCTCTTGCTGTGCTGGGCGCAGTTCTTGCCCGATGAGCGCGCAGCGCTCGAGCAGGCGTTTTGTCGCAGCCTTGCGAGCAACGATGTGGTGTTTAGCTGCGGCGGCATCGGGGCTACGCCCGATGATCAAACGCGCCAGGCCGTAGCAAACGCGCTAAACACCGATCTTGTGTTGCATCCGGGTGCGAGGGATGAGATCGCGCTGGTTGCTGCCAAGCGTGGCCTGCATGACCTTTCTTCCCCCGAAGGCCAGCAGGTTCTGAAGATGGGCGAGTTTCCGCGTGGCGCTCGACTTGTGCCCAATCCATACAACCGCATTCCGGGATTTGCGGTGGCCCGCCATTATTTCTTACCCGGTTTCCCGGTCATGGCTTGGCCGATGATCGAATGGATTCTCGAGACCGACTTTCGTGAGTTCTTCCACAGCACACCAAAGCTGGAGCGCTCCTTGCTGCTTTTTGCAACGCCCGAATCGGCGGTCACTGCACTTATGCAAGAGACCGAAGCGCGCTTTGTGGGCGTTCGCACCTTTAGTTTGCCCTCGGTCGGTGATGGCACAGACGGGCGGCCAGCAAGGCGGCATATCGAATTGGGAGTGAAGGGACCGCCTGAGCTGGCCGAGCAGGCCTTTGAGTATCTGCGCGCGCAGTTGCAATCCAAGGGTGCGCAAATTGAGCTCTTGCCGGTGACACCGCCATAATTTGCGAGCCAATAAAGCGGCAGCTGCAGTTATTTTGGCCCGGGCCTGTAGCGCAACGGGAACGCCGGTTTATGGCAAAACGCGCGAGGCGGTGCGCAACAAAAAGGACCGAACGGCGCTGGCCGATTCTTGCGGCGCGTCGAGCCACAGAAAGTGGCCACAGCGCGCGATGCGCACAACCTCGGCCTGCGGCAGCAGCGCGCACCAGTGCGATAGCTCCTTTTCGCGAAAGGCGATGTCCTTTTCCGGCCAGACAAAGCCCACCGGTCCGCGAAAGTTTCGCAATGAATCCTCGGTTTTTGCTAAAAAATCGCTGCTCCCCGTGATTGCCGCGGGGAAGATGTGCATCGGTGCGCGCGTGCTCGGATCGCGAAACGGTGCTCGGTAGGCCGACATCTCGTTTTCGCTGAGTTTTCGCCGGCGCATGGAGGAGGGCATCACGACGTTGACGAAAACCGCGTAGCGGCGCGCAAGCACGCGGCCAATCGGTCCACCGAGCAGCTTGGAGAACCACTCAAAGTGAAAGTCGCCATTGACCGGCCACGCCCAGGTATTGGCCAGGCACAAGCGATTGATGCGATCGCCCGTGCGCATTCGTGCTGCCAGACCAATTGGCCCACCCCAGTCGTGGGCAACCAGGGTCGCATCGCGCAGGTCCAAGCGCTCGATAAAAGCCGAGATCAAGGCCGCGTGATCCTGTGGCAGAAACGAAAAACCCGGAGGCGCTTGCGACAGGCCAAAGCCGGCAAGATCCGGGGCGACGCAGCGAAAGGCATCGCGAAGTTGCTCGATCAGCCCTCGATATAGGATGCTCCACGTCGGATTGCCGTGCAGCAACAGCAAAGTCGGGCCGGCGCCCTCATCGATAAAGTGCAGCCGGGCGTTACCGACTTCGAGGTAGTGACTGCGAAATGGAAAACTGCCGGGCTTTAGGTTCAGGCGCTTTTCGGCATCGGAGAGTGTGAAATCCGCCATTGTTTTTTAAAGCGCGAGTGCAACGACACGAAGCGCTGGGCAGGCCTCTATAGTCGCCTTGATGCAAGGTGCAACTAATGCGCCGCTGCACTGAGCCTCGGTGAGCGTGCGCAACTTTGGCGCTAATGTCGCACGCTTGGTCGCAAGAGTCGAGCGCGGCCTTGATGAGGCAGCGCAGAGGACAAAAAAAGAGCCTGGTCATTGACCAGGCTCGAAAAGCACCACTTTAGGAGGAGACAGGAGGGTGTTTGGACTTTCGCCCAAACGAGTGGTGCCAAGGAGACAACAAATCGTTAGGCTGCCTTGCGCGTCTTAGTTTTGGCGGCGTCGTTGGCAGCGCTGGCGGCATTAATCGTTGCCGAGGCGGCGGCGGCAAAGTTCGCTTCGGCCCAATCGCTGGCCTGTCGTGCGGCTTTGGAGGCCGTGTCAAAAGCCGTGTTGGCAGCTGCAACCGCAGTCTTGAACAACGAGACCGCGGGCTCGGAACCTGCAGGAGAATTCTTGGCGGCAAAATCAACCAGTTCAGCAATCTTGCGATTGGCTTCGTTAAGCTGTGCTTCGAAGATTTTGGTCAGTTCCGCGCCGGTGCCGCTGGCGATTCCATACGCGTTGCGCGAATAGCCAACTGCCTTCTCAAGCGTAGGTTGGCTTACGCCATTGACCAGAGCAAAAAACTCTTGCACGTCGCGTGCGCCGAGCAGCGTCTGGGCCGATTCCGAGGAATCATGAAAGGCCGCCTTCGCTGCGGCAAGATTCAGATTCACCAATTTTTCCGTGGCATCAAACAAGGTCTGGCTGAGCGCATTGAACGCATCGAGTTGACCTTTTTGCAGTTCTACAATTTCCGTAATCGTCGTAGCCATAATGTCTCCTGAGGTCGCACATAACATGTCCGGGGTGCGGCCATGTTCGCAACGGCCGCCAATGCTCGAGCACAAAGCGTTGTTCAAAAAACACCTAGTTCAAGCACCGGGGCATTGTATGCTGCTTCGCACAAAAGTCAAGCCAACTTGTCTACCAAAGTCAGTGAAATTCGCTCAAAGAATTTTGAAATAACTACGAATAATCAAATATATAAACTCTCGGTCGGAGCAGGAATATGAAGCGCGAAAAGGGGATGTGGCGACGCAAAAATGTGCAATGCTCCGGTCATATTTTTTTGCTGCCTGCCAGATGAGCACCGAGGGCCGCGATTCGTTGGCGCCCGTTGCGATCGTCGATGCGGCGATTAGTTCGCGACATGCCATTCGAGCCTTTTTGCCCGATCCCGTGCCTCGCGCGATACTCGAAGACATCCTGCGCGTCGCAAGCTGTGCGCCAAGCGGAACCAATACCCAGCCGTGGAACGTGTACGTACTTACGGGCGCGGCGCTTGGCCGACTCTCAGCGCAGATCTTGGCTATATACGATGATCCGCAGCAGTTGGCACAGCACACGGACGAGTACCTGTACTACCCTGAAAAGTGGGTAGAACCCTACCTCAGCAGGCGGCGCAAGATCGGTATGGATCTGTACACGCTGCTTCAAATCGGTCGCAACGATAAGGAAAAGATGCGCGCACAGTGGGCCCGCAACTACCGCTTTTTCGATGCGCCGGTTGGCTTGGTTTTCTTTATCGACCGTGCCCTGGCGCAAGGCAGCTGGCTCGACTATGGCATGTTCCTGCAAAACATCATGGTCGCTGCGCGCGCCCGCGGCCTCGATACCTGTCCGCAGGCGGCCTTTATTCAGTTTCACGAAGTCATTCGCAAGCAACTGGGCGTGGATAGTCGCTTCAGCATTGTGTGCGGCATGTCGCTTGGCCGGGCAGACGTGACTCACCCCGAGAACGCCCTAGTCACCGAACGTCAGCCAGTCGAAGAATTTGCTCACTTCATGGCCGAATAGCTATTTTTACCCCGCAGAATCGGCCGGCTTGAGTAAAATGCGAGCAAACTGGCCGTCCTGCCACGCCCTCGGCGCATTTCGGACGCAAATCGGACTGCGCCCGCTAAAAGCAGGCGCTGGTGTTTAGTCCTGTCATTTGCGCCATTAGCTGGGCCTGAAGGGGCCAATCTGAGGCTTTGGACGCTAGTTGATCGCCCATACTCCCCCAAGTGGGGGCAACCGCCGCGCACCTGCAGTTTTTGCGGCGAAAAGAGGATGCCAGCAGAGCGCAATGGCTCCGATGGCAACCCCTTGGAGTGTGAATTGATGCTTGCACGGCGCCTTGCTGGTCGGCTTTTGGATCTTTGCGTTTGCTTTGGAGCGCTTGGCCTCTTGACTGTTGTGCCCGGTTCGGCAACGGCATTTCAGGAGGAAACAATGGAGGTGCCGGCGCCGCACGATCCCGAGTTACCCGTTGCTCTGGTGCCCGCGCACCGCGCGGGCTTGCTTGCCCCTGCGGGCGATCACATGCCGACCATAAAGTCGGAATTTGCCTTGGTCGTCGATCAGGACACCAACGAAGTCCTGATGCAGAAAAACCCCGACGAAGTCTCCTCGATCGCCTCGATCACCAAGCTCATGACGGCGATGATTACGCTCGATGCCGGTCTTGCCCTGGACGAGGAGCTGCAATTGCAGCGCGAGGATCGCACCAGCGCGGGCTGGACCGGATCCTGGCTGCGGCCGGGAGTGCGCTTGACGCGCGCCCAAGCCCTTCATCTTGCGCTGATGTCTTCCGAGAACCATGCGGCGCAATTGCTCGGCCGCACCTACCCTGGAGGAATCCAGGCTGCGGTGGAGGCGATGAACGCCAAAGCCCGCGAACTTGGC
>CAZSOI010000503.1:0-41835 GCA_964608115.1 uncultured Burkholderiaceae bacterium | reverse complement strand
CATGCTGTTGATTTGACCCGTCAGTGTCGCGGTCTGATCGGCCTGACTGGCCATTGCCTGGGCAAGGTTGGTTTGCTGCGCGAGAAAGCTGCTATAGACGCGGGAAATGGCATCGACCCGCACACCGGTGCCGATATACATGCTGCCCAGGTCGGTCTGCACCTGGGGTGTGAAGGTCGTGACCTCGCGCGAATACCCCGGCGTGTTGACGTTGGCAATATTGTTGCCGGTCGTCTGCAGTGCCGTGAAGGCCGCGCTCAGCGCACTCGATCCGATTGATAAGAGGCTGTCAGCCATGTTGAAACCTCGCCGCTACCGGAATTCGGCAAGCACCCTGTGATCTTGAGTCATCCGTGCTTTCCAACCCGTATTCGCGTGATCGCACTGCGGAGCCTGCAATTGCGTGGCGCGCCCGAACGTCTTACTTGCCCGTGCGCACGCTTGCGGCGGCGCGTATCGCCTGCAGCACGCCGCTAGAGGGCGAGGTGGAAACAGCTGCTGCGACCGCGGCGGGCGCTCCCACAGCCTGTGTGGATGCATCGGTTGCCGACGCTGTTGCAGACTGCGGAAGGTTGCGGCTGAGTTGGCGCGCGATCACATCGGCCAGTCCCGTGCCGCCCGCAGCGATTTTTTGCGCAAGTTGTTCATCCAGCATGCTCGTATACAGCTGCTGATCCGAGGAATCGAGCAGCCCGGACTTCATCGTCGCGTCGCGCATGCTCTTGAGTACCATCTGCATGAACAGCGCCTCAAATTGCGTGGCAACCTGCTTGACCGCCTTGGCCGGATCGCGGTTGGCCAGCTGGCGCAGTTGGTCCAGGGAGCGGGAGTCCGCGGCAACGCCTCCGAACTGCCCTGCAGCCTTTGCATCCAGTAACGGCGCTACCATGGTCGCATGAGGATCGATTAAATGACTTCGAGATCCGCTCGCAAAGCCCCCGAGGCCTTGAGCGCCTGCAAAATCGCGACCAGGTCGCCCGGATTCGCACCGAGCGCGTTCAGCGCCTTCACCAGCTCGGCCAGATTCGTCGCCGCGGGCACGCGCATCAGACTTCCGCCTTCCTGTTTGATGGCGATATCGGTTTTCTCGGTAACCACCGTCTGACCGCTGGACATTGGCCCGGGCTGCGAAACAATCGGTGTCGAGGTAATCGTCACAGACAAGTTGCCATGGGCCACCGCCGCCGGCTCCAGTGTCACCGTCCGGTTCATGACGATCGATCCCGTGCGTGCGTTAATCACGACTCGGGCTACTGGTTCGATCGTGGTGACATCAACGTTTTCCATCTCGCCGACGAAGCGAACGCGATCGTTGGGTGCGGCCGGCACCTTAACCTCAATCACGCGGCCATCTCGTGCCATCGCCGTGCCCTGACCAAGTTTGGCATTGATGGCTTCCTCGACCGCCGTGGCGGTTGCAAAGTCGCTGGCATTGAGCTCCAAGCGAATACGGTCGCCTTGCAAAAAAGGGGTAGGAATCCCGCGTTCCACCGTAGCCCCGTCCGGAACCCGACCGGCGGCCAGGTGGTTGATCTGCACCTTGGATCCGCCCTGCGCCGCGCCAGCGCCGGCCACGAGGATGTTGCCTTGGGCCACCGCATAGGTCAGTCCATCCGACCCCTTCAACGGTGTCATCAGCAAGGTGCCACCGCGCAGGCTCTTGGCATTGCCCATCGAGGAAACGGTCACATCCAGAGTCTGGCCCGGTTGCGCAAACGCTGGCAAGGTGGCGGTCACCATGACCGCCGCGACGTTGCTCAACATCGGATTGGTGCCCGGAGGTAGCGTGATTCCGAGCTGCTGCAGCATCGTCTGTAGCGTCTGGATGGTAAAAGGCGTCTGGGTCGTCTGGTCGCCACTGCGGTCCAAACCGACGACGAGACCATAGCCGATCAAGGGATTGGAACGCACACCCTGGATTGCTGCCAGATCGCGTACGTGTTCGGCGTGCGCCGGCGACACCAACGGCCCCGCGCACAGCAACAACAACGCGAAGAGCCATGCACGCGCCTGGTCATGACCTGTCCGAGCACCCCAACGGATAAAGATCATTGCCGCCTTTGTGATTAGAAGGGTGACCAAGAATTGAAAAAGCGCCCCAGCCAACCCTGAATTTGCGCCTCCTCGATGTAGCCACCGCCGCGGTAATCCAGTCGCGCGTCAGCAACCTGTGTCGAGCTAATGACGTTGCCCGGCTGAATCAGGGCAGGATCAACGACTCCCGTAAAGCGCAGAGAATCAGAGTTTTGGCGAATCCCGATTTGTTTATCCCCCGCAACCACGAGGTTGCCGTTAGCCAAAACCTCGATGACGGTCACCGTGATCGTTCCGGTGAACACACCCGTCGAGGCCGTCTGTCCCGTGCCGTTGTAGGCGTTGTCCCCGCCCGCATTCAGATTCAGGCCGTTGATGCCATGGCCAAGCACGCCCGAGATTTTTGGAAGTGTCGCGGTGACGCTGGTCTTTTTCTCGCTGCTCGAGTTGGCCGTTTGGCTCGCGTTGGTGTTCTCGTTGATTTGAATCGTCAGCAGATCGCCTACGACCCGCGGTTTGCGATCCTCAAACAGATACACCGTGTTGTTTGGACGGAAGATGCCGCCGGTAGGCGCGGCGGTCAGCGGGTCGTAGGGCTGCGCGCGTGCGGTCAACGGTGCGTTGGGCGTAACTGGCGCACGCGGAGCTGCGCAGCCCCCAAGCAGTGTCGCCAGAGCGAACAGCGCCGCCACGGCGCGGCAGCGACACATTGCGGTCATGGCAAGGTCCATCGACGATTAGAGGTCACTGAGCTTGCTGAGCATCTGATCCGCGGTTTGAATCGACTTGGAGTTCATTTCATAGGCCCGCTGCGTTTGAATCATGTTTACGAGCTCGGTGACAACATTGACGTTACTGGTCTCGATATATCCCTGTTGCAAGGTGCCAAGGCCATTGGTCCCAGGTGTATTGACCGTCGGGGTCCCCGATGCGGCGGTCTCGACAAACAGGTTTTGGCCCATCGCCTGCAAGCCGGGCGGATTCATGAAATTCGCTAGCTGAATTGTTCCCACCGTCTGCGGGGCCGATTTTCCTTGCAGGGTGACCGTCACTGTGCCGTCTTGGCCCACCGTGACGGATTGCGCACCCACCGGGATGGTGATGGCGGGAGTTACGGGAAATCCGGAACTGGTCACTAGAGCACCAGTGGAGTCGATCTGAAAGGAGCCATCGCGCGTATACGAGGTGGTTCCGTCGGGCATGAGCACCTGGAAAAAGCCCTGGCCGTTAATAGCCAGGTCAAACTGATTGCCCGTTTGCTGCAAGTTGCCTTGCGTGAACACGACCTCGGTCGATACCGGCACGACACCAGTTCCGATTTGCAGCCCGGCCGGCAAAAACGTTTGTTGCGAAGAATTGGCACCGGATTGGCGCAGGTTTTGGTACAGCAGATCCTGGAACTCCACGCGGGAGGTTTTAAAGCCGGTGGTTCCGACGTTGGCCAAGTTGTTGGAAATCACGTCCAGCTGCGTTTGCTGGGCCTCCATTCCAGTCTTTGCTATCCACAAGCTTCGAATCATTGCGTTCTCCGAGGCGCCGACCGAGGAAAGTTCGGTCTACTTGCGCTTTATTTCGTCAGATCAACTACTGTGCTAAGGGCTGCACCGCGCTCAAGATCCCAGAACGGTTCCGGCCTTTTGCTCGTTTTGCTCCGCGGTACTGAGCATTTTCATCTGCAGCTCAAATTGCCGCGCCGCCCCGATCATTCCGACCATAGAGTCGACCACGTTGACATTGCTTCCCTCGAGCGTGCCGCTGGCCACCTGTACGGTCGGATCGGCATCTGCGTTGTCGCCGTTTTTGAGGCGAAACAAACCGTCCAAACTCTTGCTCAAAGACTCTAGAGGCGGATTTACGAGCTTGAGCTGCCCAATAGTGGTCGGCAAAATGGCGCTTGCCGTTTTCACCGTTATGGTCCCATCGGGCGCAATAAAGACCGACTGCGCGTCGCTGGGCATGCTGATCGGGCCGCTCGTGCCTTGCACCTGCGCACCATTGTTCAACTGCAAGGTCCCATCGGATCCGACCTGTATGGCGCCCGCGCGCGTATAGGCTTCGTTGCCATCGGTGCCCTGCACGGCAAGCCAACCCGATCCCCGGATTGCAACGTCCAGATTACGGCTCGTGGAGATCATTGGGCCTTGCGAGAAATCCGATCCCGTAGTGGTCTCGACCGTAAACACGCGCGTTCCGGCCTGCTGCCCGACGGTAGGAACCGCCCGCAAACCGACGGTATCGGCACGAAAGCCCGTTGTGCTGGCGTTGGCCAAGTTGTGGGCGAGCGTTGCTTGGCGCTCGAGCAAATACTTGGCGCCCGTCATGGCCGTGTAAATCAGTCGGTCCACTGGCTTACTCCTACAGAGTTACTTTTCGCGGGCTCTTGGTTAGCGCAGGTTCATTAGTGTCTGCTCCACCTGATCTTCCGTCTTGACCGTTTCCGCATTGGCTTGATAGACGCGCTGCGCGGTGATCAGATTCACCAGTTCCGTCGTGATATCCACGGTCGAGGCCTCTAGCGCGCCGGACTGCACCGTCCCGAGCGAACCACTTCCCGGCGCGCCGACAACCGGTGCCCCCGAGGCCTCGGTTTGGACGAACTGGTTATTGCCCACGGCAATCAAGCCTTGCGGATTGGTAAAGTTGGCCAGTGCGATCTGCCCCTGCGCCAGCGTCTGCCCGTTGGTGTACTGGCCCGTAATCACACCGTCTGGCCCGATTGAGAAGCCGGCGAGCTCGCCGGTGGCATACCCGTTCTGGGTGTTGCTGCTTACTGAAAACGCGGCCCCATACTGGCTCGTCGAGGCAAACGGGAAAGTTGTCGTGATGTTCAAGGGATTTGCGCCGTTGGTCAGATTCCAGGTCGGCACGACCAGCGCGACGTTCTGGCCGGCCGGCGCGGTTACCAATGCGCCCGTTGGGCCGAAGGTCAACGTCCCCAACTGTCCAAGGTTTGTGCCGTCGCCCGTCGCGTAGACGTTCCAATCGTCGTTGCCCGCCGCGTCGATTCCGGCATTTACGAAATAGTACGAAAGCGTGTGCGCATTGCCCTCCGAATCGTAGACTGTCATCGACGTCGAGGACGTGTAAGTCGTGGAATTGGCCGGGTTAAACACGGTCCCGGCGGCAACCGGGGTCGACCCCGCATTCAGATTCACCGACAGCGATGCGGTCGTGGTCGCAGCGGGCGGAACGGGGGCCTGCGAAAGAGTAAGAGGCACGGGAGGCGCCGCGGTGATTTGGCCGGTGGCAGTGGCCGGGTAGCCGAGCAATTGTGCGCCTGAGGCCGAGACGATGACCCCGTTGGCATTGAGCTGGAACTCGCCGTCACGCGAGTAGCTCGTAATGCCATTGTTCAATTCTTGGAAAAACCCTTGGCCGTTGATCGCAACGTCAAGCGGATTGCCGGTGGTTGTGATATTGCCCTGCGTGAAATTCGGTGTAACCGCTGCAACCTGGACACCGATACCGATCTGCGTCGCGCTGGCGCCCCATAGCGTCGACGCGTACACGTCGGAAAACTGCATGCTTACGTCCTTGAAGCCGATGGTCGACGCGTTGGCGATATTGTTGCCAATGTTGTCGAGGTCCTGCGACGCAGCCTGTAGACCCGATAGTGCTTGTTCAAAACCCATGCTTTTCTCCCGTTTTTGCTGCCTGCCGACTTACCGTTGCCAGTCAACCGCCGTGCAAACAGCGCTAGAAGTTCAAATAATCTGCGCGATCGCGCTAAAGGGAACCTGCGTTCCGTTGCCCAGCATCAGCTGCGTTGTCCCATTGGACTGCGGCACCGACCCGACCACGGTCTGCAGGTTGTAGGCCGTCGCCTTCACTTGCGCGCCATTGCTCGACGCAGCCTGCACAGTGAACTGATAGGGGCCCACTGGCGCAGTCGCGCCCGAATCGGTCGTCCCATCCCACGAAAAGTCCTGCAGTCCCGCACTTTGTGGACCCAGCTGCAGCGTCTTGACGGTTTGCCCTGAGGAATTGGTGATCGTTATGGTCACGTTTTGTGCGGCGCTCGAAAGGCTATAGGCGCCGACCGCGCTTTCTCGTGTGGCGTTGCCGGAGTTCGTGTTGGATGCCAAGGTCAAATTCGAACCCGCGACCATGACGGAGTGCCCGGTGAGCTGGGCGGACTGAAGCATTGCGCTTTGCTGCAGCTGGCTCATCAGACCTGTGACCGTCGTGTTGAGATTATTGATTCCGGTAACGGTGTTGATCTGCGCCATCTCCTCTGTCAATTGCGTGTTGTCGACGGGGTTGAGCGGATCCTGGTTGTTCATTTGTGCAACCAGCAAAGTAAGGAAAGTCTTTGCCAGATCCTGAGGAGAACCTAGTGAACTTGTTGCTGCAGCCGCGATCGTTCCCGTCGTCGACGATTGGCTCACGGTGCTGTTGGCCAATATGCTGTTCCAGGAGCTCGGATTGCTACCGGTGGCGCTGCTAATGGTCATGACTTTTTAACTCCCTAGGATCCAAGCTGCAGAACCTTCTGCAGCAGGCTTTTGGCGGTATTCATCACGTCGACGTTGGTCTGGTAATCCCGCGAGGCCGAGATCATGTTGACCATTTCCTCTATCGGGTTGACGTTGGGCAACGTGACGTAGCCTTCTGCGTCCGCCGCGGGGTTTTGCGGATCATGCACCTTGCGCGGCGCGGCGCTGTCTTCGACAACCTGCGAGACGGCAACACCGGCTGTTGTTGGGTCGGCACCAAACATCTGGGTCTGAAATACCACTTGACGTGCCTTGTACGGCTGGCCATCCGGGCCAGCGACGGATTCCGCGTTAGCAAGATTGCTCGCCACGACATTTAAGCGCTGGCTTTGCGCCGAGATCGCGGAACCCGATACGTCGAATACTTTTAATAGCGACATAGCTCTGACCTCTCATTACTGTCCGTTGATCGCGGTCATCATTTCCTTGATCTGGCTGTTAAGAAAACGCAGCGTGGCCTCATAGCGCACCGAGTTTTCGGCGAAGTTCGCGCGTTCCACATCCAGATCCACCGTGTTGCCGTCGACCGCACTTTGCAAAGGCGCGCGATATAGCAGAGGCGGGCCGCCGGTTGCGGCATTGGGCCCTGATAAGTGGGCCGCGTGCGTTCTCGCCACCTGCAGCGTGCTCGTTAACTGCGCACCGCTTTGTGCGGTCGCGGCGGCAAGTGCCTGCTGAAAACTGAAATCGCGGGCCTTGTAGTTGGGCGTATCGGCATTGGCGATGTTCGACGCCAGCACACGCCCGCGCTCGGCCTGCAACTCCAGCGCTTTGGACTGAAAATCGATTGATCCCAATATGCTGCCTGCCATCATCGTGTTCCGGTTCGCCGAAGCACCCTAAAGTTTTGCTTCGTTGCGCCGATTATTGATTCGGGGATCAATGTCGATCGACCAATAAGGTCGGAGTGCGCGCGCCTTCTTTGGGGATCGAGGCATCTTCTGTGGCCTACTCTTATAGGCATGAAACGATGGCTCGGTCTTTGCCTGCTGCTTTGCGCCGGCGCGCTTGCTTCGCTGTCGCACGCCACGGCGCCCCCAGAGGCACCAAGCACGGCGGCAGATGCGATTCGACGTCTTGTTGAGGACGAGCTGGCGCGTGCAGAGCCTGGGTTACGCGCGGAGATTTCGGTCGGTGAGGTTGATCCGAACCTGCGGCTGGCACCTTGCGAGCGCACCGAACCGTTTCTGAGAACGGGCAACCGTTTGTGGGGCCACAGCTTTGTTGGTTACCGCTGTCTGCAGCACCCGGGTTGGACCATATCCGTTCCGGTAACGGTCCGGCTCTACGGACCGGCTCTGGTTGCCGCGCAGTCGTTGCCGGCATTACAGCCCATCTCAGCCGATGCCGTACGCCAGCAGGAGGTGGAGGTAACGAGGGAAGCCGGCGGCGTGGCCGTCAGGGTGGAGCAACTCGAGGATCGAGTTTGCACGCGGCCCTTGCAAATCGGGCAACCCATTCCGCTAAATTGTCTGCGTAACGTGCCGGCCATTGCACAGGGCGATCCGGTCAAACTCGTCGGGGTCGGTATCGGCTTTACCATCAGCACCGATGCCACCGCACTTTCCTCTGCGGTCGCTGGAGAAACGGTACGTGTTCGAACGGACTCCGGTCGTACAATATCCGGAGTTGCCCGCAAGGGTCGCGTCGTGGAGGTTAGCTTTTGAGCACCCGGCGCGCTAGTCCGGATGAAGTGGGGCAAATTGCGCATGCGGAAAAATGGATGCTTGGGCTAAAGTTTGCGTCGAGCAGGCCGATTCGATACCAGAACGCTTGAATTGCACCAGGAGAGGGTCGCCATGAAGGTCACAAACAGTTCGCAAGCGCCCGCGGCGACGACAGGCGCAGCACGCCCCGGTGCTAGCAGCAAGAGCGCTTCGCCGAAAGCTTCGAGCGTGCCTGCGGTCTCCTCCAGCACTTCGGCCCTCGTGCCGCCGGTCGAGGCGCAGCTTTCGTCGTCGGACTTTAGTGCGGCCAAAGTCCAGGAAGTCTCGGCGGCGATCGCGACCGGCAACTACGAGGTCAATGCTGGCGCTGTTGCCGACAAACTGCTGGCGAGCGCCGCAGCGCTCGCTGGCGGGCCGAGCGCGAAGAGCTAAGTCAGTCCGCGAATGCGGATGCTGCCCAAGCAGCGCCAAGTGCCTACAGACAAATAGCCCGAGCGCACGATGGCTTCGCCCGATGCTGCCGCCAGCGAGCTTTCCTCGTTGATCGATTGCCTGCAGGCCGAGTACCACGCACTTCTTGCGGAAGATGCGGGGCAGCTGCAGGCTGTGCTTGGGCGCAAGCAGCAATTGCTCACAGATCTTGCGGCGCGGCGCGCGGCCATGGGCGCACCGCTCGGCAAGGGCGAAGAAACAACAAGACTTTTGAAGCAGGCACTTATGCGCTTGCGCGAGATGAATCGGCGCAACGCGCTTGTGCTTGCGCCACGGTCGGCGGTTATCCGCGCACGCTTGCGATTTCTTCAGGCCGCCGCCGGTTCTGATCCAGTCTACGCTTCCGACGGTTCGTTGGCGCCCGCAGTATTTCGCGCCGCGTATCCGCAAAGTGCTTGAATCGCTTGGTGCGGGTCAGGGCGGATTTTCACTGGTCAATCCACTGACCGAATGCCCTCTGTGATCGGCACGCCGACCTCTGGCGCCCAGCCGGTGAGGCGCTTTGGCCTCTTAGCTCAGAACTCCTCCCAGCCATCGTCCTTTGCCGGAGGCGGGGGCTTGCGCGTGTCTGCTGGCGGCATTTTTGCCTGAGCTGGCAGCTTAGCGCCACGAGCCACCCGAATCTCGTCTGAGCCACTCTCCGTCGCACGCGGGATCGCGGTAGCTGCCGGCGACACAACGCTGAGCCGATCGCGGGATGTCGCCTGCGCAGATGCAATCGCCTTGCGCGACTCCTGCTGGCCGATTTTGAAGGTGGAAACGGCCTGCGCGAGCTGGCTTGCCTGCTCGCGCAAGCTTGCGGCTGCCGCCGCGCCTTGCTCCACCAGGGCAGCGTTTTGCTGCGTCATCTTGTCGAGCTGATTAACCGCGTTGTTTACCGAGCCAATTCCCGAGTTTTGCTCCATCGTGGCCGCGGCGATTTCGCCGAGCAAGTCCGTCACCCGGCGGACGTGGTCGACCAGTTCCTTCATTGTTTTACCTGCCTCGGTGACCTGACGCGATCCACTTTCGACTTTATCGACCGAATCGGCAATCAGAGTCTTGATTTCCCGTGCTGCCTGGGCGCTGCGCTGCGCGAGGCTGCGCACCTCTCCGGCAACGACCGCAAATCCTCGTCCCTGTTCTCCGGCACGAGCCGCTTCGACTGCGGCATTGAGCGCCAAAATGTTTGTCTGGAACGCGATACCGTCAATCACCCCAATGATCTCGGCAATCTTGCGGCTGCTTGCATGGATCTCGCCCATGGTATCGACCACCTGCCCGACGGCCTGTCCTCCGCGCCCCGCGACTTCGGAAGCGGCGACGGCAAGTTGGTTCGCCTGGCGCGCGGACTCGGTATTTTGCTTGACGGTACTGGAGAGCTGCTCCATCGAAGCCGCCGTCTGTTCAAGGTTACTTGCCTGTTGTTCTGTGCGGGCCGAAAGGTCCTTATTGCCGGTGGCAATCTGCTCTGAAGCCGTGGCAACCGAGTCCACGCCGACGCGCACGGAAGTAACGACCTTGCGCAGCCCTAGCACCATGTTGTGCAGTGCCTGCTGCAGCCGTGTCATTTCGTCCGAGCCCTCGGGAATCAGTTCGGAGGTCAGATCGCCTCGGGCAACCGCATCGGCGACCTTAATCGATACGGCCAATGGACGAGCGATTGATCGTGCGAGGGCAACGCCCATCAAGACCGCCAACGCCATGCCGGCAAGTGTAAGCACCACGACAAGCGTCGTACTGGACCGCAAGACAGCCCGGGTGTCGTCGGCATTTTCCTTGGAATTGGAAACTTTCCATTCGACCATTGCATGAATCGCAGTGCCTACTGGGGCAAGCGAGTCTGCGAAGGCCCCGAAAAGCAGCGTCGATGAGCGCCCATGTTCACCGATCTTCTCCTGCTCAACCGTGTTGGCCAAGTCCGCAAACGAAACGGCATACTGTTCAAAGGCGATCGAGGCCAGATTCGACAGATCCTGCCCTTGCTCGTTTGAAAACAACGGCTTGGCCTTGTCGAGGTTCGTTTTGGCCTCCTCGTGGTAGCGTCGTGCTTCCGCGAGCAATGCGCTGCGAGTCTTCTCATCGGGCGCCAGGATGGCCAGCGCCATTGCCCGTCCTGAGTAGGTAACTGCCGCTTCGGCGCGGGCGGCAAACTTCAGGCCCGTCAAGTCCTGGTCGTAGGTAATCTGTGCGCGCGTATTCATGCGTGCCGTGCTCAGTACTCCGACCGTGCCGACAATGGCACCGATGAACGCCAGGAAAATGAAGGCAAAAACTAGTCGTGAGAAAAGGGAAAAACGATTTAGCACCAGCATTACAGCTCTCGCATTTCGTCGCCGTTCACACGTGTGCACCGATCAGGCGACCGCTTTCGTGATCAATGCAATGTCGGAGCCCGCAATCAGCTTCTCGATGTCGATCAAGATGATCATGCGTGCCTGCTCCGCCGAACCGATTGTCCCGAGCCCCATGACGAAATTCGAATCCAAAGTGGAACGAAACGTCGGGGCCTCTTTGATCTGCACCGGATCAAGTTGCAGCACATCGCTTACCGAGTCGACCACCGCGCCGATAACGCGTCCGCTCAGATTCAGGATGATGGCCACTGTGAATCCGTCGCACTTTGCCTCTGCCAAGTGCAATAACAAACGCAAATCTACGATCGGCACAATGACGCCGCGCAGATTGATGACTCCTCTAACGCAATTGGGTGCGCCGGCAATCTTTGTCACGGCATCGTAGCCGCGAATCTCCTGCACCTTCAAAATGTCGATCCCATATTCCTCGGTATCGAGCCGAAAAGTCAGATATTCGCTCGTGTTCACCGAACGCAATGCGTCAAACCGTTCCATCACACCCATTGGAGACTCCAAACGGATCTTGCAAGCCCGTTCCCACTGCCGCTTGCTTGGCTGGCATTTCGGCAGGCTTCACAAATAACCCACACCGACCGTTCACCCGAATTCGATCGTTTTTCCAGCACTTTTCTTTCTGACCTGACGAGGCGGCCCGAATAGGCAATTGCCTACCAGCTCTTGAGCTTGGCACGCAGCCGCGATACAGCCTGGCTGTGGAGCTGGCACACCCGAGATTCCGTGACTCCCATCACGGCGCCAATTTCGCGCAGATTCATGTCTTGCTCGTAATACATGCTCATCAAGAGTTTTTCGCGCTCCGGAAGGTCTTCGATCGCGGCAACCAGCGCCGAACGGAAGCGCTTGTCACGCAAAATCTCCAACGGCTCGCCACCAGTTTGAGCGACATGCCGTTCGAGGTAGTCGTCGCTGTCGCTGCCATTGCCCAGGTCATCGAAATACACCAGCTGCGCACCGCGTGCGTCACTGAGAAGTCCCTGGTACTCGGGAACGGACAAGTTGAGCTCTTGCGCAATTTCCGACTCTTGCGGCGCCCGCTGAAGCCGCTGCTCCAGCCGATGAATGGCGTTTTCGATATCGCGCTGGCTTTTTCTGGCCGAGCGAGGCAGCCAGTCGCTCGCACGCAACTCATCGAGCATGGAGCCGCGAATCCGGCTGGCCGCATACACCTCGAACTGTGTCCCCTGCGACTCCTCGAAGCGATTTACCGCGTCCATCAAGCCGATCATGCCGGCTTGGACCATGTCGTCGAGCTCGACGTTGGCCGGTAACTTCGCGACCATTTGGTGTGCGATGCGGCGCACCAATGACGCATATTGTTTGACGTAATCTTGCTGTCGCTCGATCGTGCCGCGCGCGTTGTACACGAAAGCGTCGTTCTTCAAAACACACTCTCCACGAGTCGGTGCCGGAAATGGCGGCGGCTCGAACCGGATTCATCCTCCGGCACGGGTTCGGCAGCAAGCAAGATCGCGCCAAAGTGGCGTTGCGCGATCGCAGCCATTCCGGATAACAGCCTACCCGCGGCGGCCTCCCCCATACCCAGAAAAAGAAGGCGAAAAGTGTCGATCTCCGCCTCACTTGCTTGACGTATGGCCGTTAAAACAGCCGCGCTCACATCGGCGTTGTGGTGCACCGGGATGAGAGCGTGGCGCGGTCGCAACTCGTAGGGCAGGTGCCGGATCCAGGAAACGCGAGCAGCCGAAAGTATTAAGATGACCCGTCGCATGTCGGCCGCCACAGACTGGATTGCGGCAGCCACCTGTTCGGCATGTCGATGATCGGATCCGGCCCGATCCATAGCCCGCGCAGCGGGCAGCACCCAAAGTGATTCGGTGGCAGGCACGCAGGCGTCGGAGATTTCGCAATCACCTGCCAATGCGTGCTCCAAGTCGTAACGCAGGCGCAATCCCAACGGCAGCGCCACTTGACTGCGGGCCGCGTCAACAAGCAATGTGGCGCCACTAAGTGCCGCTAGCCGCCGCGCGCGATCCGCCAGGGCCTCGGCGTGCAGGGCCGAGCGCGCCGTTGGCTGCAACATCAGACCCCACGGCAGCAAGAGCTGATCGAAGATTTTGCGCAGACCACTTGCTTGGTCCGACGGGCCACCGCGGCCCGCCGTCCACCCAGTCCTCTCAGGCAAGAAGCGCTCCCCGATTGCTTAGCGTCTGCAACTCCTCAGCCCCAAGATTGAAAGCGGCACCAAAGGGCTTTAACGCGATATGGGCCAGTAACGGCGGATTTCCGGGATGCCAATCCTCGGGAACCCGCTGGCCGTTGGTGAGTCCCAGCAGGGGCGTTTGATAGCGCATCAGGACATCAAGCGCCCCGCCGATACGCGCCGCCTCGTCGATTTTCGTCAAGATTGCGCCGCACGTGCCCTGAACGCACCAAGCACGCGCCACCTCGTCGAGCGTTTCCGCGTGTGAGGCCGCATTGACCAGAAGGACGCGTCGGATCTTTTGATCCGCGAAGCGCACCTGCTCGAGCATGGCAAGCATCTCGGCAAGTCTTTGGTCGCGCTGCGAAACACCGCAAGTATCGATCAGCACCTGGCGCTTGCCTTGCATCGAAGCAAGCAAATCGCGCAGACTTACTACATCATGAGTGTTATGAACCGGAACGCCGAGAATGCGTCCATAGCTGCGCAACTGTTCGTGCCCGCCGATGCGGTAAGAATCGAGCGTGACCAAACCCAAGGCCGCGGCGCCGTGACGGACGACAAAGCGCGCAGCAAGCTTGGCAATTGTCGTGGTCTTGCCGACCCCGGTGGGACCGAGGAGCGCGATCGCCCCGGGATGAAAGAGCGGATTGCCCGCATCCTCGGGACAGCGTACGTGACGGGCTATGACCTCTTGCAGCCATTTGTCGATGTCCTTGGCCTCGAGCGTCGCCGGGACGACTTCGGCGATTCGGCGCGCCAGTTCTGGAGAGAAACCCGACATAATCAGCCTTGTTAAAGCCTGTCGCGCAGCGCTTAAGTGACTAGGGGCCGGCTCGCCTTTTTTCTGGGGGGCGGGATGCGCGGCGATCCTGGTCTCGAGGTTGGAGAGTCGGTCCGAAAGCGTCGAGCGAAGCGACTGCAGTTCGGCCATCACACGTGCATCCGCAAGACTCGCCGCAGGCGCTGGGGTGCCCGTTTCTACCGCAGACTCGGTTTTCGGCGTTGCCGGTGTCGCGCTCGGTGCCTTGGGCGAATCCGCGGTGCAGGCTGACTGTGCGCAAGCCAAAGGCTCCATGGGTTGGCGACGCGAAACTGCCGCCGGAGTTGGTAGCGCGGCGCGTGCGGCCTCTTGCGCAGCCACCCCTTTGTCGCTCGTGTCCGCCCTCGTTTGTGCGGCCGTATCGGTCATCGCCAACCGCGACGGGCGTCGCCGGAAGACCGCCGGAGCGCCACGCTCTTTTTCGGTGTCGTTGCTAACCGAAGAAGCAGGCGGGGTCTCACTGGATGCTGCTTCCTGTTCTCTTGCGACGGCGTTATACATCGCAACGGCGTCCAGGCGCGGCGTGGAAATCGTGGTTTGTCGTCGGATGAATTCCTGGAAAGATTCCGGTGGGGACCGGCGGATCGGCGATACAGCCCCCCGCTCCGCTGGCCCGTCCATCGGTCTGCGCGACGCTTCGCGCGCTTCCGTTGGCCCGAGTTCATCAACCAAGGCGCGCATTTGGCCCTGTGCGGCCGCGATGATTTCCACCTTGCCCGCACCGGAGCGCCGGTTCGAGAGGATGACGGCCTCCGGCCCAAGCTCCTTGCGAATCCGTTCCAGCGCTTCGCGCGCACTGGGAGCAACGTATCGTCTAAATCCCATATTCATCTCCTAACCCTGCACTTCGCACTACCCCGTGGTTCCTTTGGTTCTCGACGCGTTACGCGCCGGCTCCAAGAACATTGCTTACCCGGATCGAACTCGTTTCCGGCACCTCGGCATGCCCCAGCACCCGCAACCGCGGTGCGGCGCGCTTTAGCAGCTTGGCCAGTGGTGCGCGCAACCGGTCGGCCACCAACAGTGTCGGCGTCAGACCCGAATCCTCTTGGCGCTTTGCTGCTGCCGCCGCACCCCGCTGCAGCAGATCCACCAAACCAGGCTCGAACGCGGCCGCCTCGCCAGGGCCGCCAAGCGACTGTGTCAGAACCTTTTCCAATTCCTTGTCCAATGCAATCACCGGCAGCTCCCGCGTGTTGCCAAAGAGGCTCTGTGCAATAGAGGCGCGCAGCGCCGAACGCACAAGGGCGGTGAGTTCCGCCGCGTCCGTGGTCTTCGTGGCGCCGTCGGCCAGGGTCTCCACGATGGTGCGCAAGTCGCGTATGTGAACGCCCTCCTCAAGCAGGTTCGCGAGCACTTTCTGCAGTGTCGCCAGCGGTATGAGCTTAGGAATGAGTTCGTCGATCAGCTTGGGGTGCAGGCGGCCGAAGTGATCTACGAGCGCTTGGGTTTCGGCGCGGCCGAGCAGCTGCCCGGCATTGGTCAACAACAGGTGATTTAGGTGCGTGGCCACCACCGTTGCGCAGTCCACGACCGTATAACCGAGCACCTGCGCCGACTCGCGCTGGCGCGTGTCGATCCAGATTGCCGGCAATCCGAATGCTGGATCCTTGGTTGGTGTACCGGGAAGTGTTTGCGTTACACCGCCAGGATTGATTGCCAACAGCATGCCGGGGAATGCTTCGCCCTCACCGACCATGACGCCCTTTAACAGCACCCGATACTGGCTGGGCTTTAGCTCCAAGTTATCGCGAATATGTACCGCCGGTGGCAAAAAGCCGATCTCCTGGGCGAATTTCTTACGTATGGCCTTGATGCGCTTAAGTAGCTCACCGTCCGCGTTTGCATCCACCAAGGGTATTAGCCGATAGCCGACTTCCAGTCCGAGTACATCAACCGGAACGATGTCGTCCCAGCTGGCTTCCAGCGGTGCGGCTTGTGCTGCCGTGGCGGGCGCCGCCGCAGCATTACGGCGTTCGCGCTCAGCATGCCGAAGCAGCAACCACGCGAGGTAGGCGCAAGCTCCCGATAAGAGAAGAAAGACCATCGAGGGCATTCCCGGAATGATCCCCAACAAAAACAGGATCGCTGCGGTAATCGATAAGGCACGCGGGGTGGAAAACATCTGCTGCACGATCTGTGAGCCGACATCACCCTCTTCTTCGCCGACCCGCGAAACAATCAGGCCGGCTGCAATGGAGATCACCAGCGCGGGGATCTGCGCCACGAGTCCGTCGCCTATTGTCAGCAAGACATAGTTGTCGACCGCCGTTGAAATGGCCAAATCGTGTTGCAGCACGCCAACGGCGAGACCGCCGATGACGTTGATGAACAGCACCAAAATTCCGGCAACCGCATCGCCGCGCACGAACTTGCTCGCGCCGTCCATGGCGCCATAAAAATCCGCCTCCAACGCGATTTCCGCTCTGCGCCGGCGCGCCTCCTTGTCGTCAATCAGTCCCGCGTTCATGTCGGCGTCAATCGCCATTTGCTTACCGGGCATGGCATCGAGGGTGAAGCGCGCGGCGACCTCGGCGATCCGCCCTGCACCCTTCGTGACAACCATGAAATTGATGACCACAAGAATCGCAAAAACGATCAATCCGACCGCGAAGTTGCCGCCGATGACAAAGTGCCCGAATGATTCGATGACCTTGCCAGCCGCCGCCGGTCCGGTGTGCCCCTCAGTGAGCACGATGCGTGTCGAGGCCACATTCAGTGACAGCCGCAACAAAGTTGTGAGCAGCAACACGGTCGGGAAAGCGGCAAAGTCCAGCGGCCGCTTCGTATAGGCGGCCACCATTAGCACCATCAGCGCGAGTGCGATATTGAACGTGAACAACAGGTCCAGAGCGAATGCCGGCAATGGCAGGACCATCATTGCCAGGATGAGAAAGACGAGCAGCGGCACCGCCAGAGAGCGCCACGGAATCGCACGCAGCAAGGGATGTTTTAAAATGGCGTCCATAATATGGGTCTTGCCTCTCGAATCGATCTAGCTTTCTGTGGCGGGCCGGCCCCTGTTCACGCGCGCACCATCGGCGCCAACGGATCCATGCCCTCGGGTACCTCGATGTTGGTCGGTTCGACCGGCCTAGGCGCCTGACCTTGCGCATAGCGTTTGAGCTGAAAGACGTAGGCCAGAACCTGTGCCACGGCGGTATAAAGGGCCGCGGGGATCTCGGCACCGATCTCCACGTGCTGATACAGCGCGCGAGCCAGTGGTGGCGCTTCGAGTTGTGGCACACCAGCTTCGCGAGCGAGCTGGCGTATGCGCTCAGCGACAGCATCCATGCCCTTTGCGACGACGACGGGCGCCCGGTGCCGATCCTCGAGGTATTTCAGCGCCACAGCAAAGTGGCTCGGGTTAGTCACGACGACGTCGGCCTTTGGCACCGCCGCCATCATGCGGCGGCGCGCCATTTCGCGCTGAACCTTACGCACTTGTTGCTTGAGGCGTGGGTCACCCTGCTGCTCGCGCTCCTCCTGACGCGCTTCCTGCACGGTCATTTTCAAACGATTGCGATACTGAATGAGCTGGTACGGCACGTCGATTGCCGCCACGGCGGCGAGGGCGATGCTCATTAGGGCAAACGCGCTAAGCACTAGCGTGAAGAGCTGATTTACAGCTGCCGGCAGCGAATTTGAGGCCAGGGCCGCAAACTGTTGCATGTGGCCAATGATGTAGCTGGCGCCGACGATCGCCAGCAAAACCGTTAAAAGCAGGTTTTTGCTCAGACCGACGAAAGAGCGCAACGACAAAAACCTGCCCAAGCCCGCGACTGGATCCAAGCGTTCGAGATCGGGCAAGATGACGCTGGGAACAAAGAGTAGACCTCCGACGAGCAGCGGTGAAGCGACCGCCGCAAAAAGCATCACCGCAAAAATCGGAGCCACTGCCACGAGCGCACCGCCGACAAGCTCCCCAAGCCGCTGCGCCATTTGCGCCGGCTCGGTCGCCGTGACAGCGTCAAAGCGCAGACCCTGCATCAGCAGGGCGCGACTAGCGCTCGCCAGCGACCCTCCCGCCAGCGCCAACATCGCCACGGAGGAGCCTACAACGATGAAATGCGCCAGATCGCGCGACCTGGGTACACGGCCTTCCTTACGCGCGTCCGCGTAGCGCTTTGCGCTCGGCTCTAAGGTGCGGTCCTGTCCGCTTTCCGAATCTGCCATCGAAGCTGTCGCGGCACAGCCGAGGCGGCGCACGCATTGGTGAGATCGCTTCGATTATTCGGCCGCGTCGCCGGCGAAAAAGGGCGAATATCGGCAGCGCAACGGGTTACTTTAGGCCTGTGCAGAAGAAAAAATCTGCCCTCCCAAGCCTCCGAAATGGCAATTGTTTCGCATCCAGCCTTCAGTTGCGCCTTTTTGTGCCGAAACTGGCAGTCGGAGAGCTCGTATTTCGCGAGTTTTGCGCACGGAACTTGGCAATGAGTCGAATGGCACTTTTCCGGCGATTGGCCGAAGACGCGACCAAACCGCTGGGAGATCTCAATGCATCCTCTTCGCCCCCCGAAGGCAAAGTGCAAAGCGATGAGGCGCGCGATCTATTTATTTGGTTCGAGGACACTTCTGAACGCCAGCGCCATGGCCAACGCGGCATTGCCGGCCTTCCCGAATCCTTGTTCCCGCTCGCCCATGGCATGAGAGTGCTTGAGCGGCGCTATGCGCTTGGACACAAACATCTGCTTACCGCACTGCGGGTGCGCTGTCGCGATCGGGCGGCCGAGCGAATCGCGGCAATCTATACCGCCGCGCTGGCCGTTGGCACCGTGGCCTGGATCGGCTCTGGTAGCCAGTACGAAATGGCTTGGAACGCGTTGTATTCCTCGCACAGCGACGAAGCCGATCCCGTCTAAATCCGGTCGGAACCCGACTCCGCGGCACGACTGCGGTGCTTCAGGCTTTTTTGCCGCGATTGCAGCACCCCGCTTTACGCAGATTTGGCGCTATTTAACGCCTTGCGCTGCTCGGCCTCCACGCGATTGACATAGCGCTGCAGCATCATCCGCGCTTGCGGCGGCAGATCTACGAACTGGCAGCCGCAACGACGACCCTCGACGCCTTCTTCAGCCTCGTAGACATTCACGACCCGGAAGGCCACATTGACCGGACCGACCCCAGGCAAGTCCAGGAAACAGTTGCGGATTGTTTCGCCAACGGGTAATTCAAAATTGTGAGGGTAGCTCAGCACCGCAAGTCCGCCGACACTAATATTGAGCACCTGCAGCGACTCGTATTTTGCGGCGCCATTGGCTTGTGGCACAAGACAAGTCGCCTTTCCCATGATGGGGGTGCGGACGCGAAAGTACTCGCGACGCTGCAGTCGCAACATCTGCGTTGGCAGGCGGATACGAAACGCCGCACGCCCTTCGTATGTCGTTGCTTGCGCTAACTGCGCGCGAAACTGCACCTTTATGTTCTCAAAAAAGACCACAAACACCAGTTCGTGTGCTCCCAAAACGCGCGCCTGCGCGTCGGGATTGACCGGCATATCGCAGGTTGCCTCGTCAAAATCCGGATCCACGTGCAGAACCATCGTGACCGCAAATTCACCTTGCTCACCGGTGTATACGGTCACCAGCGTACGTTCTTGGCCGATGCGCCGCAAAATGGCGACGATTTCGGCGTGCGAGTACAGCATGTAATGCTCGAGTTCGGGAGCATCCGGTTCCGGAAACGGGTGCAGTTGCATTCGGCTACGCCATTGGTGATCACTGGGAAACTTTGTTGCGGGCGGCTGCCGGAAATCCCGTGCAACCCTCGCAGCGCCATGCAAGTTCACCATAGATCAATCAAGGACCACGGGGAAAACTGCGCCCGGAACCGGGCGCAATTCCAAGAACCGCTGAAAGCTGTCTGCAGGTCTTGCCGCGGGAGTTCTGCTGCCAGCCATTTCGCAGCAGCCATCTGGGTACAAAGCGCTAGCCGGCGGCGCACCGCACGATGAGCCTGCTGCATATCTTTTTTCATCGAACGCTGCGGTTTGCTGGCATCTAGGACCTGGTCCCAACGGCGCAAGGGCACTCGGGGGCCGTGCGCCATCGGGGAGCCAAGCGCCGAAGTGGGGGGCTTGGTGTCGCCTTATCTTGCGAATCGCACCGACGTGGCGGGCTAAAGTTTTGGCCACCCCAACCGACGAGTGCCCTCTGATGAGTTCGATGCCCAGCACCGGCGTTCACCTTTGCATCATCCAGCCCCTGGGCTACGTACACTCCATGGCACTGTTGGACGCGGCCTTTTACTTTCGGCACCGTCTGGAGCAGCTTGGCGCGTTGGTGACCATCGCAAAAAACCGCTTGCGCCGCGATGCCCCCAATTTGGTATTTGGCGCGCACCTTGGGTTTGACCCGACGATACGGCAAAACTTTCCTTGCATTTTCGTCAATCTAGAGCAGCTCGGCGACGGCGGCAGCCGCCTGCCGCCGGCCTATTTAGAGCTGCTGCGCGGCTCACCCGTGATCGACTACGACGCCGCCAATTGTCATGCGTACACCGATCGACCCGATAAGGTGCCACTGATTTGCTTTGGCTACGCGCCATACTTACCGGCAGCAAGCGCGCCCGCCTTAAGCCAGCGACCCATCGATCTGCTGTTTTTCGGCTCGATGAACGAACGTCGCAAGCAACTGATCGAGCGCATCGAGAAGACCGGACGCTGCGTGACCGTGTTTGATGGGCCCGTCTATGGCCCAGAGCGCGACGCTTTTATCATGCAGTCGCGCGCGGTCCTTAACTGTCACTTCTACGAAAGCGCTCGCTTCGAGCAAGTGCGCGCATTTCATGTTCTTTCGCTTGGAACTCCCGTAGTCTCCGAGCGAACGGAGCGTACCCTGCCTAGCGCCGCGTTCGAACAAAGCATCAGTTGGTTCACCGACCAGACCTTAGAAGAATTCTTCTCCCAAGAATATTCTCAAGAGGAATTTCTCACGCGGGCCGCAGTACAACTGGAGTATTTCCGCAATAGCAAACCAGCGGGGGAATTCGAACGCGCGCTTAGCTTCGCGCGAACGGTCTTTGCGACTGCTCGCAGCGTCGATGGCTCCGCTCCGCTAGCGCAGCGCTTGCTGCACATCGGTTCGGGCAAGGACTACCGCCCCGGGTGGCTGAACATCGACGTCCTAGACAGTGCCCAACCGGACCTTCGCCTGGATCTTTGTCAGCCACAGACGTGGCCGGCTCACTTTGAATCCCCATTTTGGGGAAGTTTGCAGCTCCACCCAGGCGCAACTGATCTGATTTATGCCAACAACGTACTGGAGCACGTGCCCGACCTTCCAAGGATGATGCGCAATTGCCTTGACCTGCTCCGATGCGGAGGACTGATGGTCATCGAAGTGCCCTACGAAAAGGGCCTCAGCGCGTGGCAAGACCCGACCCATGTACGCGCCATGAATGAGAACTCCTGGCTGTATTACACAGACTGGTTTTGGTATCTGGGATGGTTCGAACACCGCTTCAAGCTGCGCGAATTCAAGTGGCTTGACGCCAATCTTGCGCCGAGCGCCCAGTCTTCGGCGGCCTTCATGTCCGTAACCCTCGAGAAGGTACCCACCACGATCGCCGAGCGCATGACGGCGCGCACCATGCGCCCGGATTTCGGAGGTCTGCTCGAGCCTGTGGGCACACCACGCCTTGCGAGTGGGCGTTCCTCCTTCGGCGCAGCGTTTGCACAATCGATGCCCACAGTTCGCGAAAAATCTGCCGCATGAGCACTTTGCAGATCGTTCCGTTAAAAACGCGTACGAAGCAACCTTGCGAAACGCCTTGACCAAGGCAATGGTGCACAAGCACCTGCCCAACCCGGAAGGATTGCGATGAATGAACGGGTCGAAGCGATTCACGCACACCTGCTCAGTGCCATTCCCGGCGATGCCAAGCGCGTGCTTCAACTAGGGTTTGCCGACGACCGTCTAGAGCAACAATTTCGGCAATCGCATCCGCGCGTGCAATGGGTCAGCATTGGTGCCATCCCCCAACCGCGCATCGCCGCTTCGTCTGATCTTGATCGCGTCCAATTGCAGCCCTTTAGCAAGGACGATTTGCAGCGGCTCGGGCCGGATTTTGACGTTATTGTCATTGCGAATCTTTTTGAGCAATCGCCCGAAGCCCAAGGCGTGCTCGCACAGTTGTATGACATGACGACGCCCGATGCTCGTATCGTCAGTTGCCTTGCCAACATGACGCATATTTCGGTTGTGCAAAGGATGCTGGCCGGCGACGTCTCGTACGACGAGGCGGGACTGCTCGATCGCAAGCACACTCGATTTTTGTCTGCGTCATCGGTCTTTAAAACGTTGCTGGACAGCGGATGGCTGCCGAATCTGCAGAATCAATTTCGCGTCGAACCAGCGCAAGGCAAGTTTTTGACGCACCTTGTCGCCGCCGCCCAGGCGCTGGGGCTGCCAACAGCAACGGCTCTGCGCAACCTCGGGCTCTACCAGATGGTCGTCGTGGCCCAAAAGTGGCCAAAGCCGCAACAAACCTCTTTGGAGGAGCTGGCGCCTTTTTCCGTGATCGTGGCGACAAACCGGCCTTGGCAGTACGAACTCAATATCGCTCGCTCTCCCGGATTGCGTGAGGTTGACGCCGATGTTGTGCCGGTGCAAGGTGCGGCCAACGCCGCCGATGCCTATGCCAAAGGCTGCACCGCCGCGCGGCATGCGTGGCGGATATTTGCCCACCAGGACGTGTACTTTCCGGCGGGCAGCGGGATCGCCATCGCACAGCAGCTCACAGCGCTAGATAAAGACGCCCAACACGATGCGCCCATTGGATTTGCCGGGCTGCACGCCGACGACGGTCTGGAGAGCGGTCTGCGCTACGCGGGTCTGGTGATTGATCGGACCGCGCTTTTTAGCCACGCCGCCTCCGCCCGAGCGGTATCCATTGATGAATTCGCCGTGATCTTGCACCGCGACGCCAAGGTGCAGGTTGATCGAAATCTGGGCTGGCACCTTTGGGCTACGGACCTGTGCTTGCAGCGACTCGAGGCCGGCACCAAAACATGTGGCCGGGTCTTGCGGGTCCCCTTGTTTCACAATTCCACGACAGCTTACGAGCTGCCGCCAGAGTTCCACGCAAGCGCAAACTTGCTGATGGCAAAACATGCCAGCTACCCACGCGTGCCAACGCTATGCGGCCAGTTAACGCGTTTGGATGCCATCGCAGAACCGAGGCCATAGGCTCTGTTGCCGCGGATGCGCCCAAAGACACACTGACCGCGGCCTCTGCCCACGCGAGCAAGTTCGTTACGGATCAGTTCTTGCGCGATTAAGGCGGCATGCCACGGGTCTGGCCGCAAACTGCAATGCCATCGGCCCACAATTCTCCCAAACGCCGTTGCCACGTCGCATCTACATTGACCAGGGACGTGGCCGAAATGCGGCCCTTTTTTGCCCTGATGGCAACGCGCTGCGGAGCGCACAGCAAAGGATTTTTCGGCTCCCGCGAGCGGCGTTAAGAGCAGCAATGCACAACACCTTATCGAAATCGATCGCAAGTAAGCGCTCCGCGGTGGCACGTGCCAATAAGCGCAGCGCGCGAGCGGAGTCCGATTATCTGCGCGGCCTGCAACTTGCCAAGCGAGAGTGCTGGGCACTGGCTGCTGACGCGTTTGACCAGGCCACGAAGCACAATCCGGACGATGCGGTCTTCTGGCTTAATCTGGCGCACGCAAGAGTCAAGCTCGGCGACCTGGAGCAAGGCGTCGCCGCCGCCCGGCGCGCAGCTGCGCTTGACCCCCATTCGGAGCTCGCGATTTCGATCGCCACCCAGTGCCTTGCGGCTGCCAACCGGCACGAAGAGATGATCGAGCTGTTGCAACGGCTGGACCTCGCATCCGTTGAGGATCCGAGTCCACATTTTTCCCTGGGCGACGCCTATTGTGCGATGTACCGGTACGCGGAGGCCGTATCGGCCTACCTCTGCGCTTTGCAGCGCAAGCCGACCTTCATTGCAGCCCACGTGCACTTGGGCAACGTTTTCGAACGCATGAAAATGCACGAAGAGGCGCGTGAATGCTTCAAGACGGCGCTCGCGCTCGGCGCCAACCGCGCCGAGATGCTCTCGGCCATGGCCTACGAGTCGCACCACGCGTGCCGCTGGGATTTGGCCGCCGAAGACTGCGCCGACCTGCGACGCGCGTTCGAGGAAGGCATCACCCAGGCGATCCCCTTCCAGCTGCTCACCGTACCCTCGACCCGCGCCCAACAACTGGCCGCCGCGCAGGCACATTGGAAAGATCGCTGCGGCACGATCGAGTCACTGCCACCTCCTCCAGCGCGCCGTGCAGATGCTCGAATACGGGTCGGCTACGCGACCAGCGATCTATTTCGTCACGCCACTGCGTACCTGATTTCCGATCTCCTAGAACTTCATGACCGCAAGCGCTTTGAGATCTTCCTTTATTCCTTCGGCCCTGACGATGGCTCGGAGATTCGCAAACGCATCATCGCCGCTGCTGACCACTTTATCGATGCGCGTCAGATGTCGGATCGTGCTTTGGCCGAGCGTATCCGCAGCGACGACATCGACGTTTTGCTCGACCTCAAGGGCTACACCTTGAACGCGCGTTTTGGCGTCTTTGCCCGTCACGCTGCACGCATCCAGGTGAATTTTCTCGGTTACCCGGGAACGATCGGAGCCTCGTGTTACGAGTACATCATCGGGGATCGGATCGTCACCCCGATCGAGCACGCCGCGAGCTACAGCGAAAAGATCGCACAAATGCCGCACTGCTATCAGCCCAATGATCGGCAACGTCACATCGGCCCGCGGCCAACACGCGCAGACTGTGGGCTGCCCGAGCAGGGTTTTGTATTTTGCTCTTTCAACAATAGCTACAAGATCACCGCAAGCGTCTTTAATTGCTGGTGCCGCTTATTGCGTCAGATCGATGGGAGCGTCTTATGGCTGTATGAGGCCAATCCACAGGCGCGGCGCAATCTGCTGCTGGAGGCACAGCGTCGAGGCATCGACAACGAACGGCTGATCTGGGCGCCCCACATGCCCTTGGAGGCCCATCTTGCGCGCCTACAGCTGGCCGACTTGGCACTCGACACCCTGCCCGTGAACGCGCACACCACTGCGAGCGACGCGCTCTGGGCCGGTGTGCCGATGATCACGACGGCGGGGGAGAGCTTCGTGTCTCGTGTTGCCAGTAGCGTGCTGCACGCCGCCGACTTGCCCGAGCTCGTTGCCGCCGACAGTCAGGCGTATGAACAGCTTGCGCTGGAGCTGGCGCAGGAACCCGAGCGCTTGCGCAAGATCCGAGAACGGCTTGCGAGCAACCGCACGGGCTGCGCACTATTTGACAGCGAACAGTACACCCGTGATTTAGAGGGCCTTTTCACCAGGATGCTCGCGCTGTGGGAGCAAGGCGCCCCTCCAGAGCACCTGCCGGCAGCGCACTAAGATGCACACCTCGGACGCTGTGATGCGCACCCAAGCTCGCGAGCAGCGACCAGACGGCGGAACCGTTCAGGACGCCGATCAGGCGTATTTGCGTGGTTTAGCGCACGCGCGCGAACAACGCTGGGCGGAAGCTGCGGACGCGTACGAAGCAGCCGTTGCCGCTTTGCCGCACGATTCGGTCATGTGGCTAAACCTTGCCCACGCCCGCCTAAAGCTCGCGGATTTAGAGCGCAGCGCCGCCGCGGCCTCTCAGGCGGTGGCGCTGGATCCTCGCTCTGAACTCGGGTTGACGATTGCGGCGCAATGTCTGGCACGCACGGGCCGGCATCATGATCTCGTAGCGTTGTTCCGGTCGGTCGACATGCAAGCCGTCGGTGACGCGGGACTGCATCTGCAGCTCGGACAGGCGCTGTACCGGGTGGGTCGCATGGAGGAGTCGGTCCAAGCCCTATTTGACGTTCTTAAACGCAACCCGCGTTGTGCCGAGGCCTTTGCGCAGCTTGGCAACGTGTTCCAATTCCTGAAGCTGCCCGAAGAAGCACGAGAGAGCTTCCGCAATGCACTGGCGTTAGGGGCAAATCCCGTGCCGATGATGTCGGCGGTGCTGTTTACCTCGCTCGAGGGCTCTTACTGGGAGACGCTGGAGCAAGACTTCGCGACGTTAAACGAACTGGTTGCGGCGGAGCGCGGGCAACCTGTTCCCTTTTACAGCCTTGCTTTTCCTTGGACAAGGCAGCAACAACTGGCCGCTTCTCGTGCGCACGCCGACCAAATCTTCCAAGGCATCGCTGCGCTCCCCTCCCGCAGGGCGCATCGGCGCAATTCGACAATACGAGTTGGATACGTATCGAGCGATTTTCATGAACACGCCACGGCATATTTGATTGCCGAAATGCTCGAGCGCCACGATCGCAATCGGTTTTCCATCCATGCCTACTCCTACGGGATCGACGATGCCTCGGCAACGCGTCGTCGTATCAAAGACGCAATCGGCGAGAACTTCTTCGTTGAGGCAAGCCAGATGTCGTCTTGCACACTCGCAGGCCGCATCCGTAGCGATGCCATCGACATCCTCATCGACCTCAAGGGCTACACCTTGTATTCGCGCAACGAGGTTTTTGCGTATCGCGCAGCTCCCATCCAGGTAAATTTCCTCGGATTTCCCGGCTCTCTGGGATCGCCATATTACGACTACGTCATTGGCGATCCCATCGTTACTCCGTTGGAACACGCCGATGGCTTCACGGAAAAAATTGCGCAATTGCCAAACTGCTACCAACCCAATGACAGGTTGCGGCCGGCAGGGGGGCCGACCGGTCGGTCGAGGTGGCAACTTCCCTCTGAAGCATTTGTCTTTTGCTGCTTCAACGCCAATTACAAAGTCACACCACCGGTATTTGACCTCTGGTGCTCCCTGTTACGGCAAATCGACGATGCCGTCTTGTGGTTGTTTGAGACCAACCCGCAGGCTCGCAAGAACCTGCTTGCACAAGCTCGGATACGCGGCGTGGAACCAAGCCGGATTTTCTGGGCTCCCCGACTCGACCTTGCCGAACATATGGCGCGAATCAGCGCCGCCGATCTGTTTCTTGACACTGTACCAGTGAATGCACACACGACCGCAAGCGATGCGCTGTGGGTTGGCGTTCCGGTACTTACGGTTCTTGGCGAGACTTTTGTTTCTCGCGTCGCCGCTAGTTTAGTCACAGCGGCAGGACTGCCGGAATTGGTGGCACCAAACCTGCAGGACTACGAGCGAATTGCGCTTAACCTAGCTCGTGACCGGCGCAGGCTGCGCAAGCTGCGCGAACGCCTAATCGGCAATCGCCAAAACTGTGCGCTCTTTGACAGCACCAGCTACACACGCGACTTGGAGGCCTTGATGATTCGTATGATCGAGCGCCATGTTTCAGGCCTACCACCGGAACATTTGCCCGCCACGACGACAGCTGCCTGCAGTGCGCCAATAACTAAACCGCAAGACCCCAACTTGATCTGACGGCAGAGCCAATAGCCCGTCACGCGACATCGCACCACCGCTGCCGCCGGCGTAGCCGCTGTGCGTCGAGCTGAATTAGTCTGCTGCACCAAAGCAACGAGCAGCGCGTAATTTCTCGACAGCCCCCACGCGATCCGACAGGCTCAAGTCGGGCGAAAGGTGCTCTTTTTGACGCTTGAGTAAGTCGCTGCGACGGTAAAACTATGCAAACGGCAGCGGCGCAACAGCGCCATGGGCAGTCGTGCCGGGCGCGCTGTCTGTCGGGGGAGTGTAGTGATGAGAATTAAGGCAATGGCATGCGTTTGCGACTGCGCGTGCGCAGGGACGTATGTTTTTGGCCGCGCGGTGGGTCGGTGATGCCCTTTTGCGCAATCTGCGAACAGTCAGTAGAGCGCTGGCTTGCCGATCCGCAGGGAACCGCGCACAGCTCCTTGCTACGGGTTCTCGAGGCCGTCGGCGCGGATACCGATCAGCATATTTGTCCGGGTTGCGGAGCCGACGATCGCGAGCGCCACACCTGGATGTATTTGGCAAGCACGGGGGTACTAGACGATACGCTGGGTCGACGCGCGTTGCACGTCGGCGGGGAAGCGCGGCTACGGGAGAAACTGGCGCGTCTTGCGATCGATTGGACGTTCATTGAGGAATCCGAACTTGATCGGCTACTGCGTCGCTCCGACGCGGCGCACTTTCACCTTATCGTCTGCAACCGAATCCTTCCGACTGTGACCAACGTCGCCGCAACCATCCGCTCTCTGGCTCACGCTCTTTCGGACAGCGGCTGGTTGGTCGCTCAGTCACTTTACGCGCCGATGCTAAAGCGCACCCTGGCCTTCACCGTCGAGCCGACAAAAAGGGCCGCGCACTTGTTTTTTGGTTCCGACCGTGCGCGCCGGCTATTCGGCTCTGATTTTGCGCAGATGTTTACGTTGGCCGGACTCCAAGGCGGCCCGTACCGTCATGAAGACGTACTGCCCGGAGTCGATGGTGCAACCTGGGGTTGCAATCCGCGGGAGCCATTTTTCTTATTTTCCCGTAGCCGATGCCTGACGTCTCCATCCTGATCCCGGCATATCGCCCGGACTTCTTCGACGCCTGCATCGCAAGTGCGCTGGCCCAGACGTACCGCGACTTCGAGCTGATCGTAAGCGACGACTGTCCGACCGACGATATCGAGAAACTGCTTGCCAAGTGGAGCGACCCGCGCATTTGCTATGTGCGCAACCCGACGCCCCGGCGCGGCGCAACCAACCGCGACAACCTGCTGCGCCTTGCGCGCGGCAGATACCTCAAGTTTCTGTTCGACGACGACTTGCTGTATCCAACGTCCGTCGAAACATTGGTGCAGGCGGCGCAGGGTACTGGCGCCAAATTGGTCTTCCACCATCGTCATTTCATTGACTCGACCGGCCGCATCCTGCACGCCCCTACGGTAGTACCGGCAGGGGCCGTGAGCCGATTGCTGCCGGAAGCGATCTACGAGGAAATGATCGGCCGAATTAGTAATCCCATAGGCGAACCAACCAACATGCTGATCGATTCGGCCGCGCTGCGTTCGATCGACTTGCCGTTCGGGACGCTGGAGCGCCCGTTTCGATTTCTCACGGACGTGGCACTAATGTACAACTTCGCGAGAGCCGGTCACGCAATCGTCGGTATCGGGTTCTTCGGTTCGGCCTTCCGGCAACACACCAGTCAAAACAGCAACGAGCATTCGCCAAACTTTGCTGCGGGCTATTTCGAGTGGGAGGTTCTGGCACGCAGCGCCAGGTCGGCCGGACTTTTGTCAGCCGACGGCTACCTCGAGGCGCTACGTCGCGTCCGCGAGAAGTATCGGCAATACCAGATGCAACAGCCAGTTTTCAGACGATTTCTTGCGCTGGAGCCGCTCGACGCGAGCGGTTCGTGCCTAGGCGATCGCGTCCTGCAAATACTTGACCTCGCCTATCTCGATATCGACTTGCGGCTCTTGGGTCCGATCAGCCAGCCGACGGTTGCGCAGTGGCAAGCTACGCGCGTCACGGCAGCAGATGTCCGGCATCCGGAAAGCACTTTTCCCTGACCATGGAAAACTTCGTTCTGTCGCGTTCGCTGCCCGTGTCTTCGCTCGACACCGTGATTCCGCGCGCGCATCAGCAGCGTAGCTTCTCGGGAATCGCCCGATTTGGCCACGCACGGGCGGGCGACTTATGCTTTTGTGACCGCGAACCCGGTATCGAGTACCACGAGGTCACCCTAGGCTCGGTAACCTTGTGTCCTGCGGAACTCGTTGAAATGTTGAGTCGGCGATTCGTCGGTATCACTTGTATCCCTGTGCCCGATCCTCGTTCGGTTTTCATCGATTTGGGCCAGCGCCTGCTTGCCGAATCGCTCGTCGCGGTAAGCGACGCGGTCGCTCGACCGTTTGGCATCCATCCCAGCGCGACCATCGGTGCGAATACGCAGATCCATCCGGAGACACGCATCGACCCGGGGGTTCGCGTCGGCGCGCATTGCGCGGTCCACCGCGGAACCTGGCTCAAGGCTGGAACAACCGTTGGAGATCACGTGACGATAGGTGCGGCCGGCATGAACGCTTATCGCGGCCTCGATAACAGGGTTCGCAAGTTCCCGCACTTTGCCAGCGTCATCGTCGGCGAGGGCGCAGAAATTGGCTCCGGTTGCGTTGTGGTACGCGGCATACTCACCAGCACCCGGATCGGAGCCGGCTGCATCATCGGCAACCTGTGCAACATTGGACACGGGGCGGAAATTGGCGAGTGCGTCTGGATGTCAGTCGGTAGTCTGATCGGGGGACACACCTGCATCGACGACGGCGCAACACTTGGCATGGCTGTCGCCGTTCGCGACAACATCAAGATCGGAGCGCGTGCCCAGGTTGGCATGGGTAGTGTTGTCGTCAAGCCCGTGCGGGCACAGACCTCGGTGTTCGGCAACCCGGCGCAACCGCTTCGCGCCATTCAGGCAGGCCCAAGCCGCTAGCGAGAGAGCACGCAATGGCCCAAACCATGCTCGATTTGGCCTTTAAGGGCAATCGCAATTACCTGCACGGAACGGACGTCTTCAATCAGACGCTGCTTTGGCTGCAAGATGCCTTGCCCGGTGCGCCGATTGAGGACATCGATTTTTCATTTCATCGTCTTGCTCGCCACCAGGTCGGCATTCGAATTGGCGCTGCGCCAGAAGGTCAACCCGTGTATGCGGTGTGCGCTTTCGCCCAAAGCGGACAACGCCAAAAAGCGCACCTAATCGAGACGGATTTGCCGGTGACAGGGCGTTACCCTTATGCGGAAGACAAGATCGTGGCGCCAATGCGAATCGATCTTTCCCAGCGCCGAGGCCTTTTGCTCGGATCGGTCGATTACACCGATATCGAAGTGTGGGTTGCGATGACCAAGGCCCTACACCAAGCGGTTTTTCCCCAGGCGCCGGGCAAATGGCTTTTCGTGCGCGGGCGCTTTGCGGCATACGTACGTCACAGCGCTGCAAACGAACGAGCGCTGGCGATCGTCGCTAGCTTGCACGACCGACTGACGCGAAGCGAAGTTTTGCTGGACGGCCGCAAGGTCGGCGAGATCTTTTTCTCCCTTGCGTGAGTGCGCGATGCTCGGAATCGAGAAAATCACGGTGCATGTGCCGCCAGGGCGCGCCTCCAACCTGGACTTGCGTGAGACCTTCGACGTTGACGAATCTTTTCTGAACGAAAAGATTGGGGTCCTGGAGCGCGCCGTTAAGGCGCCGAATGTGGACACCAGCGACCTCGCGCTGGCCGCCTTACAGACGCTCATCGAACAAAGTGGGGTGTCACGGGGACAAATCGAAGCACTGGTGGTCGTAACCCAGAATCCAGACACCAATATGCCCCATGTCTCCGCGTTGTTACAGGCACGCGCCCACCTGCCCAATGCCTGTGCTGCGTTTGATATTTCCCTTGGCTGCTCCGGTTACGTTTACGGTGTTTCGGTGCTGCAAGCGTTCTTGGCAGCCAACGGCCTGTCTCGAGGCGTACTGGTGACCTGCGATCCGTATAGCAAGATCATCGACCCGGCCGACAAGAGCACGGTCCTACTTTTCGGCGACGCGGCAACGGCGACCTTGATCGGTCCCGACCCGATTCTGCTCTGCGGTCCCTTCACTTTCGGAACACAGGGAGATCTCACCGGTGCGCTGATTTGCCGGGACGGCGTATTGCACATGAATGGCCGCGAAGTGTTTAACTTTGCCGCCACTGCTGTTCCCCGGGATATCGCGCAGCTACTGGATCGGGCACAGCTGGGCAAAGAGGATGTGGACTGCTTCATCTTTCACCAGGGCAGCCGCTACATCGTCGAGACGCTTGCAAAACGGATTGGCCTGGAGAGAGACAAAGTTCGGATGGATATCTTGCAGACCGGCAACACCGTCTCCTCCTCGATTCCCCTGCTGCTGCAAAAGGAACTCAACAATCCGTCGGTCCGGACGCTGGTTTTAAGCGGATTTGGGGTTGGACTATCTTGGTCAAGTTGCGTGTGTAAAAAAGTGGGGTAATGAAATGGTTGAGCTCAAGACACTTGCAGATCTTATTGCCGGTTTGGACGTAGTCCCCGACATGTCTCGCTTTGATTCCAACAAGTCGTTTCGCGACAACGGCATCGACTCACTGGACGTGATGACCGTTTTTCTTGCTGTGGAAGAGAACTACGGTATCAAGATCTCGGAAGATGAGTCGCTGCGGATCAATTCACCGGCCCAACTACTGAGTGTCATCAACGCGCACGCCTAAAGAAGCCTTCAGAGCCGAGTTTATGACACCTCGCGCTCAATCGGCGAGGATCGCGTCGATCACCGCCGCCTGTTCCGCATCCGTCAGTGACGGATAGATCGGCAGACACAAGATCCGCTGCGCCGCATCTGCTGCCACGGGCAGGTTCGCGTGTGCCGCAGACGGCAATTCGCGATACATGGGGAAGTCCGAAATGAGGGGATAAAAATATCTGCGGGCGTAGATTCCGCGAGCGCGCAAGTGCTGATACAGCCCGTCTCGCGTACGGCAGTAGGGCGCCGATACGAGGACGGGGAAATAGGCGTAGTTGCTCTGCGCCTCCGGGTTCTGTGGCAGGCAAGAAATACCTTCGATACCGCTGAGTTGTTCGCGATAAACGCGAGCGATCGTAGCGCGGCGCGAAATCGCATCGTCGATGTGCTTTAGCTGCAGCAAGCCACATGCCGCCTGCAATTCGTTCATCTTTCCATTGATTCCGGGTGCGACCACCGTGACTTCGTCGACAAACCCGAAGTTCTTCAGTCGGTCGATGCGTTGCTTGGTTTTGGCGTCCGGGCAAACTACCGCACCGCCCTCGAAAGTATTAAAGACTTTGGTTGCGTGAAAACTCAACACCGACAGATCGCCGTACCGCAAAATGCTATGGCCCCGCCAGCGCACCCCAAACGCATGGGCAGCGTCGTAGATGACTTTCAAGCCGTAGTCGTCGGCTATGCGCTCTATGCGTTCAACGTCGCAAGGATGGCCATAACAGTGAACCGGGAGGATCGCCGTCGTACGTGGAGTGATCGCGGCTTGGATGCGGTCGGGATCGAGGTTCAGCGATCCGGGTTGCACGTCTACGAAAACCGGCTGAATACTGTTCCACAACAAGGAATGCGACGTAGCGACAAACGAATATGGCGTGGTTATTACCTCGCCGGAGATACGAAGCGCTTGGATAGCGGTAAGCAGTGCGAGCGTGCCGTTGCTGAAAAGACAGATGTGCTCCACTCCTAGATACTCACACAGTGCCGTCTCCAGTTTCTTATGGAACGGCCCGCCGTTTGTCAGGGTGCCGCTCGCCCATATGCTCTTTAAGTAGGGAAGAAATTCCTCCAGCGGGGGCAACAGCGGCTTGGTCACGTAAATCGGCGCCGCAGCCGACGCGGGTGCCGTGACCTGCTCAAGTGCCGGGTCTGGAAGTCGTGCTGTCATCATTGCGCTCGTGCTTTCACCCGGGGAGCGGGGAGACCATCCAATATAAGGAGCGTGTGCCGCGCCACCACGCGCGAAAAGAGGCGCAAATGCCGGCCACTGCCGAGCATTCATAGCGCGCCAGCAGTGATGGGCTGCTTAGCCACAGTGGCGCAAATTGCGTCCATTTTGGCTGGCATATCCGATCTACCCGAGGATGCAACTGCGCCCAAGATCCCTCCAAGATCGGCACGACGGGATACCAGCATGCCTTTATGCGCAATGTGCGAGCAACCAGTGGAACAATGGGTTCCGCATCCTGAACGCGACAAGCGCAGTGCGCTGTGTGCCGCGCTGGACGTCATAGGCTCGGATCTGACATTGCATAGTTGTCCGCATTGCCACTGCAACGACCGAGAGCGGCATATCTGGCTTTATATAAATGCGGTCGGGATCTTGGAAGATTCCCTTGAGCAGCCTATTTTGCATATCGCACCCGAACCAAACATCGAGCGCAAGCTACGAGCGATCGCGCGCGCCGACTATTTCGGCGGGGATTTGACGCCAAGGGATCCTTTGCACCTGCGACTGGACGTTGAACAACTCGATCAGCCAACCGGCCGATTTCACTTGATTATCTGCAACCACGTGCTCGAACATGTGGCGGACCCGCATCGGGCGATCCGTGAACTGGCGCGCTGCTTGGCCGACGACGGTTGGCTAATCGCACAGACTCCGTATTCCCCGCTCTTAAGCGACACGATGGAATTTTGCTCACCAGCCACGACCGATGCCGCGGAACTATTTTTCGGCCAGAAAGATCACGTTCGGCTGTTCGGTGCAAACATCGCGGAGCATTTTGTCGCTGCGGGCCTCAAGGGAGGCCTTTATCCGCACGATGCGATTTTGCCGGGAATCGATGCCGTCACTTGTGGTTGCAATGCGAGGGAGCCGTTTTTTGTCTTTTCCAAATCGCGCTGGCTGACCTCGCGCGGCTAGGGCGAGCTTGCCGCCTCACGGGATTTGCCCTCTTTAATCGGTGTGCAAGCGATCACCCATTACGGTTCATGTCGAACGGCTGCAACAAGCGGGGCCGGCGAGATGTTGTGCTCCAGTCGATAGACCCATGCCAGCACTTCGGCTACGGCAACGTACAGTGCCGGCGGTATGCGCTGATCAAGATCAAAATCCATTAACGCCGCCACAAGCTCCCGGGACTCGTGCACGGGAATGCCGAATTCGCGCGCGCGCGCGATGATCTGCTCAGCAACGGCGCCCTGCCCGCTTGCCACCACGCGCGGTGACAGTCCAGCCGCGGCATCGCGCTCTTCGTAGGAAAGCGCCACAGCTCGAAGCGCTGGAGTCTCCAGTTCGGGTTTTGTAGCCATCAAACGCCCCCAACCGCTGCGGGGACTGCGGTCAACTGCGCAAGCTCCAGGCCGCGCGCCGACAACGCACGTGCCAGTTGCGGCAATTCTGTGCTCAGCGCGGCGCACTGGTCCGATTCGATCTGCACGCCCACCGTGCTTTGCACGACGCGAATGCGCGCGCACAGCTGGCCGAGGTTGGCAAGACGCATGGTAAGCGTTGCCACGAATAGACCCGTGGCATCTCCCGCATTGGCGGCCTCGCGATTGCGCTCCCGATCACGCTCGATCTGAATTCGAAACGGCTGTCCAGCCCACGCCTGGCCGATCAGACTGATGGCTTGGCGCTGCATCGCATCGAGCTGCATCGCACTGCGGCGGTCTGAGGCCAGCGCACCATCCGGCTGCGCTTCCACGGGAAGCCGGTGCGCCTCGCCCTGGATTTGCTCCAGCGACCGTTCGCCTCGCAGCATTTGCGCAAAATGCGCTTCCAAGAACAACCCGCTCGAATCAACCGCCCGGGCCAAGGCCCTACCGGCGTCTCCGAGGCTCGCAGCGTCCATCAGGGGCATGGTGACTACGGTTGCCGGTTGTTCGCTCTCCGACTCAAGCACTTCCGGCGATGCATTGGACGCTAGCGCGCGCGACTCCTGAATCTGCGCATCGATAAAGGCGCTGCGCGCGGCCGCGGCCGCATCGAGAATCGCACCCGCTAATGGGCTTGCCGTCAAGCCGGCGCGCCCGGAAATCAAATTCGCGCCTTGGCCCAGAAGCGTCAACACCGCGTCACGAGCCGCACCGACAAGTGCAACACGCCGCCCGGCGACCAAGATCTGCAGCGAGCCTCGGTCGCCCGCAAGCAGTACGTCCACGCTTGCCCCGGTCTGTGCCAAGCTGCGCAGTACTGCGCGCACCGAGTCGGGAATCGACACTGTGTCCAGGGCCTGCAACAGCTGGTCGGCAGGAAGCTGGTAGCGGTCGATCGGGACACTCGGTCCCCAATCGGGCCGTGCGAGGCGATCGGCCAGGAGCGTCGGAATCTCGATGGCCACGGTCTGTGCCCCTCGTTTAGGGCGTGCGGCTCCGTGGTTGGGGGGCAGACCCCAGGAACGCCTCCAGATCGCGCAGCCAGGGTTCGGCGCGCGCGCGGATCTGCGCATCGTCATTGAGGATTGAACGCAGCAGCGCGATGCGACGTCTTTTTTCGCCGTCGCCGAGCGCGTTTTTGGCCGACGAGAGCTTGAGCTTTTCAATCATCACCCGGCAGCGTGCCGCAATCTCCTCGACCTGGTCCCAATTGCCAAGATGGGCTGCCTCGAGCATGCTGCGACTGGCCTGAGCGATTCTTTCGTATTGTTGAATCAGGCCGTGGCTGTGGCCATCGGCCGCTTCGTCCTTATCGTTGCCGCGTTTCATAGCCATGGGAACAGCACTCCGGACGAGCGGCCTACGCCCGATAGGCTTGCGCTAGCCGCGCACCGACAGGCACTGAACCACTTCGCGCGAGGGTCTCAGAACGGAAGCTGGCGTTGGCCTGCGAGACAGCGCCCGACGGACCAATTTTTGCCCAGGCGCTGCGCAAGCCCGAGAGCAAATTTGCCGCTTCATCCATCGCCTTGACATCGTTGCGCATGTTGGCCTGCAACAGGCGCATGATGATGAATTTGTACAGGCCGATCAGGCGTGCCGCGAACTCGGGGGCGTGCGATGCGTCGACACTCGCACTAAGGCCGGAGTCGACGATTCGAATTGCCTGGCTAAGGGCCTGACACTTCTCGGGGATGCGGCGATCTGCCAGATACCCTTTGGCGCGTTGGATCGCGAGCAGCGCCCCGTCAAAGAGAATGAGCACCAGACGATGCGGATCCGCGTTAACAACGTCGGTTTCCAAACCCAGCTTGCTATAAGCCTTTGCACCGAATCTGTCCAAGACTTCCTCCGAGTTCCTACGCCGAGCTCAACCAGAATATCGGCAAGGTGACAACGAGGTTGAGCCGGCGCAAGGCCGGAATTGCGGTGCGACCGCTGCCCTCAGCCGGGCAGTGACGATAGTTCGTTGGTAAGTGACGTCTGTTCCGCCGACGCGTTTGCCAACATCGAGTTGACCTGGGAGTATTCCTGCGTCAGGCTCGCCTGTATCTGTGTCAATTGCGCCTGCATCACACTTTGCTGCGTGTTCATGTACGTGATTTGCGACTGCAGCCCTGCTTCGGCAGCACCCAACGCGCCCGATGGGCCGATCATTTGGGCAGCCGCATCGCTGATCTGTACAGCAAAGCCTTGCTGTGCGCCCGTGCCGGTGTCGCCCGTAAACATTGCCGCGACCGCAGTCGGATTCGCGCTCAGTGCCGCTTGGAACTGTGTTTGGTTTAACGTCAAAGTTCCGTCGGAATTTACTGAAACACCGACCTCTGCAAGCCAGGAGTAGCTCGGATTCGTGCCCGTCGCGCTGGTTTGACTGCCAAGAATGGACTGCATTATGTCCAAGATGTCGCGGGTCGTCGGATCTCCCGTCAGAACCGAGGCGGTATTTGTGCTGGCGTCATAATTGGTCAGGTTGTTGGTCAGCGAGATCAGCGAGTTATAGGCAGAGATAAAGCTGTTGACCGAGCTCGTAATTGCCGCGGGATCCGTGCCGACCGTCACCTGTGCCTGCAAGGGCGGCGCCCCGGCGGCGGGCGCCTGCGTCAAATTCAGCGTCACACCGTCGATTGCGGTCGTCACGGAGTTCGAAGAGGACGTCAAGGCAAGCCCATTGACGGTAAATTGCGCATCGGCCGCGGCCTGCGTCTCTTGCATGGGCGAACTAGCGGTCGCGGTGGGATCAAATGCGAATTGGGACAATCCCGAGCTTGCCGTAATGCTGAAACTGTTGGCCGTCCCGGTGTTGGCCGAACTGATCACCAGTTGGCTTGTTCCGTTGGCATTGGTCACGACCGACGCATTGACCAAACCATTGGCGGCGTTGTTGATCGCACCCGCGATACCACTGAGTGTATCGTTGCTTGCGTTGATAACGACGGAAATTGGGTTTGACCCCGATGCAGGGGTAAATGTATTGGTGCTGGAATCGTACGAGCCCATCTGAATACTGAGCGTTCCGGTCGCCAAAGTCGCCGTCGCGCTCGAAACTGGCGCAGAGGCAATGGATTGGGCCTGCGCCAGGCTCGATACAGTTACTGAATAGTTTGCGCTGGCAGGCGTACCCGTAACCGTCGCCGACACCCCGCTGCCCGTTACGTTAGCGCTGGCCGCTTGAAAGGCCGAGGGCAACGACAACGCGGCAGCAGCACTTTGCAAAGAGGAGACGGCGCTTTGCACTTGTCCGTACGCACTCAGAGTCGACTGAACACCGGCTTCCTGGTTCTGCAGTTGCGTCAGCGGCTGGGACTCCACGACCATCATCTCGGAGACGAGCTGGCTGACATTGAGCTGGCCCGCCGTAATAAGAGGCCCCGAAGTAGAGGTAGACGACGTGCTAGGGCTGCTGTACGAGGTGCTAGTCGTGGAGGAGGTGGTCATTTCCGTTGGTCCGCTTGGTGCAACTAGGCCTTTGTGTCGACCAGCGTGCCACTACCCCCTTGCCCCAAGACCATGCTCTGGGCAGCGGTGTTGCCTGACGGCAAGGGAAGCGGTTGCTCGACTTTCTGGGTCAGTATGTCGAGGATTTTGACGGTCATCGAATGCGTTTGGTCGTCGAATACGAGCACCATTTGCGTTCCAATTGCGTCCGACGGTGCGCCAGTGCCCAGAGGCGGTGCGTTGCTCGGCACCTTGGGCGCTAGCGCTGCCGACGTGTCGGTGCTGGTGTCGGGCGCACCGTCAGAGGCCTCCGCAGCAAGCGGACCGCGATTGAGTGGCGCTGTGGGTGAGGTGCGACCACTCGCGTTCTGCACGGCGGTCAACCCAGGTGCGCCCGACAACGGATTACTATTGGCCAGGGTCAAACCAATTCCAGAAAGTTGCAGGCCTGCCATCTTGGACTCCCGGCGGACGACGGATCGTTAACGCAATGCCGCCATACGTGGCAAATAACGGCAGAAGGGCGGCCGACTTTAGCCGATTGAAGTACCTATGCCGGTACGGATGACCAAAAAAGAGACGGGGTCTGGTGGCTACGCCACCAGACCCCGTCCGGATTAGCTCGTGAACTACTGAGACAATCGCACCTTACGGAAGTTTGGCCAGCAGTGAGAGCACGTTTTGCGGAATCGAGTTCGCCTGCGAGAGCATCGCAACGCCTGCTTGCTGGACGATTTCCGCTTGCGTCAGATTCGACGTGGCCTGCGCGTAGTCCGTGTCCATAAGCTGAGACTCCGCGGCGGCCGTGTTTTGCGAATTGACCTGCATCGACTGAACGACCTGTTGGAACCGGATTTCGTTCGCACCGTTGGTCGCACGTGCCGAGTTAACTACGGAAAGCGCAGTGTCCACGTTGCCGATGGCGGACGTCGCAAACGTACCGCTGTTCAGGTTGCCTAGACTTGCAGCAGACAGGGCTGTCGCGCTCGCCAGGGTCATACCGCTGACCGCAATTTGGTCGGATTGGTTGGCCCCGATCTGGTAGGTCATTGCACTGGCTTGCGAAAAGATCGCGATGCCGTTGAACTGCGTGTTCTTCAGGGTCATCGAAATTTGCGAAGCCAGTTGCTGGTATTCGGCATTCAGGTCCTGATCGCCCTGACCAGCATTCGTACCGTTGGCCGCTTCCACGGCCAGCGTGCGCATCTGCTGCAGCATGTTGGTGACTGCGCCCATCGCGCCGTCAGCGGTCTGCGCCAAGGAAATTGCGGCATTGGCGTTGATGATGCCTTGGTTCATGCCGTTGACTTGTGCCTGCATGCCCGTGGCGATCGCCAAGCCAGCAGGGTCGTCCATAGCACTATTGATGCGAAGACCGGACGACAACTGCTCCACAGCCGTGTTCAATTTGTTCTGCGTGTTCGCCAAATTCGTCTGCGTAATCAGCGACAGAACGTTGGTGTTTACGACCATTGACATTTTCTGTTTCCTTTCAGAATCTCTAAAAACTGGCAGCCAGAATTCGAGGCTGGTTCAACCTGTTACCCAGGCGGCTGCCACATATTTAGAGGCGCCTACCGGACCTTTGCGCTTCGCAGTCTGCGTCAGTACCTATAACTACCTAGACACGTAATGTCGTGTACTGCGTCGCGTCAGATCGCTTATCGGTGTTTCGGTTAACGAACTTTAGGCTGGGGGCTTTTTCGCACGGACTTTGCGCGTTCAGCAATCACCGCAATTCCGTGACCAATCAAGTTCAATTTGCGGCTTGTCGACCACCAGCGCAAGGTCCAATCAACTGGCACGCGAATCGATAGCAATTGTCCGCGAGCTGCGGTTGCAAGAAACGTATCGCGAGCACGATCTCGCGTGCATCGCCCCGGGTCGCCGATCTTCGAGCAGTGCCGCACTGCATCCCGCCACTGCCTGGTGTGCGCCGCGTCCACCTGCTCTTAGGTAAGCGAGCGCCAAGGTATGCGCGATCCGAATAAAGTCGTGTTTAACTAAAAAAGTGCGCGCCGGTGACCGGGGGGCCAGCGCGGCGCGCGAGGCGGGGGAGGAAAGGTGTTGCTGCTTGCAATTACGGCATCGATAAGAAGATCTTTAGTCGCCGCTTAAAGAGGCTCTGCGGCTTTAGGCTCCCGGCCCTGCGCGGCTTGCCTGCCGACCCGAGGCGCAGCCTTGTAAGGCAAATTCCTACACACGACCGGCAGGTGATCTGACGGGCAATTTGGCGGATTCCCGCTACTACGAACGGCCGCCTACCGTGAAAATGGCATCACTTCGCAACGTTAATCCGGGCATTTATTTGCCCGGCAAATTGGAGGAAGCGCCCATGAGCAACACCAGCATCGTCAACGAGCAACTGCTGCAAGAAGTCCGGGAAGTCAACCTTGCCTACCTGGTTTTGGCGCAACACATGATTCGTGCCGACAAAGCCCAAGCGCGCTATCGCCTTGGTGTCTCGGAAGAAGTTGCCAGCATCGTAGAGCAGCTCACTCCCGCGCAACTGATGAAAATCGCCGGCAGCAACCAGTTGATCCTGCGCTTTCGTTTTGATGACGATGTTGTTTGGAATCTGCTCACCAGCCACTCGCGCGCCAAGCTGGCGCCGGGGGCGGCCGTTGCGGGCCTGCACGCCAACATCGTCATGGCCGGCCAATTCGCCGAAGCCAACTGACCTAGCGCAAATCGGTGACCGCCATGAGAATCAAAAGTATCGTCACGGAGAGCCGCCAGATTCAACGCGCGATCGCGCTGATCAAGCTCGGCGCCCGTCTGCAGGTCCTCGAGTCCGAAACGGACCTTTCCTATGAGCGTCTGCTGCGCCTGTACAAGGAAGTGCAGGGCGAATCCCCGGCGCGCGGCATGCTGCCCTTCTCAACCGATTGGTTCATGACCTGGCAGCCGAACATCCATTCGTCGCTTTTTTTGAATATTTACGAATACCTGAACAAGACCACTGAGCTTGAGGAAATCGACGCAATCATTAAGGCCTACGAGCTATATATCGAGCAGATTCGGGCCCAAAACCTAGATCCGCTGCTGTCGGTAACCCGTGCCTGGCGTCTGGTCAAGTTCGTCGATGCCGGCATGGTCACGCTAACGCCGTGCTGCAAGTGCAGCGGCAAATTCGTCACGCACACCTTCGAATTGACAAAAAACTATGTCTGCGGGCTTTGCGAACCTCCGGCACGCGCCGGCAAGGGGCGCGGCAACGTGCGCGCCGAAGAAGAGGCGATGGCCTAAGGCGCGCTGCGTATCCGGTTTCGTTTTTCTCCTCCGACCTCGACCCGGCTCCGTCCGGGTCTTTTTTTACTGGCGGGCGCCCGATTGCCCTGACATTGATTCGCCGGCCCGCAGCTACCGCCTTCGAGCCACCCCCGGCGGTGCCGATCCACGGAAATGTCGGCAAGCGGTACGGGAGTTCTGGGGTTCTCTAGCGCAGCCGGTGACCTTCAATACGGCGTCAGTTCAAGTACACGGGCAACGCTGCCGAAACGGGGTTAGCGCAATCATCTATTTGGGCGGGCGGCCAATGACGACGCTTGTGCAGCGTTATTC
>CAZSOI010000502.1:0-5825 GCA_964608115.1 uncultured Burkholderiaceae bacterium | reverse complement strand
CGGCACGAAAAATCGCTCTTTGAAGAAAGTGACCGCAATATGCAAAACCAACGCATCCGCATTCGCCTGAAGGCATTCGATTACAAGCTGATCGATCAGTCCGCGCTCGAAATCGTCGATACGGCCAAGCGCACCGGCGCGGTAGTGCACGGGCCCGTGCCCTTGCCGACGCGGATTCAGCGCTTTGATGTATTGCGCTCGCCGCACGTGAACAAGACCTCGCGCGACCAGTTCGAGATCCGCACGCACCAGCGCCTGATGGACATCATCGATCCGACGGACAAAACAGTCGATGCGCTAATGAAGCTCGATTTGGCCGCCGGCGTCGACGTGGAGATCAAGGTTCAGTAGTCTTGTTGGGACATCCTGGGGGCAGCGCCTTGCACGGCGCCCTGGCCCAGGCTAAAATCGCGGGCTTCGCACTCGTTGCAGCCTCGGCCGACCGTAGCGGATAGTCGGCATGGGTACGGGCGGCGCCTGCGAGCCGATTGCAAATGACATGCCCGGCCAATCGTAGCCGGGGTTGGAGATAACAATGACGACGCAAGCGAAGTCGCCGCTGGGCCTGCTCGGGCGCAAAGTCGGCATGACGCGCATCTTCACCGACGATGGCGAGTCGGTACCAGTGACGGTGATCGATGTCTCGGGCAACCGCGTAAGTCAAGTGCGCAGCGTTGCAATCGACGGCTACCGCGCCATTCAGCTGGCCGCGGGCACGCGCAAGGCTTCCCGAATCAGCAAGCCACTGGCTGGCCATCTGGGCAAGGCCGGAGCCCAAGGCGCTGCGACGTTGCACGAAATTCGCCTGCCCGACGAGGACAAGACCGAAATTGCGCTTGGCGCCACTTTGGGCGTCGAACTGTTCCAGGTGGGACAGAAGGTCGATGTCACCGGCGTGACGATCGGCAAGGGATTTTCCGGCGCAATCAAGCGTCACCATTTTTCCTCCAACCGCGCCTCCCACGGCAATTCGGTTTCGACCAATGCTCCGGGCTCTATCGGCATGCGTCAGGATCCGGGCCGCGTGATGCCGGGCAAACGCATGGCGGGGCATTTGGGCGACGCGCGCCGGACCACGCAAAATCTGGTCATCGCGCGAATCGACACCGGCCGTCAGCTGCTGCTGATCAAGGGCGCGGTGCCTGGCAGTTGCGGCGGAACGCTCGTCGTGCGCCCGGCCGTCAAGGCGTAAGGAGGCCGGCGCGATGGAATTGAAGGTCTACGACGACAAAGGCAAAGCCAAGGCGACGTTTGCCGCTCCGGCGACGTTGTTCGGCCGCGATTTTAACGAAGCGCTGGTGCACCAGATCGTGGTCGCCTACCAGGCCAATGCGCGCCAGGGAACGCGGGCGCAGAAAGACCGGGGGGACGTTGCGCATACGACGCGCAAACCCTGGCGACAAAAGGGCACCGGCCGCGCGCGCGCGGGCATGACCTCAAGTCCGCTGTGGCGCGGTGGCGGCAAGATCTTTCCGAGTTCGCCCGAGGAGAATTTCTCGCACAAGGTCAATCGCAAGATGTTCCGCGCGGGGGTCTGCTCGATCCTGTCCAAGTTGGCGCACGACGAGCGTCTGATCGTGGTCGACGAGCTGTCGGTGGAAGCGCCGCGCACCAAGCTGCTGGCGCAAAAGCTCAAGGCCATGGGGCTCGACTCCGTGCTCATCATCACCGACCGCGTCGATGAAAATCTGTACCTGGCGGCGCGCAACCTCAAGCATGTGATGGTCGTCGAGACCCGGCATGCAGATCCGGTGTCGATGATTCACTACGAGAAGGTGGTCCTTACGCGACCAGCGATCGCTACGCTTGAGCAGATGTGGGGTCAGGCATGAACAACGAACGTCTGTATCACGTGCTGCTGGCGCCTGTGGTTTCCGAGAAATCGACCGATATCGCGGAAAAGCACAACCAAGTCGCCTTCCGTGTCATCCAGGATGCCACGAAGCGGGAAGTCAAGGCCGCGGTCGAGTTGCTCTTTAAAGTGCAGGTCAAGTCCGTCCAGATCCTAAACCGCCGGGGCAAGGACAAGCGCTTTGGCCGTATGGCCGGGCGACGTAGCGACGCGCGCAAGGCCTACGTGTGCCTGAAGGCCGGCCAGGAAATTAACTTCGCGGAAGGAGTGAAGTAAATGGCACTGGTGAAGGTTAAGCCGACTTCCGCCGGGCGGCGCGCGCTACTCAAGGTGGTCAGTGCACATCTGCACAAAGGTGGCCCCCACCAGGCGCTGATCGAAAAAAAGATTCGCGGATCGGGGCGCAATAATCTTGGGCACATTACCACGCGCCACCAGGGCGGCGGGCACAAGCAGCATTACCGCATCGTCGATTTTCGTCGTTCCAAAGACGGTATCTCCGCGCGTGTCGAGCGGCTCGAATACGACCCGAACCGCTCGGCGCACTTGGCCTTGCTGTGCTACGCCGACGGCGAGCGGCGCTACATCATTGCGCCCAAGGGCCTGACGGTTGGCGCCCAACTTATGAGTGGCCAAGAAGCCCCAATCCGTGTTGGCAACGCCCTGCCACTGCGCAACATACCGGTGGGCACGACGATTCACTGCGTCGAGATGCTGCCAGGCAAGGGGGCTCAGCTGGCCCGAGCGGCCGGTACCTCGGTGCAGTTGCTGGCGCGCGAGGGCAATTATGCCCAGATCCGTCTGCGCTCTGGCGAAATCCGCAAGGTGCTCATTGAGTGTCGCGCGACCATTGGCGAGGTAGGCAATGAGGAAAACAACCTGCGCCAGTTCGGCAAGGCCGGTGCGATTCGCTGGCGCGGTATCCGTCCGACCGTGCGCGGGGTTGCGATGAACCCGATCGACCACCCGCACGGCGGCGGCGAAGGGCGCACGGGGACGGGCCGGCATCCCGTAAGTCCCTGGGGCCAGCTCACGAAGAGCTATCGCACGCGCAAGAACAAGCGCACCGAAAGCATGATTGTTCAGCGTCGCTATAGCAAGTAGATCGTAGGATCCCTATGTCACGCTCTCTGAAAAAAGGTCCGTTCGTCGACGGACATCTGCTCAAAAAGGTCGAGACGGCGCAGGCCTCCAAGGACAAGCGCCCGATCAAAACATGGTCGCGTCGCTCGACGATCGTGCCCGACTTTGTCGGACTGACGATCGCAGTGCATAACGGCAAGCAGCATGTGCCGGTGTACATCAGCGAACAGATGGTCGGACACAAGCTCGGGGAATTTGCGCTCACGCGCACCTTCAAAGGCCACTCCGGGGATCGCAAGACTGCGGCGCCACCCGCGAAAAAGTAACGAGGATCCGAAATGGAAACCACGGCGTTATATCGGGGTGCCCGACTGTCTGCTCAGAAGGGTCGGTTAGTGGCTGATCTGGTGCGCGGCAAGCCGGTCGACAAGGCGCTCAACATCCTGAACTTCACGCCCAAGAAGGCCGCGGTCGTAATCCGTAAGCTGCTCGAATCGGCGATCGCCAACGCGGAACACAACGACGGTGCCGACATCGATGAGCTGCGGGTCACCCGCATCTACGTCGAACAGGGCCCGACGCTGCGCCGCTTCTCGGCGCGCGCAAAGGGGCGCGGGACGCGCATCAGCAAGAAAAGCTGCCATATCTACATCGCCGTTGGCGATGGAAAGAAAGAGTAGGTAACGCATGGGCCAAAAGATCAACCCCACGGGATTTCGGCTCGCAGTTTCGCGCAACTGGAATTCGCGCTGGTTTGCCACGGGCAAGGAATTTAGCCGGATGCTCAGCGAGGATCTTCATGTGCGCGACTACCTGCGGCGCAAACTGCGTAACGCATCGGTGGGGCGCATTCTCATCGAGCGGCCGGCAAAAAATGCTCGCATAACGATTTTCTCGGCGCGCCCTGGAGTGGTCATCGGCAAAAAGGGCGAGGACATCGAAACGCTGAAAGTCGAGCTCCAAAAGATGATGGGCGTACCGGTGCACGTGAATATCGACGAGATTCGCAAGCCCGAACTCGATGCGCAACTGATCGCCGACTCCATCACCCAGCAACTGGAAAAGCGCATCATGTTTCGTCGCGCCATGAAGCGCGCGATGCAAAACGCCATGCGTCTGGGCGCTCAGGGCATAAAGATCATGAGTTCGGGTCGGCTCAACGGCATCGAAATCGCGCGTACCGAGTGGTATCGCGAAGGCCGCGTGCCGCTGCATACGCTTCGCGCGGACATTGACTACGGGTTTTCCGAGGCCAAGACGACGTATGGCGTAATCGGTGTGAAAGTATGGGTCTACAAGGGCGATACCTTGGGGCGCACCGAGGCCGCGAGCGGCGAGGCCGTAGCGCCGGCGCCCGAGCGCGAGGAGCGGCGAGCGCCGCGCCGTCCGCCGACCGAGCGCCCCGGTGCGGCGCCGCGCGGGGCCACCGCACGACGCGGCGCTCGCAAGCCCGAAGCGCCAGCCGCGGCGGAGACACCTGCGCCTGGAGCCGCTGCGGCCCCGGCCGCGGATGAGGCCGCCAAGCCCGCGGTCAAGCGCGTGCGCAAGGTCACTACGAAGGCTGTTGATAAGCCGGCGCCGGATAAAGGCGAGAGCAAGTAAAGGAGTAGCACGATGCTGCAACCGGCACGACGCAAATATCGCAAGGACCACAAGGGACGCAATCGCGGTCTGGCCACGCGCGGTGCCAACGTCTCATTTGGCGAGTTCGGCCTCAAGGCAACGGAGCGCGGACGCCTGACGGCACGTCAGATCGAGGCGGCGCGACGAGCCATCACGCGCCATATCAAGCGCGGAGGGCGGGTCTGGATCCGGATCTTTCCGGACAAACCGATCTCGCAAAAACCAGCCGAGGTGCGCATGGGCAATGGCAAAGGCAACCCCGAATACTGGGTCGCGCAGATTCAGCCGGGCAAGGTGCTCTACGAGATGGATGGGGTTGACGAAACCATCGCGCGCGAGGCGTTTAGCCTGGCTGCGGCCAAGCTTCCCTTAAAGACGGTCTTTGTCTCGCGACAGCTGGGCACATAGGGGGAAATCGAATGCAAGCCAAGGAACTGCGCGCCAAAAATGATGCGGCGCTGCAAACCGAACTGCGCGAACTGCTGAAAGCGCAGTTTTCTGCGCGTATGCAGCGGGCAACGCAGCAACTGCAAAATCACACCCAGCTGCGCAAATTGCGGCGCGACATTGCGCGCGTGCGTACCGTGATGACCGAGAAGGCAAACGCGAAATGAAGGCCACTGCACAACCAGACACGGCACCGGCGCCGCAGCGCACCCTGGTCGGCCGCGTGATCAGCAACAAAATGGATAAAACCGTGACGGTGCTCGTCGAGCGCCGCGTCAAGCACCCGGTATATGGCAAATACGTCGTGCGCTCGACCAAATTGCACGCGCACGATGCCAGCGACAAGATCAGCGAGGGTGATCTGGTGGAGATTGCGGAGAGCCGGCCGCTTTCCCGGACCAAGTATTGGACCGTGACCCGCGTGCTCGAGGCTGCGCGCAGCTAATAGAAGCAAAAACCGGAGTTTCCGCCAACGGGTTGTAGCGCGCAGTGGGGCGGATTTGCAAGCGCATACGCTTTGGCGCTAGAATGTGCGGCTCGCCGGAATTTATTCAGGCGTAAAAGGGTCCGGTGCTGCGGCTTGCCGGTGCGAGAGCCAGGCAAACGCGGCGGCGGGACCCGATGCAGTTTCTGGGCCGTTCGTTTCGCACGGTCCGCCTCCCCGAACGGGACCAAGACTGACCGCAGCGCACGCGCGGTGCGACCCGACGCCAAGGCAGTGTCGGGGCGACCGAGGCGACGCGACGGGAAAAGTTGGGAAAAACGATGATTCAGATGCAGACGATGCTCGACGTCGCCGACAACACGGGCGCGAGGTCGG
>CAZSOI010000501.1:0-5347 GCA_964608115.1 uncultured Burkholderiaceae bacterium | reverse complement strand
ACTGGCGGAGAGGGTGGGATTCGAACCCACGGTACGGTCACCCGTACGCCTGATTTCGAGTCAGGTACATTAGACCACTCTGCCACCTCTCCAGGTGAATTGCCGATCAACTACACGATCGAGCGGCGGGCGCGAATTGTTATTGTTGCTGTCCTTTTAAAAACGCCTCAGGTTTGAATTTGCACCAAGGTGCCGCTATTGCCTTTTGCCACTGTCGCACATCCGGTTTGAACGCTTAAGTGCTCGGCAACGCTGCGGCTGTAGCGGTCACACGAAACGACATAAAATTTTATCAAACCGCGCGCGGCACAAGCCGTTCGATTCCGTCCATGTATGGACGCAGCGCTGATGGAATGCTGACCGAACCGTCTTCGTTCTGGAAATTCTCCAGGACTGCGATCAGCGTGCGCCCCACGGCAAGACCCGACCCATTGAGCGTGTGCACATAGTCAATTTTGCTTTGCGCGGTACGAAAACGTGCCTGCATGCGCCGCGCCTGGTACCCCTCGCAGTTGGAGACCGAGGAGATCTCCCGATACGTTTGCTGCGCCGGCAGCCACACCTCCAAGTCGTAGGTTTTGGCGCTGCCTGCCCCCATGTCGCCGGTGCACAGCAATACGACCCGGTACGGCAGTTCGAGATGGCGCAATATGTTCTCGGCATGACCGACCATCTGCTCGAGCGCCTGGTACGAGTTGTCAGGGTGCGCAATTTGCACCATTTCGACCTTGTCGAACTGGTGCTGGCGGATCATCCCGCGCGTGTCTTTCCCATAGGAGCCGGCTTCGGACCGAAAACACGGAGAATGCGCCGTCAGCTTTATTGGCAGATCTGCTTCGCGCACGATTTGATCGCGCACCAGGTTGGTGAGCGTTACTTCCGAAGTTGGTATGAGATACAGCGGTTCGCCAAGCCCATCTTCGCCCCCGCGCTGGACGCGAAACAGATCTTGCTCAAACTTGGGCAGTTGCCCGGTACCAGTGAGTGTTTGTGCCGTCACAAGGTATGGCGTATAGCACTCCGTATAACCGTGCTCAAGCGTCTGCGTATCGAGCATGAACTGGGTCAGCGCGCGATGTAGTCGTGCCACAGACCCCCTGAGCACAGCAAAGCGCGCTCCCGAGAGCTTGGCTGCCGTCTCCAAGTCCAAGCCAAGGCCAGCGCCAACATCGACGTGATCTCGAACCGCAAAAGAGAAGTCTCGAGGTGTACCCCAACGACGCACCTCGACATTATCTTCGCTCGAGGTCCCAACCGGCACAGAGGGATGCGGAACATTGGGCACTCCCAGCAGCAAATCCTGCAGACGATCCTGGACCTGCGTCAGGCGCGCTTCGAGGCTCTTGAGTCGCTCGGGAATCTGTGCAACCTCGGCCATCACCGCCGAGGCGTCCTCGCCACGCGCCTTGAGTATCCCCACCTGTTTGGAAAGTGAGTTTCGACGCGCCTGCAAGTCCTCCGTAGCGGCTTGAACCTGTTTGCGTTCCTGCTCGATTGCCCCAAAAGCGGCAACGTCAAAAACAAAAGGCCGCGTGCGCAGCCGGTCCGCTACTTCTTGCGCGTTCTTGCGCAGCAAATGGATATCAAGCATGCGATCGATCCTAGTCGCTTCTTCGGTCGTTATTGCACGGCGCAACGCGTTCGTGTTGCAGCCATTGCATTATGTAGTTATCTAGAGGCCTTTTCCTAAGTGGCCCTACGGTTGCGCTCTCGCAACTGTTGCAAGCGCTCGCCAATGCGCTGCTCAAGCCCGCGGTCCGTGGGCTCATACCAGTTCTGTGGGGCAAGCCCATCGGGTAAATACGTTTCCCCTGCGGCAAAGGCATCTTGTTCCTCGTGCGCGTATCGGTATCCCTCACCGTAACCTAATTCGCGCATCAGTCGTGTCGGCGCATTCCGAAGTCGCATCGGCACCGGTCGAGACCCGTCGGAAGCAACAAATGCTTTCACCGCGCCAAATGCCCTGTAGACGGCGTTGGACTTGGGTGCCATTGCGAGGTAAACGATGGCCTGTGCCAGAGCAAGCTCCCCTTCTGGTGAACCCAGACGCTCATACGCCTGCGTGGCCTCGAGCGCAAGTTGCAAGGCTCGGGGGTCGGCTAGCCCAATGTCCTCACTGGCCATTCGGATTGCGCGGCGCGCTATGTAGAGCGGATCAGTGCCCCCATCGAGCATGCGCACCATCCAGTACAGTGCGGCGTCAGGATCCGATCCGCGCACCGATTTGTGGAGGGCGGAGATCTGGTCGTAGAAATTCTCTCCACCCTTGTCAAATCGACGAATCGTGGCCGGTAATGTCGCACGCAAAAACTCCACGTCCACGGACTGCTTGGCTTGTTCCGCTGCCGTCGCGACGACTTCCAATGCGTTAAACAAGCGCCGGGCGTCGCCATCGGATATTTCCACTAGCATTTTGCGAGCCGGATCGGCAATTTGCAGCGCGGGGTAATAGCGTGAGCGTGCCGTTTCCAGCAACTGGGCCAGGTCATCATCCAATAGTGGCTCAAGCACATAGACCGCAGCACGCGAAAGCAGCGCACCCACTACCTCGAATGACGGGTTTTCGGTCGTTGCCCCGACGAAAATGAAAAGTCCCGACTCCACGTGCGGTAAGAAGGCGTCTTGCTGAGCCTTGTTAAAGCGGTGCACCTCGTCGACAAATACGACAGTGGCCCGCCCCGTGTGCGCCCGCGTGGCCTTGGCCCGCTCAACCGCATCACGTATATCTTTGACGCCCCCTAGCACCGCGGAGACCGCGATAAAGTCCAGCCCAAAAGCCCCGGCCATCAATCGTGCCAGGGTAGTCTTGCCAACGCCCGGCGGGCCCCAAAGAATCATCGAATGCGGGTGCCCCGACGCAAATGCAGTGCGCAAGGGTCCGCCCGACCCAAGCAGGTGTCGCTGTCCAACGACCTCATCAAGATGCTTCGGCCGCATGGCTTCGGCCAAAGGAACTTGCTCCAGGTCGCGCTCGGGCGCTCGGGAATCGGAAACCGGTGGACCCTGCTCCGAAGCAGACGGTGCATCCAGGAACAGGTCGCTCATTGTTCCTCCAGCACGTCCACGCCTGGCGGGGGTGTGAATCGGAAGCGCTCGATAGACAAAGCAGGGTTTCGCTGCAGGTGGTCAAATGCTAGTTGCGTCGATTGACCAAAGCTGTCGCGCAACTGCATGGCCACGGGCATACCTTCCCGAAACCCGATACGAATCGCTGCAAATAGTGAATCTTTTGCATTTGGTGTTGCGCGGATCCAGTCAATGCCGTTTTCGCCACCATCGTTTTGGACTTTGAAGTCGCGTTCAAAATCATTGGAACCAAAGAGAATCGACGCCGGCGACGCGGGCAGTGCGCCGGCAAGCTTTTTCACCGTTACCTGGTTTAAGTCTTTGTCGTACAGGAACAAGTGCGAGCCATCGCTTATGATGAGCTGCTCATACGGACTGCTGTAGGTCCAGCGAAATTTTCCTGGTCGTAGGAACTCAAAAGTGCCGCGAGAGACCTCCCAGGCACCTTCCTTGCTGCGATTTTCGGCCACCGGACCTTGGCGTTGACTTTGCTGAGTGAACTCACCGCGGGCACTCGTCGTTTGAGCGAGAAATTGGCGCAGCTGGTCAATTGGTTCGGCACGCCCATGCGCCGGCAACACAATGAGAAGCGAGGCCCCCAACACTACGGCCATAAAGCGGCCCCTCACATAGGCTCCCGCGCCGGACCGAGAATTTCCCGATTGCCATTGGCCTGCATCGCCGAAACAAGGCCTGCACGCTCCATCTCTTCGAGAAGACGCGCCGCTCGGTTATATCCAATGCGTAAATGTCGTTGCACCAGCGAGATCGACGCCCGCCGCTGCTTGAGCACGATTTCGACGGCCTGATCGTACAGAGGGTCCGCCTCGCCGCTTTCGCCCTTTGCAACTCCACCCTCGCCCGCCACTTCGGGAGCATCGAGCACTCCTTCGAGGTACTGGGGGCTCCCCAGCTTGCGCAGCGCATCGACGACGCGGTGGACCTCAGCGTCGGAGACAAAAGCGCCATGCACGCGCATCGGCATCCCGCTACCGGCGGGCAGATAGAGCATGTCACCTTGACCCAAAAGCGATTCGGCCCCCATCTGGTCCAATATGGTGCGCGAATCGACCCGACTTGAGACCTGGAACGCAATGCGGGTCGGTATGTTGGCCTTGATGAGCCCCGTGATCACGTCGACGGATGGCCTCTGAGTTGCCAAAATAAGGTGCATGCCCGCAGCGCGCGCCTTTTGTGCAATACGTGCAATCAACTCTTCAACCTTCTTGCCGGTGACCATCATCATGTCGGCCAACTCATCGATGACCACGACAATCACGGGCAGCGTCTCAAGCGGTGGTGCAGGCTCAGAATCCGCCGCAAATGGGTTTGTTAGCGGTTCGCCTTGCTCGATTGCCTCAGCAATTTTCTGGTTGTAGCCGTGCAGGCTGCGTACTCCAAGCTTGCTCATCAGACGGTAGCGACGATCCATCTCGGCCACACACCAGTTCAGGGCGTGGCCAGCCTCGCGCATGTCGGTCACGACCGGGGCGATGAGGTGCGGAATACCCTCGTAGGCAGACAGCTCCAGCATTTTCGGGTCGATCATCAGCAAGCGCACTTGCGAAGGATCGGACTTGTACAGAATCGACAAGATCATTGCGTTAATGCCGACCGATTTGCCCGAACCGGTAGTGCCCGCAACCAGCAGATGGGGCATTCGCGCAAGGTCGACCACCACCGGCTTGCCCGCGATGTCCTTGCCAAGACCCAATGTCACCGCAGAATGGCTCTCACCGTAAATGGCCGAACCGAGAATCTCCGAGAGCCGAACGATCTGCCGCCGCGCGTTGGGTAACTCCAAACCCATTAGGTTTTTCCCTGGAATCGTTTCGACCACGCGAATCGAAACCAGGGACAAAGCGCGCGCAAGATCCTTGGCCAGATTAACGATTTGCACGCCCTTGACGCCAATTGCGGGTTCGATCTCGTATCGGGTAATCACGGGACCCGGGTAGGCGGCAACGACGGCCACGTCGACCCCGAAATCCTTGAGCTTCTTCTCGATGAGACGGGAAGTGAACTCGAGCGTTTCCGTGGGGACCGCCTCGGGACCCGCACCAGGTTCGTCGAGCAGATCCAAAGCCGGCAGACCGCTTGCGGCGGACTCGGCAAAAAGAGGCACCTGCCGCTCCCGTTGCTTGCGTTCGGACACCGCTACACGCGAGGCTTGCCGCTCGATGTGTACCGGTTCGTGCTCATCCAGCCGTTCGCGCTGCGCGGCAAATGTGGCAGCGCGCTCTTGCGATGCCGCTTCGCCAATACTGCGATCTTGCTGGGC
>CAZSOI010000500.1:0-4451 GCA_964608115.1 uncultured Burkholderiaceae bacterium | reverse complement strand
GCCTGGTGCCGTTGACGGACCAGTGGGCGAGGCGCCGCTCCTACGTCTGCGTGCGCGACTTGGCCAGTCTCCCCTCTGTCGCAAAGAAGTTGGTAGAGCAGCTCGTGACCGCCGAGGGTCTTCGCAAACCGCGAAGGCCAGATTAACCAGCTTGTAATTCCCTGCGCCGTGCCGGCACCCTAGAGTGCCGGCACATTGCATCTTGAGAGCAGCACTAGGGCTCGGATGCCGAACATCAACGGGAGGGGACAATCCATGCAAGCAAGTGTGGTTCGCGTGCTCATCGCGGTGACCGCTGCATTCGTATTCGCTAATTGCGCCGACGCGCAAGGCGCAAAGCCGGTCGAATTAAAGGTCGGTATCACCACCTTCACTTCGGGAGCCGCTTCCGTTTTTGGCGTTCCCGCCAAGGCCGCGGCCGAGCTTTGGGTGGAAGACTTCAACGCCAAAGGTGGCCTAAATGGGGTGAAGATCACGCCGGTATTTGTCGATGAGGGCCTGGGCGGCGAAAAATTTCTTTCCGAATACCGGCGTGTCGTCCAAGACCAGGGCGTCAAAGTCATGCTGGCATCGATCTCCAGCGGCGATTGCAACGTGGTGGCGCCCGTGGCCGAGGACCTGAAGGTCATCGACATCATGTGGGATTGCGGCACGGAAAAGATCCTGGAGGACAAGCGCTATCAATATGTGTTCCGCACGACGTCCAACGCTGTAACCGAGATGGTTGCGGCGGCGGTACATTTGCTACGCGTAAAACCCGATTTCAAAACGATCGCGGTTGTCAATCAGGACTATGCCTGGGGTCGCGACTCCTGGGAGATATTCCGCAATGCGCTGCTGGCGTTAAAGCCGGACACCAGGGTCGTGGCCGAGCTGTTCCCGAAATTCGGCGCCCCTGATTTTTCGACCGAAATCACGCGCCTGCAGGCCCTGAAGCCCGACGTCATCGTCTCCACCGCGTGGGGTGGTGATCTGGACACCTTCATTCGCCAGGCCAATCAGCGCGGCCTGACGAAGACATCGCAGTTCGTTTTGCCGCTTGCGGAAAGTTCCCTGGAACGATTGGGCAAGAGTATTCCGGACGGCGTAATCGTCGGCATGCGGGGCGATGCGTACTTTGCCGACCCCGATTTTAAGAGCGACGCCAAGATCAAAGCGTTCGTCCAAAAGTTCCACGCCAAGACCGGTGCCTACCCCATCTACCCGGTGTCCCATGTCGTGCAGGCACTCCAGGCTGTCGTCGACGCGTACACGGTTGCCATTAAGGCCAACAAGGGACAATGGCCCGGTACGGACCAAGTCGCCGATGCGATGCGAACGCTGGAATTTCGCGCGCTTTCGCGTCCGATCAAGATTCGCGCCGACGGCCAGGCGCTGCAGGGTCAATTGCTTGGTGTCACAAAGAGCGTCCCAGAGCTGCCATTTGCACTGATCGATCAGTTGACCCTCGTGCCAGCGGACCTTGTGACTACGCCTGTCGGGCAGAAATCGCCTGAATGGGTCAAGACGCTCAAGTCGGACCTAGTCAAGAGCGATCGAATCAAGATCGTCGGCACACCCGTCGTCACAAAGTAGACACCGGACGCTGGTCGTGAATCTGGATTTGCTCGTGCTGGCCCTGGCCGATGGGCTCTCCTACGCGGGATTGCTGTTTCTGGTCGCGTTGGGTCTGACCCTGATCTTCGGTGTGATGGGCATCCTGAACGTCGCACACGGCAGTTTGTACGCGTTCGGTGGGTACACGGCCGCGAGCCTGTCGGGTATCGCCATACAGTGGGACCCATCGACGGTGCTGCTGCTCGCGTGCCTGCCCGCGGCGGCCATCGTCGTCGGAGTGATTCTCGGAGCCGCGCTTGAGATTGGCCTGCTTCGAAGGGTGCAACGAGGCGATGCGGTCGTTCCTCTTTTGATCACGTTTGCCGCATTCATGATCTTCGAGGATCTGCAGAAGCTCTTGTGGGGCACTTCACCTTATTCGGCGCCGGAGGTCGTAACTCGTCTCGGCACTATCGACGTGGCCGGTGGCACCTTCAACTGTTACCAGCTGCTGTTAATTCCCGGCGTCGCGCTGGCGGCCTATGTGTTGTTGGAATTTTTTTTGAAGCGAACCAATTTGGGTAAGCAGGTGACGGCCGTTACGCACAATCGCGAAGTGGCAACCGCGCTCGGCATCAATGCGAAGCGAATTGGCCTCGTAACGTTTGTACTGGGGGCCGTGCTGGGTGCTTTGGGCGGAGCGCTTGCAGCTCCTACGACATCGCTGCTCCCGGGTGTCGGCACCGACACGATCGTCCTATCGTTCGCAGTGGTCGCGACGGCAGGTCTTGGCCAGATCACCGGCGCACTTATCGCGGCATTGCTGATCGGCCTCGCACGGTCCGTGGCCGTGTACATGGCACCGGAACTCGAGGTCGTCGTCCCCTACCTCATCATGGTGATCGTGCTGCTCGTTCGTCCAAATGGGCTCTTCGCGATCGCCCAGGCTAGGAAGATCTGATGATGATGATTCGCATCGGCATTGCCGTGGCTGTGGCTGCGTGCCTAGCACTGGGACTTGCGGTTCCATGGATCAAGACGACGGTAATTGTCGGCGTTTGCTACGCGCTCGCAGCGTTGGGCGTCACGGTCTTGTTGCGCGCGGGGCAAATCTCGTTCGGGCACGCCATGTACGCGATCATCGCGGGCTATACGGTGGGCTTTCTCGCACGCGCTTTTCCGCAACTCGATGGGCTGGTGCTCATTTTCGCCGGGACGCTCTCGAGCTTGCTGGCCGGTGCCGTGATCGGGCTTTTCGTCGTGCGCTATCGCGGCATTTTCTTCGGGATGCTCAATCTCGCGATTTCCATGGTTCTGTACTCGCTCGCGAGCAAACTCTTCGATATCACCGGAGGCAGCGACGGCTTGCGTATCACGCGTCCGGCCCTGCTCGGTTATGAGTTCGAGCGAGCGGGCTTCGAGAGCGCGATGCTCGTGCTGACCCTTGTTTGCGCCCTGGTTCTTGGCTGGTGGGTGCAGCGCTACTTCAAGTCCGCCGCGGGTGAGGCTTTGGCAGGCGTGAAGACCAATGAGACTCGCCTCGAATATCTTGGACTGTCTACCTACCGCATCCTTTGGAACGGCTATGTTCTGTCGGCCGGGTTGGTGGGATTGTCCGGGTCCCTTTTTGCGGTTGTGCAAGGGCTGGTAACGCCCGAACTCGGGTACTGGCTGCGCTCGGGCGAATTCGTGTTCATCGCCATTCTCGGTGGTGCAAGCCACGTTCTTGGCGCCTTCTTGGGGACGTTCGTCTTCGAGTGTGTCAGGCTCGTTGCAGCTGCTTTCTTGACGGGCGTGTGGCAAATGTTGCTTGGAATCACGCTCATCGTGGTAATCCTAACTGCGCCTTCCGGAATCGCCGGGCTCCTGCGCCTTCACACCATACGGGTAGCGAGGCAAACGGCATGAACCCCTTGGTCCGCACGGAAGCCCTGAAACTGGCCTTTGGTGGCGTCGTCGCGGCCGACGGTATCGACTTCGTTTTGCATGAAGGCGAACGGCTTGCGGTGATTGGTGCCAACGGCGCAGGGAAGACGACTTTCATCAACATCTGCACGGGCTTTCTCAAGCCTACCTCCGGCAAGGTCTATTTTGATGGACGCGACGTTACCAACCTCGTGCCCCGCGAGATTGTGCGCCTTGGACTGGGCCGCTCATTCCAGTTGCCGCAATTGTTTCTCGACCACACGGTGCGTCAATGCCTGGAGCTGGCCGCGGCGGGCCGTAGCAACAAGCTCGGCTGGTTTGCCCCACTGTCGGCCGTGGTAAACGCTGGCGAAGTCGATCACGCGTTGGAGTTGGTTGGAATGCGTGAGCGGGCGAACGACCCCGCCTCAACGCTACCCGAGGGGCAGCGCAAGCTGCTCGATGTGGCGATGGCGTTGATGCTCAAACCCAAGCTTCTGATCATGGATGAACCCACCAGCGGGGTGGCATCGGAGGACAAACACGAGTTGATGGCAACTGTGATGCGGGCGCTGGAAGAGCGCAAGGTCACAAGCTGGTTCGTAGAGCACGATGTTGACATCGTCTCCCGGTACGCCACACGCGTCGCGGCGTGGATTGCGGGAAAAATCGCGGCGGACGGACCACCGGCACAGGTGATGGCGAGCCCGCAGGTTCGACGGGAAGTGTTGGGGATTTCGTGAAATGCTGGTCCTAGATGACGTGACGGTCGATCTGGCTCGCACCAGCGTTCTTAGAAGCGTCAGTGCGACGTTGCACGCGGGCACCACGGTCGCGGTCGTCGGCCGCAACGGTGCCGGCAAAACCACTTTGCTGCGCACGATCATGGGACTGTTGCCGCTAAAGGCCGGACGCGTCCTTTTCGACAACATTGAGCTGGCCCACATTCCAGCGCATTGGCGGGCACGGCAGGGCATCGGGTATGCACCGGAGGATCGCGTGGTCTTTCC
>CAZSOI010000499.1:0-5992 GCA_964608115.1 uncultured Burkholderiaceae bacterium | reverse complement strand
GGGTGTTGTTCGGGTGCTTGCCTACGACGGGGCGGCCGGCTGCGCCCCGGGCGTGGCAGCGATCGCCCACAACAGCTGGCAAGCACAGTTGGCTGTATCGGCATGTAAAGCCGATTGGAACGAGGGCGTGCATGCCGAGCTAAGCAGCGAGGAGTTGCTCGACGGCATGCGTGTCGTGCTAGAAGGCGAAGGCAGCGGTTTTGTGTTTCACGAGCGCGGTCGCGGCGCCGCAGCGCTGGAGGCAGCGGCGCGTCTGGTGCAGGCCGATTACTCGACACCCTGGCTCGCGCATGCAACCATGGAGCCGATGAACTGCACCGCGCAATGGCTCTCGGATGACACCGGTGCTCGCCTAAAGCTTTGGGTACCGACACAGGCGCCGAGCTTTGCGCTCGAGACGGCAATGCGTCTGACGGGTCTTGCGCGTGAGCGAATCGACCTTGTCGTTACGCAACTGGGAGGAGGTTTTGGCCGACGCCTGGAGACCGACTTCCTCGTTCCGGCAATCGCGCTTGCGCGTGCCGCTGCGGGCACGCCGCTACAAGTGCAATGGTCGCGCGAAGAGGACATGACGCACGATTTTTATCGGCCAGCTGCGGTTTGCCGTTTAAAGGCCGCTCTGGATGCGCAGGGTCAGATCGTTGCCTGGGTGACGCGTAGCGTCTCCGATGCGATTACTCCGCAGTTTTTAGCGCGCAATTTTTCGCTGATGGCGGCGGCCGTCAAATATTTGCCCGACCGCACCCAAGCCGAGGGGATCTGGGACCAGCCCTACGAGATACCCAACCGTCGCTGTGTGCACGTCACCTATGAAACTCCCGTGCCCATTGGCAACTGGCGCTCTGTGGGCCACTCGCACATGGCTTTTTTTGCTGAGTCATTCATCGACGAGCTGGCCCACGCGGCGGGCGCCGATCCGCTGACCTACCGTCAGGGGCTGCTCGCTAAACATCCGCGCCACCGAGCGGTACTTGAACTTGCCGCCCAAAAGGCCGGTTGGGGGCAGCCGCTTGCGCCGGGTCACGCCCTGGGCATTGCGCTACACGAGTCCTTCGATACGATCGTTGCGCAGGTGGCAGAGGTTTCCATCGATCGCGGCCGCCCGCGCGTGCACCGTGTCGTATGTGCACTTGACTGCGGCACTGTGATCCATCCCGACATCGTGGCGCAACAGGTCGAGGGTTCCGTGATTTTCGCGCTCAGCGCCTGCCTGTACGGACAGATCAGCATTCGCGACGGGCGTGTCCAGCAAAGCAGCTTTCCCCAATACGAAATGGTGCGCATGCGAGAAGCCCCAAGCGTTGAAACCTGGATCGTTCCAAGCGATGCCGAGCCCACCGGCGTAGGCGAGCCGGCGACCCCGCCGTTGGCGCCCGCGGTAGCCAATGCACTGTTTGCGCTTACGGGAGCGCGCCTTCGTTCACTTCCCTTGCGCCTTGCCTAACCGTTACGAGGAGATCCGTCGAGCTTGCTTCGGGCCCAAGCGGTGCATCCGATAGCCCCTGGACGCAGTCGATAATGCCTCCGCCCAGGCACAGTTCCCCGTCATAGAGCACTGCCGATTGCCCGGGTGTTGCAGCCCACTGCGGTGTCTCGAAGTCAAGCACGAATGTCTGGCCGCTCTTTTCCGCAATGGCATTACGCAGGCGGCATGGTGCATCGAGTTGGCGGTAGCGCGTCTTGGCGCTTAAGCCAGTGCGTGCTCCAGAGGCCTCCGGAGCCGCGCCCGCGACCCAGCTCGCATCGATGGCGCGCACGCTGCGGCTTTGCAACCAGGGATGATCATGGCCTTGGACAACCCACAACGTATTGCTGGCTAGATCCTTACGCGCAACGAACCACGCCTCCCCGGTGCCATGACGCTGACCGCCCACACCGATGCCTTTGCGCTGGCCGAGCGTGTAAAAGCTCAGACCCACGTGCTCCCCGACCACCCGTCCGTCGAAAGCGCGAATCGGCCCGGGCTGGTTCGGCAGGTATCGGTTAAGAAACTCGCGAAATGGCCGCTCGCCGATAAAGCAGATTCCCGTTGAGTCACGCTTGGAAGCGTTGGGCAGCCCGATATTGCGCGCAATTGCGCGCACTTCGCTTTTGAGTAAATCGCCCACCGGAAACACGGTTCGCGACAGTTGCGACTGACTGAGGCGATGAAGAAAGTAGCTTTGGTCCTTGCCAGGGTCCACGCCACGCAGCAGCTGGCAGTGTCCGTCGCGGGCGCGTACGCGTGCGTAGTGGCCGGTCGCAATGCGATGTGCACCCAGCGAATGTGCGTGATCGAGAAAGGCGCGGAACTTGATTTCCGCATTGCATAGCACATCGGGGTTGGGCGTGCGTCCGGCAGCGTATTCGTGAAGAAATTGGGCGAAGACGCGTTGCTTATATTCGGCCGAGAAATTTACGGCTTCTAGCTCAATTCCCAGCACATCGGAGGCCGCAGCTGCATCGAGCCAGTCCTGGCGGGAGGAGCAATACGCATCGGTATCGTCGTCCTCCCAATTCTTCATAAAAATGCCCGTCACCGCGTAGCCTTGGCTCTTTAGCAGGTAGGCCGCGACCGAAGAGTCGACCCCGCCCGAAAGGCCTACAACAATGGGTTCACGAGACATACTTTAGCGTCCTGCTTTTGAGCGCTTTGCGAGCGGCCCGCGCATTGTCCCCGCGCTGTGCCAATAGAGCGTATCCAAGCTTGCCCGCTGCCCAGCGAGGTAATCGTCGACACAACGAAGCACCAGCGGGCTGCGCGTTGCGTCGCCTCGTTCGGCAATTTGTGCGCGCGTTAGCCACAGCGTACGAATGATTCCAGCATCCAGGACGCGCTGCGGATGCTCGGGCCCCAGCTCACCGACAAATGCGACACGCAGGTACGTGGTATCGGCAGTCGTCGGACCCGTCGGCAGCAGGTACAGGCCCAGCAGCGCCGTAGGCCGAAAGTCGTGTGCGGTTTCCTCCAGGGTCTCACGGATCACGGCTTGCAGCAGCGATTCGCCAAACTCCAGATGTCCCGCCGGTTGATTGATGCGCAGCCCCTGTGGCGTGGTCTCTTCCACGAGCAAGAAGCGTGCATCGCGCTCGATGATTGCAGCAACCGTGACACTGGGCCTCCAGACACGCGACATTGGCAAGTTGGCCATATGAATGAGAATGAAGTAAATTCTACTGTTCAATACGCCCGGCTCGCCATTACCGGAGCCAATAACGACGCCAGGAGTAGATCCCATGCGCATTGGAGTTCCGGCCGAGACACGGCCGGGCGAGACGCGTGTTGCCGCCACGGCGGAAACCGTCAAGAAGCTCTCAGCCCAGAAACATCAAGTCATCGTGCAGGCGAGCGCGGGCTTGGCAGCGAGCCAGACCGATGAGGCGTATGTCGCCGCCGGTGCCGTCATCGGACCGGCTGCTGATGCACTTGGTGCCGAGCTGGTGCTCAAGGTGCGGTTGCCGACCGCACAGGAGCTCTCGCAAATAAAGCCCGGCAGCGTTGTTGTCGGCATGCTTGAGCCTTTTAATGCGGCCGGCATCGCCGCAATGAACAGCGCACAGCTGACCGCGTTTTCGCTCGAGGCCGCGCCGCGCACAACGCGCGCCCAAAGCATGGACGTGCTCTCTTCGCAGGCAAATATTGCTGGTTACAAGGCGGTGATGATGGCTGCCAATTCGTACCAGCGGCTCATGCCGATGATGATGACGGCGGCTGGCACGATCAAGGCGGCGCGGGTCGTCGTCCTGGGCGCTGGCGTAGCGGGCTTGCAGGCGATTGCCACGGCCAAGCGCTTGGGCGCGGTTATTGAGGCCTCGGATGTGCGCCCCGCGGTCAAGGAACAGATCGAATCGCTCGGCGCCAAGTTTATCGACGTGCCTTTTCAAACGGATGAAGAGCGCGAGATCGCCAAGGGAATCGGCGGATACGCCCGGCCCATGCCGCAGAGCTGGCTCGACCGACAAAAGGCCGAAGTTGCCAAGCGCGTTGCCCAGGCCGACATCGTCATTACTACCGCGCTTATTCCCGGACGCAAGGCCCCAGTGCTGGTTACCGAGGAAATGGTTCGTTCGATGAAGGCCGGCTCGGTCATTGTGGACATGGCCGCCGAACAGGGCGGCAATTGTGCGCTCACGCAGCCGGGCACGACTGCCGTACACAATAACGTGCAAATCATTGGTATGGCCAACCTGCCGGCTATGGTGGCAGCCGACAGTTCGGCCTTGTACGCGCGCAACTTGCTCGATTTTCTCAAGCTGGTGCTCGACAAGGAAGGCAAGTTCGCGATCAACAAGGAAGACGACATCGTAAGCGCCTGCCTGGTGTGTCACGCAGGAGAAATCTTGCGCAAGCAATAGCTGTCGAGCGCCCGGCGGCCGCGAGAACGCGGGCCGTTCGAAAGCGCGCCGTCCAAGAACAATGCAAGGCATCGGGGGAACTGGAACATGGAACTGGTCAATCACACCGTCATCAATCTCATCATCTTCGTGCTGGCAATCTACGTCGGTTATCACGTGGTTTGGAACGTCACACCGGCCTTGCATACGCCGCTGATGTCGGTGACCAACGCGATTTCGGCAATCATCATCGTCGGGGCGATGCTCGCCGCCGCGCTCACCGAAACGGCGCTTGGACGCGCGATGGGTGTGGCTGCAGTGGCACTTGCGGCAGTTAACGTATTTGGTGGGTTCCTTGTTACGCGCCGAATGCTCGAGATGTTCCGCAAAAAGGAGCCCAAGGCCCCTGCGACTTCCGGCGAAAAAACGTGAGACGGAGCCGGCGATGAGCATCAGTCTGAATACGGTTGTCCTGCTTTACCTGGTCGCGTCGGTTTGTTTCATTCAGGCGCTCAAGGGGCTTTCGCACCCTTCGAGCTCGCGCACCGGAAACACGTTCGGCATGTTTGGCATGGCCATTGCCACGATCACTACGGTGGCGCTGATCTTCAAATTGCGCTCCGAAGATATCGGCGGCGGCCTGGCCTGGGTAGTGGCGGGAGTGGTGGTCGGCGGCGCGGTTGGCACGACCATCGCGCGCACCGTACAGATGACCAAGATGCCGGAGATGGTCGCCTTCATGCACTCGATGATCGGGCTGGCAGCTGTTTTCATCGCGATTGCCGCGGTGGCGGAGCCGGCCGCCTTTAATATCGTGGCGCGCGGCGATCCGATTCCAACGGGCAATCGCGTCGAGCTGTTCATCGGAGCCTTTGTCGGCGCGATCACGTTTTCTGGCAGCGTGATCGCCTTTGGCAAGCTCGCGGGCCGCTATAAGTTGCGAGTCTTTCGGGGCGCTCCCGTGGTCTTCCAGGGACAGCACACGCTGAATTTGGCGCTGGCCATCGCGATGATCGCCGCAGGCGTGGTCTTCGTGGTCAACCAGGACTGGGTGCCGTTCCTGATCATGCTGGCTATCGCCTTTGCCTTGGGCGTGCTGATCATCATCCCCATCGGCGGGGCTGACATGCCGGTCGTTGTATCGATGCTCAACAGCTACTCGGGTTGGGCGGCAGCTGGCATCGGTTTTTCGCTCAATAACCCGATGCTGATCATCGCTGGCAGTCTCGTGGGCTCGAGCGGTGCAATTCTGTCTTACATCATGTGTCGCGCGATGAACCGCTCTTTTTTCAACGTCATCTTGGGCGGATTTGGGAGCGACTCGGCTGCCTCGGGCGCAACCTCAGGGCAGCCACAGCGGCCAGTGAAGTCCGGATCGCCGGACGACGCGGCATTTCTGCTCGGCAACGCCGAAACCGTCATCATCGTTCCTGGTTATGGGTTGGCCGTGGCACGCGCGCAGCACCCACTAAAGGAACTCGCCGATAAGCTCATCAAGAAAGGGGTTCAGGTTCGCTATGCGATTCACCCCGTTGCTGGACGCATGCCCGGCCACATGAATGTGCTGCTCGCGGAGGCCGACATTCCCTATGATCGCCTCGTTGAAATGGATGAGATCAATGGCGACCTCCCACAGACCGACGTTGCCCTCGTGATCGGCGCAAACGACGTAACCAAT
>CAZSOI010000498.1:0-1516 GCA_964608115.1 uncultured Burkholderiaceae bacterium | reverse complement strand
TGCCCAAAACACCGGAGGAGTGGACGGCGCTCGGAGTCCAGCCCTGACGGGGGTACGCCGTCCGCTCTACCGGTTACGCAAGAGTGACGTGGTGGATATCAACTTCACCTTCTCGCCGCAGTTCGACCAGACAGTTACGGTTCAACCGGACGGCTTTATCCCACTGAAGGGAGCCGATCTGTTGTATGCAGAAGGCCAAACTGTCCTAGAGCTGCGGGATTCCGTTCTCCGGGCCTACACGGGTGTGCTGCACGATCCGCAGGTGACGATTGCGCTCAAAGATTTTGACAAGCCATTCTTCATTGCCGCGGGCGAGGTAGGCCACCCCGGTAAGTACGAACTGCGGGCAGACACTACTGTGACGGAAGCCGTCGCCATCGCCGGAGGTTTCACGCCGCGATCCAAGCATTCGCAAGTTGTGCTCTTCCGCCGGGTCTCGGACGAGCTTGTGGAGTCCCACTTGCTCAATATGAAGTCCATGCTGAAGTCACGAACCTTGGGAGAGGACATGCATCTTCAGCCCGGGGACCTGTTGTTCGTTCCCACGAACTTGATTTCGAAAATTCGGCAGTACTTGCCGGCTTCCAACCTCAGCATGTATGCCAGCCCCACAGAATTCTAAAAGGAGCCCCACAGTCGCCAACCCGTCCCGCTAAGAACTCGCAAGGAACCTTAGCCAAGACAATCCGTGGAATTCGTGTATGTCAGAAGATCTCAGAATCGCGTCAAGGTCCCCAGCGTTTTCCCCAACGATGCGCGATCTGCTGGCGGTGGTCTTCCGGCAGAGAAGGGTAGCGTTGATCGCTTTCGTCCTGACATTTCTTGCCGTTGTAACCTACGGGTTGCTTGCCCCCGCCTACCAATCTGAGATGAAAGTGATCCTGCGCCGGGGGCGCATCGATCCCGCGGTTACACCCACCCCTAGCCAGGCAGAATTCGAACGCCTGGGAGTCACCGAGGAGGAAGTGAACTCGGAAGCGGAGTTGCTGCAGGATGACGAGATTCTCCGCACCGTGGTCCAAAATGCCGATCTGATTTCGGAAGGCCGGTCCTGGTTCTGGAGCCTGATTGGGGATAACGACAGCCGCCGATTGGCGAGAGCGGTGCGTCGCCTCGGCAAACGCTTGACTGTCGAAACCGTGCACAAGGCGGCGCTGATCAATGTTGACTATAAGTCGTCAGATCCCGAACAAGCCGCGAGCGTACTCCGAACGCTGGCAGGTGCTTATCTGGAACGCCACCATCGCTTGCACCGCCCGTCGGGTGAGTTCAACTTTTTCGATCAACAGGTTCTGCAGTCGCGCCGAAGTCTGGAGGCGGCCGAACTCCAGTTGATGGAGTTCATGCGAGATCGGGGCGTGGTCTCCGCGGAACAGGAGCGCGATATCGCGGTGCAGAAGCTGAGCGACGCCGATGCCGAAAACCGTCAGACCCAGGTGGCGATCGCCGAGAACGCGGAGCGGATTCGGACATTGCAGTCCAAGCTCAGCACGCTGCCGGAACGAACCATGACGCA
>CAZSOI010000497.1:0-5291 GCA_964608115.1 uncultured Burkholderiaceae bacterium | reverse complement strand
GCAAAAACTTCGTGGACATGGCAAATGTCGTTCGGCTCTGCGAGTTGGCCGTCAGTGGCTGCCGGAGCAGGTCTGAAAATGATGAGCCGATTCACAAGCTTTGTAAAAAAAGGCAGATCGCGTAGCGCTCGAAATGATCAACGCGCGGTTCGCTAGCGACGAACCGTCAATGACCGAGGCGCCTTCAATGAAAAGATTCTTGGTTTGAGGCTTGGTCGCAATTCCTCCTGCGCTAGAGGAGGACGTTCGGCTTGTGTCTAAGAGCCTATTTCGCCCATTGCACTTTGCAAGTAGTTTTGTAGACCCATTTGTTCGATCAACTGCAGCTGCGTCTCCAGGTAATCGATGTGCTGCTCCGTCTGTTCCATAATTGTTGCTAGCACTCCACGCGAAACATAGTCCATAACCGACTCGCAATGCGCAATTGCCTCCTGATAGTGGGCGCGGCCCGTCACCTCCAGTTTCAGGTCTCGACTGATGCAGTCGGGGACGTCTTTGCCGATCGAGGGTTTGCCGAGATCTTGCAGAGTTGGGGTACCGTCAAGAAACAAGATGCGCTCGATTAACTTGTCCGCATGACGCATCTCCTCGATTGATTCGTCGTATTCATGCTTGCCTAGGGCTTGTAACCCCCAGTTCTTATACATTCTGGCGTGCAAAAAATACTGGTTTACCGCTGTGATTTCTAAAGCAAGTGCTTTGGTCAGCAATTGAATGACCTTCTTGTCGCCATTCATGGGGACCCCCAGTGATTGAATTGCCGCTCGGGCTGCACGTCGGCGCGGACGATTTGTGCATCATCTCACTTAGCCTCGCGATGATCCAGTTGCCCCGCCGCGGTTTTATTCTTCAGCTGTCGCCTGGCTGTTCCAACCTACCTGCGCGCTTGGTCTCGGCGATGTTGTGTGCCGGAACGCCCAGGTTCCTCGGTGCAACAAAGCCAATCGCAAATTCACTTTCTAAATCCGCTAAAGTCGCTAAAACTTCTTGGCGCACATCTTGGCACGCTACAGGCGAAACGGCCCGTCGGAAGGGGTTTCGCGCGGCTGGCCCGGCTTCGAGCGCAGTAAGACCATGCGATGCCGTTTTTGCGCTCACACAATACGCCTAACGCGAGTTCTTGGCAGCATTAAAGCGATTTGCCTCATCATTTCCTTCATGTGTCCGACTGCCTCGCAATCGAGCTCGATCCATTGAGGGACATTTACCTGAGATTTTGGGGGTGAAGGTTGGAGGTTCGAACAAAAAAAGGTCGGAGCCGTTTCGTGCAGCGCCTTTGGGTGATACATAGCTTGGTGGTAAGGTTCAACGTTGGCCAATCGCATCGGCAACTAGAAAGAGGAGGCAGCTGAGCGGAGGCGATCTAGCTGCTTGCCGTAGCCAACGCTGGACTTAGAAAAGTGTCGCGGTCGGCGCTGCGTATCTAGCTAGCAACGCCGTCCGCAACGAACGGAGTATTGGTTGGTGGAGCGTAATTTGGAACGACAGGAACTAAAGAACGCCTTGCGCAGTTGGAAAGAAGAGCGCGACAGCGCCGCCGTATACGAAGCACTAGCCTCCATCGAACGCAACCCGCGTCTGAGCGGACTCTTTCGCAAGTTGGCTGCGGCGGAAATTGAACACTCGATGTTTTGGCAGGCAAGAGTGCAGGCGCTAGGCCAGTGCGTACCGACCTACAGTCCGTCGCTACGCACGCGGATCTTGGTGGAACTCGCGCGCCGATTCGGAATTGCTTTCGTGATACCCAGCATTACGGCGCGCGAGTTGGCCGATCGGGACCGGTACGCAAGCCAGGATGACGCCAGCTCGGCCGGACTATCGAAGGACGAGCGTGGGCATGCGGCGGTGATGCGAATGATCGCCGCCGGCAGGCACGCGGACGCCGAAGTGCGCGCAACGCGTGGCGCAGGGGGCGGCACCTTTGCGAATAACTTGCGAGCTGCGGTCCTCGGAGCAACGGACGGATTGGCTTCGAACTTTTGCTTGATGATGGGTATGGCCGGGGGCGGGAGCCAACGGGCAACGATATTATTGACGGGCCTAGCTGGCCTGATCGCCGGCGCCTGTTCAATGGCGTTGGGTGAATGGCTGTCCGTGACGAATGCACGCGAACTGGCGCGAAGCCAGATCGACCGGGAGCTCGAGCAGATGCGAGAGGCGCCCAATTGGGAGCACAACGAACTGGCGCTAATCTTCGAAACCAAAGGCGAGGGCGAAGAGGAAGCACGCCGTGCGGCCGAACAAATCATTGCGCAGGGACCGCGCGCCGTTGACGAGCTGATTCGAAGGGAACTTGCCGTTGATTCGAGCCATCTAGGCATCAGTCCGGTCGGCGCTGCCTCGTACTCGTTTTGCCTTTTTGCCATCGGCGCGCTAATTCCGCTGCTGCCTTTTTTTGTTGCAAGAACATCCATATCGGCCACCATCGCGAGCGTCTGTGTTTCGCTAGGCGCTTTGTTCACACTGGGGGTAATGACCTCGTTTTTTAACGCTCGCTCTCCCTTGTTTTCCGGTCTGCGGCAGGTTGGTATCGGGGCGGCCGCCGCTCTCGTAACCTACCTGGCTGGGCGAGTTTTCGGCGCCGTGGTCGGTTGAACGCGGGCGCATGTCATTGCCGTGTCATTGCTTAAGACGAGCCTGCGGCTTTTTCTTGCTCGCGGGTATTTGAGCGCACACGTCTTGCCGTGCGTTACGACACCTCCATTCTAAAAACCGGCCTGCTTCGCAAGGGACGCTTCTCTTGGCAGGATCCGGCGGCGATCGTGTTGGTTCTTGGTGTCATCGTTTTGCTGGGAATCGGCACGCGGCAAATGGTGCTGCCGTTTATGCCGACGCAACAGCAGCAAATTTCGCTATCGGCCTGGGCGCTACCGCTTTACACCTTGCGCACGGTCATGCGAATGCTGCTCGCGATGATCGCGTCACTAATCTTCACTTTCACCTACGCCACCCTGGCTGCCAAGAGCCGGCGGGCCGAAGTAATTCTGATCCCAATCTTGGATGTGTTGCAGTCGGTGCCTATTCTCGGTTACCTGTCTTTCACGGTTGTCTTCTTCGTTGGTCTTTTCCCGGGCAAGGCGTTGGGTCCCGAGCTAGCGGCGATTTTTGCGATTTTTACGAGCCAGGCCTGGAATATGGCTTTTAGCTTTTATCAGTCGCTTAGAACCATTCCAACGGACGCGGACGAAGCAAGTCGCAGCTTTCGCTGTTCGGCGTGGCAGCGCTTCTGGCGTCTGGAGGTCCCGTTCGCGATGCCCGGTCTAATCTGGAACATGATGATGTCGATGTCGGGTGGTTGGTTCTTTGTCGTGGCCTCGGAAGCGATATCGGTGGGTGACGTTCAAATCGTGCTTCCCGGGGTTGGCTCTTACGTTGCCCGTGCCATACAGGAACGCGATCTGTCCGCGGTTGGTTGGGCCATCGTCGCGATGACGATTGCGATCGTCCTTTACGACCAACTGCTCTTTCGGCCCATGGTCACTTGGGCCGACAAATTCCGGTTTGAGCAAACAGCCGCGCAGATTACGCCCAAAAGCTGGCTCCTCGATCTATTTCACCGCTCGAGCTGGATTCAAAGGTTCCTCGAACCGATGGCCATCGGCCTTCAACGCGTGGCTCGAAGCAGAATGGAACTACCGTGGACTCGCGCACGGTTTGCAGTTTTCTCGCCATCGCCTCGCTTGCTTGATGTCCTATGGTTTGGCTTGTTTGCGGGTGCGGTTGCGTACGTGGCGATCGGACTTATGCGCCTGGTTCGGTCGGCGCTCTCGTGGAACGATCTGTGGATTGCCATCGATAACGGTGGCCTCACGTTGCTGCGAGTCGCAATCCTCGTCGCGATTGCCTCGCTCGTTTGGGTTCCGATCGGTGTAGCGGTGGGATTAAGACCAAAGGTCACGGAAAAGGTCCAACCGCTTGCACAGTTTCTTGCCGCGTTTCCGGCCAACCTCCTGTTCCCACTAGCCGTGTTTGCGATCGTACGGTTCGAGCTGGCTCCGAAGTTCTGGCTCAGTCCACTGATGATCCTTGGAACGCAGTGGTACATTCTTTTTAACGTTATTGCGGGCGCCAGCGTATTTCCCAGCGATCTGAGGGAAGCGGCGTCGAGCTTTCGCGTTCGACCATTGCGGTGGTGGAAAAATGTCATGCTTCCTGGCATTTTTCCCTATTACGTCACCGGCGCTATAACCGCTTCCGGCGGCGCCTGGAATGCGAGCATCGTCTCTGAAGCCGTGAGTTGGGGTTCGACCAAGCTTGACGCCTCGGGACTGGGCGCTTACATCGCCCAGATGACGGAGGCGGGCGACTTTCCCCGCATCGCACTGGGTGTCGCCGTTATGTCGGTGATGGTGATCGTAATGAACCGATTGCTGTGGCGCCCTTTGTATGCGTTCGCCGAGCGACGAACTCGGCTCGACTAAGGACATGCGCGGTGGCAAGCGAAAAGAGACCTCCTGTTCTCGAGTTGGTAAAGGTCTGCAAGGCTTTTGCAAAACCGTCCGGAGAGCTACTTCCGGTTCTAGCTGACCTCGATATCGTGCTGCGGGAAGGAGAAATCCTGGGACTTCTCGGACGTTCGGGCTCGGGCAAATCAACATTGTTACGCATCGCTGGAGGGCTGATCAAGCCGACCTCAGGCAGGGTCGAATACCGCGGAGCGCCGCTCAAAGGACCAGCGGAGGGAATCGCGATTGTCTTTCAAACTTTCGCTTTGTATCCCTGGCTTACGGTCCTTGAAAACGTCGAATTTGGGCTCGATGCACTGGGATTGCCGCTCGAGCAAGCGCGTCGCAAGGCAATGTCCGCGATCGATTTGATCGGTTTGGACGGATTTCAGTCGGCTTATCCTCGTGAACTCTCGGGCGGAATGCGCCAGCGCGTGGGATTTGCGCGAGCAATCGTCAGCGAACCGACCTTGCTGCTAATGGATGAGCCGTTCTCGGCACTAGACGTGCTAACCGCAGAGACGCTGCGCACAGACTTTTTGGATCTGTGGATCGAACACTTGTTACCGACCAAGGCGGTCCTGATGGTGACGCACAACATTGAAGAGGCTGTGCTGATGTGCGACAGGATCCTCGTGCTCGGTGCAAATCCCGGCCATATCGCAGCCGAGTTTCACGTGCCCCTGCCGCAACCGCGCAATCGGCTTGATGCGCAGTTTCATTTGATTGTTGATCAGATTTACACGGTGCAGACGACAAGAATCACTGAAGCGATCGGATCACAGAATCATTTGCATGGCGGAAGGGTGCAGGTGCTGCCCGAAGTGACGGCCAACCGCATCAGCG
>CAZSOI010000496.1:0-8777 GCA_964608115.1 uncultured Burkholderiaceae bacterium | reverse complement strand
GCCATCGCTGCACTACTGGGCGGCAATCTGGATGCGACTTGGGCGCGTTGGTCGCGCCCGTGGACCACGGTTGCTTGGACCTTCCTGACGATCGGCATTTGCATGGGTAGTGCCTGGGCCTATTACACGCTGGGCTGGGGAGGCTGGTGGTTTTGGGATCCGGTCGAAAACGCCTCTTTCATGCCTTGGCTTGCCGGCACAGCGCTTATGCACTCGCTCGCGGTCACCGAAAAGCGCGGGGGCTTTAAGGTGTGGACCGTGCTGCTAGCGATCTTCGCGTTCTCGCTTTCGCTGCTGGGCACTTTCTTGGTCCGCTCGGGCGTGCTTACCTCGGTGCATGCCTTTGCATCGGACCCGCGCCGAGGGGTGTTTATCTTGCTGTTCCTCGCGACGGTGATCGGCGGATCGCTGGCGCTGTTTGCTTGGCGCGCGCCGAAGGTGGGACTTGGAGAGCGCTTTGAAATGATTTCGCGCGAGTCCATGTTGTTGACTAACAACGTGCTGCTTCTGGCTGCGGCGGCCTGCGTGCTGCTGGGCACGCTCTATCCGCTGATACTCGACGCTCTGGGGTTGGGCAAAATCTCCGTTGGTCCGCCCTACTTTGATACCGTATTCGTACCGTTGATGGCCCCAGCGCTATTCCTGATGGGTCTGGGGCCGCTTGCCCGATGGCGCAAGGCGAACCTGCCGGAAATCGCGGCTCGTCTGAAGTGGGCTTTCGCGGTGAGTGTGATCTGCGCGGTGCTCGTGCCGCTGATCGAGGGCCGCTGGTCGTTCTTAGTGGCGGCCGGCATCTTGCTCGCGGTCTGGATTTTTGGCACCAGCGTCGTGAACTTGTGGTCACGTGTGCGTCCCGGAACCGGCGGGCAGTTAACCGCCAAGGTCGCGGCCTTGCCGCGCGGGTACGTGGGCATGCTCCTCGCGCACGTCGGTGTGGCGGCGTTTGTCGTGGGCGTAACTCTCGTAAAGGGCTACGAAGTGGAAAAGGACGTGCGCATGGACGTTGGCGATACGGTCGCAATTGGCCCCTACACGGCAAAGTTTGCCGGGACCACGGAGGGGGAGGGACCAAATTACGTGTACTTGCGCGGGCAATTTGACATCCTCAAAGGCGATAGGCTGGTGCGAACGATGCACCCCGAAAAACACCAATTCAACGCCCGAAGCGAACCGATGACCGATGCCGCAATCGCTCCGGGCATCACGGGCGATCTGTACGTCTCCTTGGGCGAGGCCGTTAGTCAAACTGCCTGGATTGTGCGTGTCTACTACAAACCCTTCATCGACTGGATCTGGGGTGGTTGTCTACTAATGGCCGCCGGCGGAGTTCTTGCGCTAAGTGATCGGCGCTACCGCTTGGCCCAGCGGCGGGCCACTGCAAGCGAAGTTGCCGGGGCCGGCGTGGCCTCGGGTACGTAAGAGGTAAAAGGATGTCCCCGCTGTTTAAGTCCTTGCGGTTTTTGCTGCCGCTATTTGTTTTCTTGGCCATCGCCGGATTTTTGCTCAAAGGCTTGTGGCTCGATCCGCGGGAGATTCCCTCCCCGCTCATTGACAAGCCGGCGCCGGAATTCCGACTCGAATCGCTGGAAGACCCGGCGCGCCAACTCGATCGCAAGGACATGCTGGGCAAAGTCTGGCTGCTCAATGCCTGGGCATCGTGGTGCGTTGCATGCCGCGAGGAGCATCCGGTGCTCGTGGAATTTGCTCGCAGCGCGACCGTTCCAATCGTCGGATTGAACTACAAGGACACCCGCGTGGACGGGATGCGGTGGCTGGTGCAGTTTGGCAACCCTTATGTCACTTCGCTATTTGATCAATCCGGTCGCGTTGGAATCGATTTCGGCGTCTACGCCGTACCGGAGACGTTTCTTATCGACAAGCAGGGCGTGGTGCGATTTAAGCAGATTGGCCCCGTCACACCGGAGCTGCTGCGCGAGAAGATTCTGCCGCTGATCCAGCGCCTAAACGCCTAGAACGAGGAGACAGATCCGATGGACGAGTCCCTACGGGGAGAGCGCCTGCGCTGCGTGCGCGCATCAGGCATCACGTGCATCCTCGCCGCACTTGCGCTGACACTGGCAAGCTTGGTGTTTAGCAGCCTGGCGCCAGTGAACGCGCGGGAGGCGCAGGAAGTTGGCGATGATCCGGCGGCCGAGCGCCACATGATGCAGCTCGCATCGGAGTTGCGCTGTCTGCAGTGCCAGAACCAGACACTTGCCGATTCCAACGCACCGCTGGCAGTGGACTTACGCCAGCAGATCCGCGAGCTGCTCGCCAAGGGCCAGAGCGACGAGCAGGTTAAGCAGTACCTGGTTGCGCGCTATGGAGATTTTGTCCTGTATCGGCCGCCTTTAAAGAGCAATACGCTGTTTCTCTGGTTCGGGCCCGCAATGGTGCTAATCGTCGGACTTGCGGGCTTGTACCTGACCCTTAAGCGGCGGCTGGCAAGACTCGAATCGAGCCGATCCAATCCACAAGAGGCCGATGCTGAGTCCGCACGTGCGCAGCATCTGCTGGAAAAAGAGGCTGAGGAGGGCGGTCTGTCATGACCGGATTTTTGCTCGCTGCTGTCATCTTGCTTGCAACGGGTGCCGCCGCTTTGCTCTGGCCCTTGCTGCGTGGCTCAGCAAACTCGCCCGATCGGCGCGCCGGAGCGATCGTCGCGCTGTTTCGCGATCAGCTGCGCGAGCTCGAGGCCGAGCGCAAGTCCGGTGCCATCGAGCAGACGCAGTACCAGCAAAGTCGGCACGATATCGAGCACAACTTATTAGAGGAGGTATCGCACGTTGACCCGGGGGCTTCCGGTGCTCGGCGCGCGCGGCTCAGCGCCGCACTCATCGGTGTGTTCGTAATTTTGGTGCCGATGGCGCTGTATGCGACGTTGGGCACACCCGATGCACTGATCCCAGGAATGGAATCCGGAGCCAGCGATCATGCGAATGCGCGAAATGCGGCGCGCCCGCTCACTAGCGCCCAAGTCCAAAAGATGATCGAGGCGATGGAGGCAAAACTTAAGCAATCCCCGGGCGATGCCGAGGGTTGGGCTATGCTCGCTCGTGCGTATGCTTATCAGCGCCAGTTTGCCGATTCCGTACGCGCTTTCACCCGTGCCGTCGCCTTGCGTCCCAAAGATGCGCATCTGCTCGCCGATCTGGCCGACGCGCTGGCAATGACCAATGGGCAACGCCTCGATGGTGAACCGCTTAAGTTGATCGAACGGGCGCTGCAGATCGATCCGCACGAGGTCAAGGCCCTGGCGCTGGCGGGCACGGCCGCCTTTGACCATCAGCAGTACGCCCGGGCGGTAGACTACTGGGAGCGCGCGCTAAAGGCTGCGCCTAGCGACGCGGAGTTCTCGCAGAACCTGCGCAACAGCCTGGAGGAAGCGCGCCGGCTTGCGGGCGCAAACACCACGTCGGTTGCTTCCTCGGCCGTACCGGCCTCTGGCACGGACCAGCCCGAGGCCACAAAGGAGCCATCAAGCAACCCAGCTTTGAGTTCGGTGCGCGGCAAGGTGATGCTCGCCGCCAACCTCGCCGCCAAAGCAGCGCCCGGTGACACCGTATTTGTCTTTGCACGCGCAGCGCAAGGGCCGCGCGTTCCGCTGGCACTGGTGCGCCGCCAGGTCAAAGATCTGCCCTTTGAATTTGCCCTCGATGACTCGATGGCGATGATGCCCGACTTTACGGTATCGAAGTATTCTCCGGTCATAGTCGGTGCCCGCATTTCGCACTCCGGTGACGCAATTGCGGCACCCGGGGACCTGCAGGGCTTTAGCAAGCCCGTGGCAGTGGGCGCAAACTCCGTCAGCGTTACGATCGATCAGGTCGTACGCTAGCGCCCGACGGAGACAGCGCGCGGCACACAATTGGCAAGACGCGCTAGCGCGCGGCCGCGTTACGGAGCACAACATGCGCCTGCTCGACGATATCGTCGCGACAAGACCACTGATCCAGTCGATTCGCCGCGACATTCATGCGCACCCCGAGCTGCGTTTTGCGGAACACCGTACCAGCGAAATCGTCGCCACCACGCTAAAGGGCTGGGGCGTCGAAGTGCATCGCGGAATCGGTGGCACCGGGGTGGTAGGCATCATTCGTGGCGGAGGTCCCGACGCGGTGCGTGCCACTGGGCAAATAGTCGGGCGCACGATCGGGCTGCGTGCCGATATGGACGCGCTTCCCGTCCAAGAGGCAAATGAATTTGCACACCGCTCGCAGTTCGCCGGGCGCATGCATGCCTGCGGGCACGACGGGCACACCGCGATGTTGCTAGCGGCCGCACAGTATCTGACAAAAGCGCCGAATTTCTCGGGCAACGTGGTCTTGATCTTTCAACCTGCGGAGGAAAGCGGCGCCGGCGCGCAGAAAATGCTCGACGACGGCCTTTTTGAACGTTTCCCCTGCGATGCGGTCTTCGCCATCCATAACTGGCCCGGACTGGCGGTGGGGACGCTCGGCATCTGCAACGGACCAGCTATGGCCTCGACGAGCGAGTTCGAAATCCTCGTGCAAGGCCGCGGCGCACACGCGGCGATGCCGGATCTGGGAGTTGACCCCATTTTCGTGGCGGTACAAATCGTCCAAGGGCTGCAAGCGCTCGTCACGCGCGTCAAGCGTCCTATCGACCGCGCCGTGCTTTCGGTCACGATGATCCATGCCGGCGATGCCACCAACGTCATTCCCGATACCGCAAAGATCTGCGGAACGGTGCGCACCTTCGATGATACGGTCACGGACTTGATCGAAGAGGGGATGCAACGGATCGCGCAGGCAACCGCGCAAGCGCATGGAGCGCAGGCGCAGCTGCGCTTTGCGCGCAGCTATCCGCCCACCGTGAATCACGCGCGAGAAGCGCAGTTTGCCGCGGATGTGGGCGAGGAGGTGCTCGGTGCGGCGAACGTACATCGCGACATGGAGCCCACCATGGGGGCGGAGGACTTTGCCTTTCTGCTGCGTCAGTGTCCAGGAGCCTACCTGCTGCTTGGCAACGGCACGACGGGAGACCACCGCGCTGCGGGCCACGGCGCCGGGCCTTGCACGTTGCACAATACAAGCTACGACTTTAACGACGAGCTCATTCCGATCGGCGCAAGTTACTGGGTGCGCCTCGCCGAGCGCTTTTTAACCGATGCCTAAAGCCCGTAAGCATTCGGCCCGTTTCTTTGCAATGGAGCAATCGAGGACTGACGCAAGGCACGCATGGTATTGGTCATCGCAAATTGCGGTCCATACCCGCGACCGCAATTTGGGGCGCACAGGCAGGAGGACCGTAGAGCCTGGATTGCTGCAGCCACACGGATCCAAGACCATGCCAATGGGAACGCCACGGCGACCGCGACAGTTCATTGCTCTTTCGGCAACCGAGGGGATTTTTATCGCGTGTATAGGACAACTCGCATGAGCTCGTAGGCCCGTAACCCATTGGGGGCCGTCCCACAAATGCACCTGCTGTTTCATTGCGATCGAGTCGCATCGTCGTAATCATTTATGTCCGTACGCCAGAGCTGGATCCGCATTCGCGGAGCCCGACAGAACAATTTACGTAATCTCGACTTGGATCTGCCCACGGGCGAGTTAATCGTCGTCACGGGCGTATCCGGGTCGGGGAAGAGCTCGCTGGTCTTTGACACGCTCTACGCAGAGGGACAGCGGCGCTATGTCGAGACCTTCTCGCCGTATGCGCGGCAGTTTCTTGACCGCATGGACCGTCCCGCCGTGGACCGTATCGAGGGCGTTCCACCGGCAATTGCGATCGATCAGACCAACCCGGTTCGCACCTCACGCAGCACCGTGGGAACGATGACCGAAATCAACGATCATCTGAAGGTGCTGTTTGCACGAGCCAGCCGCCTGTATTGCCGCAAGTGCGGCCGCGAGGTGCGCCGCGACACTCCCGCCAGCATCGTCGAGGAGTTGCTGCATCGACGCGATGAGGCGGGGCCCCTGCGCGTGCTCATTACCTTCCCCGTACGAGTACCCGCAAATTTCACGCCCGAGGAAATACGCGAATACCTCCAAGCCCAAGGCTACAGCCGCGTGCTCGCGCGGCACACAAATGCGGCCCAAGGGGCGGCGCTGACGCTCGATGTGCTGCGCGATCGCCTTCGGCTTGATCCGAATCAGCGCCAGCGCCTGCTCGAGTCGATCGAAGAAGCACTGCGCCTAGGCACCGGGCGTGTCGATGCCTGGATCGAAAATGCCGATGCGGCGCCAGTTGCATCGGCGATGGAGGATGCCGCGGGCGAAATTGCGGCATTTGCCGCGCCAGCAGCCCAGCGGCCCTGGGCGCGTTTTTCCTCAGGACTTCATTGCGCGCACTGCGACATCCACTACAGCGAGCCATCTCCGAGCACTTTTTCTTTTAACTCGCCGTTGGGCGCCTGCGAAACGTGCCGCGGATTCGGGCGAGTGATCGGCATTGATCACGATCTGGTCATTCCCGATCCGCAAAAGACGTTGCGCGAGGGCGCCATCAAGCCATGGCAAACGACCAGCTTTCGCGAATGCCAGCAGGACATGGAGAAGTACGCGGTGCGTGCAGGCGTGGGCCTGGACATACCCTGGCAGCAACTCGATGAGCAAGCCAGAGGCTGGGTCCTCGCGGGGGACCCCAAGTGGAAGGGCAATTGGAAAACGCAGTGGTATGGGTTGGACCGCTTTTTCGAGTGGTTGGAGTCGCGTGCCTACAAGATGCATATTCGCGTGCTGCTGTCGCGCTACCGCTCCTACACAACTTGTCCGGCTTGTGCTGGAACACGCCTAAAGCCCGATGCACTGCTCTGGCGGCTTGCTCTGGATACGACGCCCTCGGGCTACACGCTGCACGAGCTCATGCTTATGCCCGCGCAGCGCCTGCGGGCGCTCTTCGATCAATGCCAGGGAACTGCTGCCGCGGAAAGTTTGATGGGGCAGCGGCCGATGAGCGGCGCACAGGATGCGGCAACACAAATTTTGGTCGGCGAAATCCGCTCGCGCCTGCGCTTTTTGTGCGAGGTCGGCCTGGGCTATCTCACGCTTGATCGGCAAAGCCGCACGCTCTCTGGGGGAGAAGTGCAGCGCATCAACCTGACGACGGCGCTAGGCACCTCGCTGGTCAATACGCTTTTCGTGCTCGACGAACCGTCAATCGGCTTGCATCCGCGCGACATGCAACGCGTCATTGGCGTCATGCAGCGACTGCGCGCCAGCGGCAATTCACTTGTCGTCGTCGAGCACGATCCGCAGATCATGCTTGCGGCCGATCGCATCATTGACATGGGGCCGGGACCCGGCGAGCGCGGCGGACAAATCGTCTTCGAAGGCAAGCCGGAGCAGTTACAGCGAGCCGACACGATCACCGGGGCCTATCTAGGCGGACGCCGAAGCATCGAAAATCCCGGCGCAGTTGGCGTTCACGCGGCCACGCCTCGCATCGTGCTCGAAGGTGTTCGCGAGCACAATTTGAAATCGATCAATGTCGAGTTTCCTTTAAACCGCCTGGTGACCGTGACGGGCGTATCGGGATCAGGCAAGTCGACCCTCATTCAAGATGTCTTGTACCCAGCCTTGCGCAGGGCACTACGCAAGGTCGGCGCCAGCGCGTCGGTTAATCCCGGCGCGTACGATCGCTGCCTGGGAGCCGATTGGATCGAGGACGTCGCACTCGTTGATCAGTCGCCCATCGGCAAGACCACGCGTTCTAATCCTGCCAGCGTGGTCGGCGCCTTCGACCCAATCCGCCGGCTTTTCGCGCTGGCACCGCTGGCCAAGGAGCGCCACTACAGCGCTGGCACATTCAGTTTCAATACCGGCGCCGGCCGTTGTCCGACTTGTGGAGGCAACGGTTTTGAACACGTGGAAATGCAGTTTCTCTCCGACGTGTATTTGCGCTGCCCCGACTGTAACGGCAAGCGCTTTCGCGCCGAAGTGCTCGAAGTGCAGCTGCAGCGTGCAGGCCGATCCATGTCGATTGCAGACACACTGGAGCTCACGGTAGCCGAGGCAGTGCAGGTGTTTGCCGCTGACGTCGAAGTTGTGCGCAACCTCGCGCCGTTGGGCGATGTCGGCCTGGAGTACCTGCGTCTGGGTCAGCCGGTTCCCACGCTCTCCGGCGGCGAGGCCCAGCGGCTGAAGATCGCAGCCTTCTTGGCCGAAGCAATCAAGGCCGCGCCGCGCGCGCGCGGCAATGCGCGCCGCGGCTCGCTGCTGCTGTTTGATGAACCCACAACCGGACTGCACTTCGAGGATATCGCACGCCTGATGAGCGCGTTGCGCAAGCTTGTCGCGGCGGGTCATTCGTTGGTGGTCATCGAGCACAATCTGGACGTGATCCGCGCGTCGGACTGGATCATCGACCTGGGACCCGAAGGCGGCGATGACGGGGGCAACATCGTCGTTGCCGGCAACCCCGAAGGGGTCGCCCGCCATCCGACCTCCCACACCGCTCGGGCATTGCGCGAGTACGTTCAATCAACCGGGCAAATGCTGGCAACGGCAGGCATTCCGACGACCACACCGGTAGAAGAAGCGGCCTTGCGCGCCAATACCGGCGCCATTGAGCTGCGTAACGCCCGGGAACACAACCTCAAAGGCATCGACGTTTCGATTCCGCGTGATACCTTTACCGTGATCACCGGCGTTTCGGGCAGCGGAAAGTCGACGCTCGCCTTTGACATCTTGTTTCAAGAAGGGCAACGCCGCTACCTGGAGTCGCTTAACGCTTACGCGCGCTCGATGGTGCAGCCGGCGGCGCGGCCTGCAGTCGATGCGATTTACGGGATTCCGCCGACTGTATCC
>CAZSOI010000495.1:0-14349 GCA_964608115.1 uncultured Burkholderiaceae bacterium | reverse complement strand
CCGCGCAGGAGAAAATCACATGGAGACGAAAATGACGCGGAAAGCACCGCGAGCCGCCATGCTCCTTTCGGGCATCGCGCTGGCTGTCACGACGACGTTCGCGATGGCGGACGAGCTGGATAAGGCCAACGAGAAAGCGCTGGCGACAAAGCTTGCACCAGAAACGGCCCATAGACTGGCGGTTCAGTGGTGTTCCTCTTGCCATGGTCCGGGGGGACGCAGTGTCAATCCGATCTTCCCTACCATTGCCGGTCTGCCATCCGAGTATTTGGCGAATCAGCTCAAGAGCTTTCACAACCTGAATCAGGATTTCAAGGCAGTGACGCATGAAGGGTACGTGGAGCAATGGATCACTAACATTACCGGCTGGCGTAAACCCTACACGTCGTATTTCCACTCGAATAATCCTGACTATAAATACGAAAACGCCCCGCGCAACGAAGAGCGTGCCTGGGACTTTATGAAGGGCGTGGCGCGCGATTTGGACGAGCCGACAATGCAGGCCTTGGCGGATTTCTTTTCCAAACAAACGCCGATGGCCGGCCGTGTTACCGATTCGCATGCCGATATTGCCCGTGGCAAGACGCTATATTTGGATGGCGATCCGGGCAAAGGTCTCATCGCGTGCCAGATGTGCCACGGACCCGATGGCAAGGGGCAAGGTCCGATCCCGCGCCTTGCGGGCCAGCACGCTGATTATGTGACATTGCAGCTGCAATTTATCCAGTCAGGTATACGCAGTGTTGACCAGATGCAGGCGCTGATCGCAAATCTGAGCAATGAAGACTTCGCTGCGGTCGCGGCGTACGTACAGTCGCTTGACTAAAACGCGCAGCAAAAGTATGCGCGGATCCGCATAGAGTGGATCCGCGGGCGGCAAAAAACGAGACGGCGGGCCAACTGGTCCGCCGCTTTTTTTCCGCCTTAGTTTTGCACCTCAATTCGTTTTCAGCACGGGGGCGTACGTTTACCAAATTGGATCGGCACCAGCCCTGTCGGGCCTGCCGTTTTACATGCCTGGATGCAGCTTGGGGAATATGAAAAACCAGGTGACCAGTCCCGCGATCACGTTAAAAACCAATACCGCAATGAGCATTTGCATCCAGAAGCGAAACCAATTAACGCCCTTGCGCGGGGTAGCGCTGGGCGTTGCCGCTTTTGCTTCAGATTTTTGCGTTGAAGTGATCGTTGCCATTTTTTTGGGTCCGTGCCATCCACGAAGTTGCTTGCGACGCTGCGCGCCCGGGCGTGCGTGTTGATCTGCGGCAATTGCACCGCAATCACCGCGCGTGATTGTAAGAATTTTCGCATCGGCGCGGTTCAGTTTTTTGCGGCATTGCGGTAAACTGCGCCGGTTTTTTTACTCTGCGTCGATCAGCGAGGAGCCTTCATGTCGTTTTCCGCGCCCGCGTCCCTTCCTGAGCAGCCCGATGTCGACCTCGAACGCCGTGCCGCGATCGTTGCAACCAGCGTTGTCGGGGGCGCCGGTGTCGTCGCGGCGGCTATACCCTATATCGCCTCTTGGGGGCCGTCCGAACGGGAAAAAGCAGCAGGTTCTCCCGTAGATGTCGACGTTTCATCGCTGGCGCCGGGGCAAATGAGGGTGGTCGAATGGCGCGGCAAGCCGATCTGGATTTTACGGCGCACTCCCGAGATGATTGAGGCCTTGCGACGCGATACCGACCGGCTAGCGGATCCGGATTCAAAACGCATGGCCTATCCCACGCCGGCGTACGCGCTCAAGGATCCGGCGCTGCGATCGATCAAGCCTGAGCTGCTAGTTCTCGTTGGCATCTGCACGCACTTGGGCTGCTCGCCCAGCGGGCCTTTTGCCAGTGACGAGAATTCGCAGCTTGGCGCCGACGCCGGTTTCGTCTGTCCTTGTCATGGCTCCACATTTGATCTTGCGGGTCGGGTCTTCAAGGACAAACCGGCAGCGGATAACTTACCCGTGCCACCGTATCGCTACTTGAGCGAAAACGTGATTCGGGTCGGGGAGGATACGCGGGCCTGAGAAAGGCCCGGGGCACGATCGATCCCTGGCTGGCAAATTGCGCATCGCGCCGATCGTCGATAGCCAGGGCACAGCACAGCGGAAGGAAGTGTTCATGGGTTTACACAAGACTCCGTACCGAGGACTGATGGGTTGGTTTGACAGCCGAATGCCATCGGTGATGATTGCGTTTCGTACGCACATGTCGGAGTACTACGCGCCGAAGAACTTTAATTTTTGGTACTTCTTCGGGTCGATGGCCCTTGTCGTGCTCGTGATACAGCTGCTTAGCGGGATCTTCCTCGCGATGCACTACAAGCCCGATTCGAATCTGGCGTTCTGGTCAGTCGAATTCATCATGCGGGAAGTATCGGGTGGGTGGTTCATCCGCTATATGCATTCGACCGGTGCGTCGTTTTTCTTCATCGTTGTGTATCTGCACATGTTCCGGGCTTTGATGTATGGCAGCTACCGCACGCCTCGCGAGGTCATCTGGCTTGTCGGTTGCATCATCTTCCTGGCGCTTATGGCCGAGTCGTTCTTCGGCTACCTGCTTCCCTGGGGGCAAATGAGCTACTGGGGCGCGCAGGTGATCATTAATCTTTTTGACACCATTCCCTTTATCGGTCCGGATCTTTCGACTTGGATCCGCGGGGATTTCGTGATCGGCGATGCGACGCTTAATCGCTTTTTCGCCTTGCACGCTGCCTTCATTCCGCTGGTGCTATTGGGTCTTGCGGTGGCGCACATCTTTGCCTTGCACGATGTGGGCTCGAACAATCCCGACGGCGTAGAGATCAAGGACCAGTTGGGTCCCGACGGCCGGCCGCTCGATGGCATTCCATTTCATCCCTATTACACCGTTCACGACATATACGGCTTGGGATTTTTTTTTATTGCGTATTTCGCGATCATCTTTTTTGCGCCCGAGCTGGGCGGCGTATTTCTCGAGGGCAATAATTTCATCCCGGCCGATCCGTTGCAGACGCCAACGCACATCGCGCCGCTGTGGTACTTCACGCCGTATTACTCGATACTGCGCGCCACAACGGAAGGCTTCTTAATCTGGATCGCCGCGTGTGCGGTCGGATTGGGCGCACTGCTGTACTTCAGTGTGCGCGACGTGCGTCTGCGCATCGGCGTAGCCGTTGTAACTGCGATCGTGCTGGCGTTGCTCACGGTACCCAAAGTACAACTTGACGCCAAGCTTTGGGGCGTCATCCTGAGTGGGGCATCGGCGATGATCCTGTTTGCCCTTCCGTGGCTCGATCGCTCGCCCGTGAAATCCATGCGCTATCGGCCGACCTGGCACCGTGCGGTGCTGCTGGTCTTCGTTGCCGCTTTTCTCGTGCTTGGCTACTTGGGAATGCTGCCGCCTAATCCGCTGCGAACGGTCATTGCGCAGATTGGGACGGCGGTGTATTTCGGGTTTTTTGCCCTTATGCCATGGTGGAGCCGCATGGGCGAATTCAAACCCGTGCCAGAGCGCGTGCGGTTTGTGGCGCATTAAGGGGGCGCGCGATGAGACGATCAAATTTTGTGCGCGTTTGGTGCGCGATTGCGGCGACCGTAATTGGATCGATGTTGCAAGTGCCCAGCGCGCTGGCGCAAGAGGTTTCCCTCGATCGATGGCCAAGTGCTCTTGCCAACGATCAGGCGGCGATGCAGCGCGGTGCAAGGCTTTTTGTTAACTACTGCCTCAATTGCCATAGCGCGACACAGATGCGCTGGAATCGACTGCGTGACATCGGCATCGACGAGGCACAAATCAAGTCGCAGTTAATCTTTGGCGACCAAAAAGTCGGCGACACGATGACAATCGCGATGAACGTGCACGATGCCAAGGTCTGGTTCGGCAAGGCGCCGCCGGACCTCTCCGTGATCGTGCGCGCCCGAAACACGGCTGAGCACCGAGGCACCGACTATGTGTACACCTTGCTGCGCGGGTTTTACCGCGATCGCAGCACGCTGACAGGCTGGAACAACATCGTCTACCCGAACATCGCGATGCCCAATATTTTGTGGCAGCGTCAGGGTCCTCGCAACGCCACGCTAACTCGCACCGAACGCGAGGAGCAAGCGTCGCCCGATGGCAAACAAAAGTCGGCGAGCAAATTGGTTCGTATCGTCAGCGCGTTTGATGCCAGCGGTGATGTGCAGGTGAGTCGAAGTGAAGTCGACCACGGGACAAGCGGCATAGAAGTCGTGTTTACTGCGGCCGATGAGAGGACCGGCGCCGCGTTTGATGGCGAAGTTGCGGACCTCGTTGCGTTTCTTAACTGGATGTCGGAGCCAACTGCTGCGCAGCGTTACAAAATTGGCGTGTGGGTGATGGGTTTTCTCGTCGTATTCTTGCTGGTTGCACGCTGGCTGAACGCCGTTTTTTGGCGCGACATTCACTAGCACGGCCACTGCCAGAGTTTTTGCAATGGTTTAACACGGCGCCAGGGCAATCGTTGCGCACGATTTGTCTCGTTGTTGCCATTTGGTGCGCTGCGCAATGTCGGTTGCGCGCATCACATGTTGCTGGGGGCTACTCGCGTCGCGCGTTTCCATGCATAATTCGCCCGCTTTGAGGCCGCGCGGACGAATTGATCCTCAATAACAGGCGAGAAAAATCCGACGTCATTTCGCGCAGGCCGCATCTAGTTGTCGGGGATCAAATCTCATAAGAAAAAACACTGCCGCGGTCGCCGAGATGGCTTGGATCGCTGCACTGGTTTGGGATTTTTTCATTACGCTGTATGGGCGCGGTGAGACGCGAAGTCGCGAAGCTTTGCGGGTTGCGGCGAACAACAAGAGCAAGCGCCGTGCGGACAAGGCGCAGTAGTGCGCAGTACTGTTGTGTGAGGATGGGGAGCGCAAAGCCAAATGAGGACGCGCAATCGTCTAGGTCGATCCGGGCGCGAGGTCAGCTATCGCGGTTTGCTACGTTGCTTGCTGCAGCTTTCGTCGGCCCTGGTGCTGGCTCTGACAACAGGGCTAGTGTACGCAGGCGAAAAAGTCGAACAGCCCATTGAATTTCCCCACGATATCCACGCGGGGAAGATGGGCATCAACTGCATGTACTGCCATACCTATGCACGGCGCAGCCGCGTGTCGGGTATTCCGCCTTTGCGAAAGTGTATAGGCTGTCACCAGTCGATTGAGTCAGTCAAGGACAGGCCGCGGATCAAAAAGCTCTTTGAGTATTGGGAGAAGAAGGAAGCAATTCCCTTTAAGAAGGTCCACGACCTGCCCGACTTTGTGCGCTTTAGCCACGAGCGGCACATTCAGCGCTTTTATTTTCAACTCGGTCGGCCTGTCGAAGAGGTCTGCGGATACTGCCACGGCAACGTCAAGGGCATGACAGTTGCCGAGAAGGTCAAGCCGCTGACCATGGGTTGGTGCGTTTCCTGCCATCAGCAAGATCACCCGAACGGGAAACCGGGCGAGACGGTGGCACCGGCGCGCGTGATCTATCCGCGCATGTTTCCCCCTGAGGGTTCTGCGGACCTTGAGCAGTCGCAGACTTCGCATGGACCGAACGATTGCTGGCAATGCCACAAGTAATTGAGGCAAGTTGATGAAGAACGTACAACGAAGGGATTTTTTGCGGGTTCTTGGCTGGGGTGGCGCGTCGGCCACTGTCAGCGCCTGCGGCTTTACCTCGATCGACTCGGGCGTTGAAACCGTCAAGTCGTATGTGGAACCAGAGGACTTTAACGTTCCCGGCGTGGGGGTTTACTACGCATCGACTTGTACGCAATGCGATGGTGCGTGCGGCATCATCGGTCGCGTGCGCGATGGCCGGGTGCTAAAGCTTGAGGGCAATCCGGCCTCGAATATCAACAAAGGCAAGCTGTGTGGGCTCGGCCAGGCAAGCGTCCAGCACCATTACAACCCCGATCGTTTTCGTGCGCCGCTACTGCGCGAGAACGGAGTGTTTCGGACGATCAGCTGGTCCGAGGCCATGGACGCATTGCTCGATAAAAGTGCTTCCACGAGAGAGGGCCGCTTTGCGTTCCTGACCGGCCCGATCAGTGGCCATCTCAAAGTCCTGGTGCGCAACGCCACAGAGAGCTTTGGCTCAGATCAGCATTTCGCGTACGAGCCACTGTCAACCCGCGTAAACCGCGTGGCCGCAGATCAACTCTTTGGCGCCGAGTCGCCGCGTTTGCTGCTTGACCAGGCGCAGCTCATCGTGTCCTTTGGTGCGGATTTCCTCGACACCTGGGTGTCACCAGTGCATTTTGCCGGCCAGTATGCCCGTTTTCGGCGCGCCACTGACAGCAAACGGCGCGGGGTGCTCGTGCAGATCGAACCGCGCATGACGGTTACCGGCGCCAATGCGGATCGCTGGATTGCCATTCGGCCCGGAACGGAGGGGGTGCTTGCGCTGGGTCTTGCAAATGCTCTGCTCACGACGGGCAAGGGGCACGCCGGGCCCGTACCTGCGGCAATTGCTACTGCATCGGCGGCATTTGACAAAGCGCGCGTGACGTCCGAGACCGGCGTGAGCGAAGAGGTTTTTGATCGGCTCGTTAATTTGATGCGCGAGCGCACGCCAAGCGTTGTTCTTTCGGGACCTTCGGCGGAAGGTCATGTGCATGGGTTTTCCAATGCGCAGGCAATCTTGGCATTGAACTGGGTTCTGGGAAATGTTGGAAAGACCGTTTTGCTGCCACCAAAGCTGCCCTTTCCTCAGGTTGCGCCAGAGTCGGGCGATACGGCCGCGCTGCGCCAATTCTCGGCGCGCCTAGCTTCTGGGAAGTTCGATACGGTCTTCATTCACGGGGTCAATCCGGTGTACTCGGCGCCCGCGTTTTTGAATTTGCGCGATGTACTCGTCAAGGCTCGATTTACGGTGGTGTTCGCACAGTACCTAGATGAGACCGCAAAGCAAGCCGACCTGGTCTTGCCGATCGATTCAGCAATGGAGGACTGGGGAACACACGTGCCGGCCTACCAGCCCGAAGGCATCGAGATCAACATGCAGCAGCCACTTATGGAGCGGCTGTACCCCGAAGGCACGCGCTCGGTTGGCGACGTACTGCTTGAGCTGCTCAAGCGGCGCCGACATGAAGAGTACAAGGGCTTTGCCGATTACTACGCGTACTTGCGCTCGGCGTTATCGAAGAACCGCGCGGCTTTTATCGGTGCGCCCGCAGACGAAGAACAATTCTGGACAGAGGCGCTAAGCAAGGGCGTTTTGCATGTCGCGGCGCAAGAACAGAAAGTTCTTAGCAAGGCACCGAACGTGGAGCTGGATTTTGCTGGGGAGGCGGCCGACGAAAAATACCCATTTCGTCTAGCGCCCGCGGTCCGGGCGAGCTTGCGGGACGGCCGGCACGCCAATCTGCCTTGGATGCAGGAGACGCCGGACACTTTAACGACGATCGTCTGGGAATCGTGGGCCGAAGTGCATCCGGCTACGGCCAAACGCCTGGGGATCGTTGATGGCGACATTATCGAGATCGTGTCAGCCAGCGGATCGTTGCGGGTACTGACCTATGTATTTCCGGGCGTTCACCCTGATGTGATCGGCGTGCCGCTGGGACAGGGGCACGAGAGCTTGGGCCGTTATGCAAACGGCCGCGGCGTAAATCCTTTCCGGATACTTGATCCCGTTTTCGATCGCAAGACCGGCGAGTTGGCCATGTACGCCACGCGCGTGCGTGTGAATAAAACGGGAGAGCGCGGTCACATCGTCAAGGATGAGGGTTGGAAATCGGGTGTGTTAAAGACCCAGTCGGGACGCAAGCTGGTTGTGACGCTTTCAGCGGACCAGGCCAAGCTGTCGGAGGAGGTGTAAGCCGTGAGCCTAGAGCAGACGATCAGCGATTGGACGAAAATTCGTCAGCGGCATCCCTTGCCGGGTTCGCATCCGGACTTAAAGTGGGCGATGGCAATCGATTTGGACGCGTGCACCGGTTGCAACGCGTGCGTCGTGGCCTGTTACGCCGAAAACAACTTGCCTGTGGTCGGTAAGGAGAAATTTGCCGCAGGCCAGGCAATGCATTGGATTCGCATCGAGCGTTATTGGAACGAGGGCGATGAGGTTACGCCGCATCAGGGTGCGCAGTTTCTGCCGATGCTGTGCCAACAGTGTGAAGCTGCGCCGTGCGAGACCGTTTGTCCTGTAGGTGCAACGAACCACACCCCCGATGGTTTGAATTCTCAGGTTTACAACCGCTGCATTGGCTCTCGCTACTGTTCGGCCAACTGTCCCTACAAGGTTCGGTACTTTAACTGGTACAGCTATCCGGAACAGGAGAAGGCCTGGCCGGAGCCCTTGCCCATGCAGCTCAACCCCGATCTTACGGTGCGCACCAAGGGTGTAATGGAAAAGTGCACCTTTTGCGTCCAACGCCTCATCGACGCCAGGAATACCGCGCGCACCGAGGGCAGGGCGGTGCGCGATGGTGAGGTCACGACGGCCTGCGCCCAGGCATGCCCAACAAGCGCGATCACCTTTGGCAACCTCTCGGACCCGCATTCGATGGTTGCACAGAAATGGCGTTTGCAGCGTGTGGAGCTCGAAAAGGACCGGCAATTAAAGGATATCGACGGCTCGCATCCGGGGTTGCGTGGTTATCGCATCTTCGAGGACCTTCGCCCCTATCCTTCGATCATGTATCTCGAACGCGTACGCGACAACCAGGCTTGATCCGCGGAGCCCGAAGCGACCATGAATACCGTTACTCAAGCAAGAGAAAAGGACATCCGCGAAGACATTGCGTGGGCGCAGATTAATCGCGACGTGCTCGCGAGTCTGGAACAGCCGCGGGCAACGTATTGGGCAATTTTCGCGATGGCTTTTGGCATGTTCCTGGTTGGCGTCCTCTGCGAGGCCTACCAGTATGAAAAAGGGTTGGGCGTCTCGGCGATGAACAATCCCGACGTCTGGGGTCTTTACATCGCGACCTTCATCTTTTGGATCGGCATGAGCCACTCCGGTACGCTGCTCTCGGCGATCTTGCACATCATTCACGCCGACTGGCGCAAGCCCATCTACCGCTTTGCCGAAGCGATGACGACCTTTTCGCTGATGACCGCGGGCCTTTTCGTGGCCGTGCACTTGGGTCGTGTGTGGCAGATCTACTATGCCTTGCCATATCCCAATGAGCGCTGGGCCTGGCCCAACTTTCAGTCGCCACTGCTTTGGGATGCGATGGCCATTTTCACCTATCTATCCTCGTCCATCCTCTTCCTATACGTGGGCGCAATCCCGGACTTTGCGATTTGCCGCGACAACGCAACGGGCTGGCGCAAAACCTTTTACGAGAAACTCTCGCTGGGATGGATGGGAACCGATCGTCAGTGGCGCAATTTTCGTGTCGCCTACCTCGTTATCGCGTGCTTTCTGATTCCCCTTGCGGTATCGGTGCACTCGATCGTGGCGTCCGACTTTGCAATGTCCCAGCAGCCGGGCTGGCACATTACTTCCTTTCCCCCGTATTTCGTGGCCGGGGCGCTGTACTCGGGCTGCGCGGCCATCATCACGCTGTTCATTATGCTGCGCTACACGTTCCGGTTCGAGGAATACATGACCATGCCAATCCTCGACAAAACGGCTCGGCTGACTTTTGCCATCGCGATGGTTTGGACGTACTTGAACTTGATCGAGTATTCGTCGGTCTGGTACGGAGCCGACACCGTGGCTAAGGAGACACTGATCCAGCGCGCTACGGGCCCCTATGCGTTTTATTGGTGGTCGATGAACTTTCTCGGGTCGGTCGTTCCCTTCACCCTGATCTTCAAGAAGCTTCGTGCCAATTTAACGGTGATGATGATCGTCTCGCTGCTGCTAAATCTTGGCATGTGGCTTGAGCGCTGGATGATTGTCACACCGACCTTCTCTCATGGCTATTACCCGTGGACCTGGGATCACACGTTCTTCCCATCCTGGGTGCAGTGGGGAATCGTCTTCGGCAGCTTCGGCTGGTTCGGCATGCTGTTCATGTTGTTTTGCAAGCTCGTTCCCAGCGTGTCGATGTACGAGGTCAAGGAAATGGTGTTCCATCGCAAGCTTGCCAAAGTGCACGTGAGGGAAGCATGACCACCAAGCGCTTATTGGGTCTGTTCAACGATTTTGACCAGGCTTCGGCGGCGTTGCGGGACTTGCGCGATGCCAATTTGCCGTACCTGAACTGGGACGATGTAACGATCAAATCGCCCATTGAGCACCCTGACGTCGAAGACGTGCTTGGGGTGCGCTCGATTCCCGTGCGCAATTACACCTTGATCGGCGCGCTGCTGGGCGGCGGCCTGGGATTTCTGGGAATTGCCACCTCGCAGGGGAACTTTTTCTCGCAGCTCAAAGGCGGCAAGCCCATTATTCCGCTGCCACCGGACTTTGTGCTCACCTACGAAATGCTCATCCTGGGTGCCGTGTACATAACGGTGCTTGGATTTCTCATCTGTGCAGGCTTGCCGCACCGCGTAAAGAGCGATTTGTACGACGTTAAAGTGTCTGAGGACCAGATAGGCGTGATGATCAAGGCCAACGCGCACTGTATTACCGAGGTAAGAAGGATTTTCGAAAGCCACAAAGTGCTTTCGATGCAAGAGGAGGTTGTGCGATGAGACGCGAGTGTGGCGGCCTGCGCGCCGCGACCGGCACGCGCGGTAGCGTGCTCGTGATGGCGTTGCTCATAGCGCTGTGTGCTGGACTGCCGCAGGGCGCGATGGCATGGCCCTGGTCGCGCGACATGACCGATCAAATTGCTATAAAGCCGCAGGCGCGGCCCCTACCGTTTCCCGCGCGCTCCATTCCGGTGCCAGAGACGGCCACCGTTCACGTGGCCGACCGCGATGAGGCAGGCAAACTGCCCAATCCGATTCCTGCGACCGCGGAGTCGGTTAACAAAGGCAGGCAGCTTTTTACGATTTATTGCGTGCCATGCCACGGCGTTTCCGGAACGGGCGACGGTCTGGTCGGTGAAAAACTTGTGCTGCGGCCGTTTGATCTGACGAGCCCGTCGGTGCAGTCGATCACCGACGGTTTGATTTTCGGCTACATCACCTTTGGCGGAGCTGTGATGCCCATCTATGGCAATGACCTCTCGCCGACCGAGCGCTGGCATGTCGTTAACTACGTGCGCAATGCCTTCGGCAAGGCCGGGGCGAGCGCACCCGTGAAGAGCGCGTCCAAATGAACCTCGTATCCCTTATCCCGCATTCGAGCTGGTCGGTGCTGGCGGCCGATTTTCTGATCCTCCTGCATTTAACTATCGGTGGAGTGACCCTGGCGGCGATTTTGCACCTTGCCAGTGCAAAGTGGCGCTACGTCGTGCGCAACATCGCGATATCGCTCTTTTCTTTGTATCCGCTCGTATTCGTGCTGCTGCTGATTCTGCTTCTGGCTCGGCACGGCGTGTTTCCCTGGATGTCGACAGAAGCGGCGAGCGAGCACGAGCAAGCGCTCAATGGCTGGCACAACGCGGGGTTCTTCGTCGCGCGCGAAATCATTGGACTTGCCTTCGTCGGCTGGTTGTATCGGCGCTTTATTCGTCTGCAGGCCTTGAGCGAGCGCTCCGAGGCGGACTGGGAACGGTTCAAGATGACCGCCAACTTTATTCCGGTCACGCATGTGCTCTACGGCACTATGGTTGCCTGGGATTTTGAAATGACGATGGTTCCGCGCTGGGAGAGCTCCGTCTACGGCATGTACCACTTCGTCAGCAATTTCGGTATGTTCTTGTCAATGATGGTGGTGATCTGCTACCGCCTTGAACGCCGCAAGCTGTTCGTCAAACCCTTTCCGGACATTACGTACAACTACTTCGCCCAGATGATGCTCGGGTTCACCATTTTGTGGACGTACCTGTACTTTGCGCAGTATTTGACGATCTGGTATGGCAACCTGCCGGAAGAACGCAACCGCATCGATAATATGCTAACGGGTGATTACTCGGTGTTGTGGTGGACCTTTTTGTGCCTGAAGTTCATCATTCCGTTTTGTTTTCTGGTCTTTACCTATTTCCGACACAGCCCGGTCTCGGTCTTTCGTATTGCGGTCATCATTATTGCAGGCACCTGGATCGAGCGATTTACATGGATCGCCGGTTCGTGGCCGACGAACGACTTCGTGCATGCACAGTATCCGTTCACGCACATCTTTGACATCGTGGTCACGCTCGTTATCGCGATGGTGGGCTGGCTTCTTGTACGCCGCGCACTGGGTCGCAATGAGGTGATCCGCACGGGCGCCCGTAGTGCGTCGATGCAAACCGCCTGAGGCCACAGCGGGACCCGGACAAGCGGCACGCGCGCAATGCAACGGGCCGCGAAGTGATGCCCACGCCTGAATGTGGCGCTCGGCCCACTTGCCCTGGATTGCGCGCTTATATCGATCGCGCGCAAGGCGCGCGCGGTGGGTGCTATCGAACCAGCGCCGTGTCCCGCGACCTTGCTACTTCGCTGCTTGGCGCACGCATGGTCAGAGCGATGTTAAGCAGGTAGCAAAGAAAGCCCGTTGCCATCACGGTTGCTGAGAGGCCGACCGCCGGCCCGTAATAGTGGTGCACGCCCGCAATTTCCTGAGGGGCGGTGCGCATCAGCATGCCTTCCCAGATTCCAAACGTCAGGTGCGTGAAATAAAAGCCATAGGCACCCGCTGCCGTGCACCAGAAGGTCACGTTCGTCAGCTTTTGCGAGAACAGTGTTCGTTTCGTCCACAGGGGCAGGAGGTAGTACGTGACGCCCATGGCCATGAGCACCACACCGCCGACCAGATTCATGTGTGCGTGAGCCAGCGGGTCGATCATGTGTCCCGGTCCACCGTAGGGACTGCCGATGGAGTCGAGCCAGTGGCGGATCGGCGGCATCACCTGAAGCATGCCGTGCAGGGTGCCAATGCAAAACGAAACGACCGATGCGACAAGAAATTTTGTGAGCGGATTAGATTGTGCGGCCACCTACGTTGTACTCCTTGGCAGACGCGTAGCCGGTGCGGCAGAAAAAAGGCCCGAAAAACTTCGGGCCCGTTTTCTTCGCGCGAAAAGAGCAACGCGTTTCTTTACTTGCCCTTTTGATTTTCTTCGACAACCTTGATCGCGGCGGAGCTGGTGATGTCCGAGATGATCATGCCAAGCACGAAGATCCCGATCGGTACCAAAAGTTCGATTGGCATTGCCTGGATCCTTTTTTATGTTGAAGTTCGGCTGCGCTTAACTTCGCATTACGGACGCTTGGAGAAGCCGCTGCACCAGCCGCCCTTGGGAACGATCTTGTTGAACAGATCGCAGCGCGCGCTCTCGGCGCCCGCTTGGGTGTAGTGCAGACACTTTGCGCAGTCTTGATCTTTCGTGTGCTTTGGATACTTCTTCTCATCGGCATTTTCCGTCTTCAAACGGAAACCCATGGCAACCGCCATCTTGTCGTCTTCGGTCAGCACCGGGACATCGGCGAGCGCGACCCGCGGGAGTACCGCAACTGCACCAGCCAGTGGAACGAACTTCAAAACGAAATCGCGACGCTTCGTCATATACCTAGTCTCCCTTAAACGAAATCGTTAATGCTTTCTCGGCGCCCGGACTTTGTGAGTCCGCTTGCCTGTGTTTGAATCACCAAGGCTTGCGCCTGCTTAACGCTTGAAAGCCCAAATCCGGTGACGTGAAACGCACCGCAATTGACGCTTCCCCCTCCCAAGAGGCTAGAGCAACTAAAATTATAACCGCGCGTCTTCGCGCCGTCGCGGTTCTGTTAAAAAAAAGCGTCGGAGTACCGCTCTCGAGCGAGTACACAGCAGGCACGAATGCAAATCATTCTCATCTTTTATCGTTGCGCTGCAGCGCGCTTTACGGCTGTGCGCCTAGGGCGACAGGAAAATCCAGCACCGTTTTCTCATCGCCGCGCTGCAACTGAATCTGCAGTTTGCTTTGGCCCTCGCCTCCAAAGCGCACGGCGCGCCGATACACGCCAACGTGGCCGTCCTCAATTGCTTGGATCCAGGGCGAAGAGGCCTGCGCGCGCATCGTAACGAGCGCGTCGTAGATCGGTTGGCGGCGTTCCCCCACGATCATCACGACGACTTCGTTTTGTCCCACTCGAGGCGGCCAGGGGCGCGTCTCGACGGTCACCTCGTATGGTCCCCATTGGCGCGTGCCGATCGTGCCCGTTTGCTCTTCATTGCCGCAGCCGCCCACAGCAAACGTGACAATCACGGCCAGCAACGTCGCCTGCCGCGACGGACAAAACGTCCTCAGATGTTGCAGCATCCACCAGGGCGCGAATACGCGCAAGACCTACTCCGTCTTGCGCGGTTTGATGCCATTCTTGGCAGCTCGGTGCGCGTCGCTTTGGGGATCGTTATCTAGGCGTCCGGCGCGCTCCGAGCCGTACAGGTTCGTCATGAAATACACGAAGGTCGC
>CAZSOI010000494.1:0-4916 GCA_964608115.1 uncultured Burkholderiaceae bacterium | reverse complement strand
GGTTGTCGGCCGGACCATTTAGCGCAACTTGCGCCACTGGGGCCCGTCTACCAGGCCGGCACGCTCTCGGGCAATCCGGTGGCGGTCGCTTGCGGTCGGGCGACGCTGGAGCTTATCGAGCAGCCAGGCTTTTACCAGGTGCTTGCCACACGCACCCGGATGCTTGCCGATGGCCTGCAGGCTGCCGCGAAGGCGCGCGGCCAGGACTTTTGCGCTGATGCGGCCGGGTCGATGTTTGGTTTGTACGGCGCTTCGCGCGTGCCAAACAGTTTTGCCGAGGTGATGGCCTGCGACAAAGAGCGCTTTAACCGCTTTTTTCACGCGATGCTCGACCGAGGCGTGTACCTGGCCCCTTCGGCGTACGAGGCCGGATTCGTATCGAGCGCGCACGATGAAGCGGTCGTGCAAGAAGTGCTGCAGGCGGCACAGGATGCTTTTGACACTACGTCGGGCTAATCCTTGCGCCAAGCGGCAACGCGGCGAAGCAGGGCGCCGCTAGCCTTCGCGCCAGATCCAATCGAGCAGTTCGTCGTGTGCGGCTTGGGCGGCCTGCGCATGCGCGTCGTTGATTAGCGCCACGACGGCGTAATGGCGGCCGCTAGCGGCAAAGACGTAACCGGCGAGTGCGCGCACATCGGCCAAGTACCCGGTTTTGACGTACGCCGCGCCAGCCGCGGCAGGGCGCTTTTTCATTGTCCCATCGACGCCCGCCAGTGGAAGCGAGGCCAGAAAATTGGGCATCTGGTTGCTCTTCCAGGCGTGTACCAGCAACTGCGCCAGGCTCGCAGCCGAAATGCGCTCCTGGCGCGACAGGCCCGAGCCGTTTTGCAACACAAGTTCGGGCATGCGAAGTCCCTGTTGATCGAGCCAGGTGCGTACTGCGCGAATCGAGCGCGCGGTGTCCGCGGCCTCCGGTTCGGCTTGATTTGCCTCGTTCCGAGGGGCCAGAGGCGAGCTTGCATCCTCGGAGGCAGCCGCGACTTGTTGTTGCATCGAAATGCCCAGTGAAAGAAATAGCTGTCGGGCCATTACGTTATTGCTGTTCTTGTTGATGTCGCGAATGACCTCCGATAAGGGCGGGGATTCGTGTTCGATAAGGGGTATAGCGTTGGCCTCAACCAGTCCCTCGCGTACGCTCCCACCCAGCGTTCCGCCCGCCGCCTTCCACAGGGCACGGAAGGTCGCAAGCGCGTACTCATTGGGCGTTAACAAGCTTACGTGCCATGTTTTGATGCCACAGGCGCGCGCGAAGCTGCCGCCAAAGCGCGGCGAGCGCGGTTGCGAAAAATCGGCCTTTAATTGCTCTTTCCAATCCACACAAGCACCGTCGACGAGCGGTACCTGCGTCGGGATATGAACGCCATCGAGCTGCGGCGTGGCAATGATGTGCGCGATGGCTGCGGCCGGGTCGGGAACGAAATCCAGGCTCAGGGTCTTAAAGTTGATGAGCAACGCATCGGGAGCCACGTTGTATGGGCGCAATTCATTGCCGTCGAGCGAGGGGCCAAGGAGTTGCGCCTGCGCGTAGGCAGAACGATCGAGCACTAGATCCCCTTGGATGTCGCGTACCCCAAGCGCGCGCAAGCGCTGCAATAGCAGCCACCATCGCTCAATGACAAAGGAGGGGTCACCGCTGCCGCGCACGATGAGGTCCCCGTCGATTCGTCCAGTAACCGGGCGACGGCTGGCAAAGATCTGGGTGCGCCAACGGTAGTCGGGGCCCAAGGTTGCCAGCGCGGCATACGTGGTGAGCAGCTTCATTGTCGAAGCCGGATTCATCGGGACATCTTCGTTACGCGCCAATTGCAGCGGCCCGCCATCGAGCGGGACGATGACAATTGCGCTATTGGCCGCGGCCACGCGCGCGCGTTCGAACGCAGCCTGCACTGTTGGCGAAAGCTCGGCCGGGGCTGCCGAACACGGCGCGAGCAAGAGTCCAGCTAGCACCAAAAAAAACAGCGGTGCAACGCGCAACGTGTCGATCAAGACTGCAACTTCATCATGCCTAGACCCAGACGTCGGTGCGAACCAAAGCCGCGCAGCAGCTTGCGCATCAGCGATTCGGTATCGGTGACTTCGAGGGCTCCCTCGAGGAACGCGTAGTCGACCCGAAAGGCTACGCCTTCGTGTCGAAATCGCAGCGTTCGCAGGGAAACGCTAAACATCATGGGACGGATGCCGAAATCATTGCCGTTTTCCTGGAGCCAAGCCTCGAATTCTCTTGCCGACCGGTAGGGTCGAATGTGCTTGCGTCCGTCTGTTACTGTCGCCTCTCCTTCGCATACCGGCAAGGAAAAGTGATACATCAAGCCTGGGGCCAACTGCGTGACGATACGCTGGGGCGCTAAAGCGCTGATGGCACTGGCCGGCTGCGACTTCCAGGGTACGACCGAGCGAACCCAGTAGCGTCCCGCCACCGCGCTATCAGCGCAAAACAAGAACCGGCCACTGCCGGCCTTTTGCCCGAAGACAAGCACCAGTTCATCGTGGGCCGTGAGGGGGTCGCAGTCCGGGGCGAAAGTCACCGCCGTCTCGAAAATATCCAGCTTGGGCAGGTCCAGTTTTGTGAAGCCGATCGTGGAGTGAACGCCGCTGCGGATTTGAGCAAGGCGGACTCGATCCTGGACGGTTTCTTTCATATCCGTACGCCATCGGCAAAACTTCGCCGCTCCCGATCGCCTATTCGTGGCCCTGTGGCATCAGCCGATCGCATTAGCCAAAGCGCGCGAACATTTTTTTCACGCGACCCCCTAGGGCCCGGACCAAGGCAATGTCCGGCGCCACGCAAAAAACCCATCCCTGCCCGCCGAGGCCGGAGGTCCGCCACGCAGGCCCGTAAGCATAAGAGTGTCGTGCGCGAGCGCTTTTCGCCCAACGGCCGTCGGCAAGGAACAATTGCAAATCGCAGTCATGTTCCCCGAAGCACCTCGAACCCACCTGCGGTGCGCACCTTCCCATTGATTAGCTAAGCAGCACTTACCGGCCAATCGGCAGGCAAGATAAGAGCACTTGTAATAGTACGCGGCAGCCCCGTGTGCTGCTGCGCTTGCATCGGCCAATTTTGCCTGGATTGCCCCTTTATTTCCGGGTTACAAGGCGCGTTTGGTTCGTTAGGCTGCGCCGCGACTGTGGGGTCTCACCGCAGGCGTCGTCGAAGACTCGCCTATCGACGCCTGATCAAACGGCCCAACGCCCAGGACACCTACGCACACACGCGTTTGCAAAAAGGGGACGGAAAACATGAACCACAAGAGATTTTTTGCCCGACTGCTTGCTACAGTTGCGCTCGGCGCAATTCCGACCATCTGTCTTGCGGACGACACAGCTTTGGTAGGCGTTGCGCTCACCGGCGGTCTGTCTGGCGTCGGCGCCGACGTGGCCTTGCACGTTACAGATTTTGTTGGGGTGCGCGCGACGGCCGCAGGTTTTTCCATAAGCAAAAACGGCAATTACGGCACCGACGTTGACTGGAACGGCAATCTCAAACTCTTTCAAGCCGGAGCGCTGCTTGACGTGTTTCCATTTGCCGGAGCGTTTCATCTGACTGCGGGAGTTGTCCAGGACGGCAACAAATTCACACTTACGGGCCAACCATCGAGCGGAAACTTCACCTTCAATGGCAACACTTACCCATCGGCAGATATCTCCTCGGCAGTGGGCACCGTGCAGTGGAACAAAGCCGTACCCTATGTGGGACTTGGTTGGGGCAACCTGGCCGGCTCGCGCGGCTTTCATTTGACTTCGGACATTGGCGCTCTAATTACGGGGAGCCCGAACGCCACCGTAAATGTGGTCTGTTCCCCCGCGGGGCAAACTGCCGGCGTTTGTGCGGCGCTGGCAAATGATGTGGCCGTCGAGCAGACCAAATTGCAAAACGATGTGCACAAGCTGACTTTCTGGCCGGTGCTTCGCGTCGGGGTGGGCTTCTCGTTCTGACCCTTTAGCGCGCGCAGCTTGCGGGCATGGCAGCTGCGTAAAATCCCGCCTGTTGGCCCCATCTGGCCGGGAGTAGGCATGAGCTTGCATTTCAAATGGCTGTCGAACTCGGTGGCGGCGGCCGGGCAGATCATGCCGGCCGACGTTGCCGCGATTGCCGCACACGGCTTTAAAACCATTATCAACAACCGCCCTGACGGAGAAGGCGGAGCGGGCCAGCCTCCCAGCACACAGATACAGCAGGTCGCGGAGGAGTTGGGTCTGCGTTACATTTATCTTCCGGTGATCAGCGGCCAGCTCACGACCAAAGACGCCGAGGACATGGCAAGGTGCCTGGAAACGGCGGCCAAGCCGGTTTTTGCCTTTTGCCGCTCCGGTGCGCGCACCGAACACCTGTACCGCCTGGCCACCCAGGCCCATTGAAAGCCGGACGCACAGTTCCTATAATCAGCACTCTTTCCTGTTGAGTGCTAACAAATTTTGCCGGCCTGCCGGCGCACAGTCTCGGCAAGGGAATCAATCCACCATCTCGGATACGCCCGGGCGCCTGCTGGCCCCGGGGAACTTTGTCAGGAGAAGCTATGAAGATTCGTCCATTGCACGATCGAGTGATCGTCAAGCGCTTGGATAACGAGCGCAAAACGGCCTCGGGAATCGTGATCCCCGATAACGTGGCAGAAAAACCCGATCAAGGCGAAGTCGTCGCCGTCGGTCCGGGCAAGCGCGACGACCACGGAAAGCTGATTGCCGTTGAATTGAAGGTTGGCGATCGCGTTTTGTTCGGCAAGTACGCCGGCCAAACCGTCAAGGTCGAAGGCGAAGAGCTGCTCGTGATGCGCGAAGAAGACATCATGGGAGTCATCAGCTAAGACGTTCTATTTCCGGGCGCGATCCCGGCCGCTGGTTGCTGCGTGCTACAAGAGTGCGCGGGGTGGCAGCGGACGAGGGCCTCGGGCCCCTGAGAGTCGATACCGACGGAC
>CAZSOI010000493.1:0-2887 GCA_964608115.1 uncultured Burkholderiaceae bacterium | reverse complement strand
GCCTGCCATGCCAGGTTCAGGCCTTGGCAGAGAAGGACGTGGAAGAACGTCTTTCGACCGCTCTGGAGGCCGTTCCGCAGTTGCGCGAGATGCTCAAACGCTCGGGCGCCGCGCTCTCGGGAGGTCAGGGCAAGATGGTTGCGCTCGGCCGTGCACTGATGGTCGGAACGCGGCTCGTGTTGCTCGATGAACCGTTTCAAGGTCTGGCGCCGGTGCTCGCTGTGCAATACGGCGAAGCGCTAGGTCGCTTGCGAAGGATGCGACCGGAGCTATGCGTGGTGATCACCGAGTCAAACGCGAGCCTGCTGCGGGACATCCCTGACCAAACACTGACGCTGGAGCGCGGAGCGCTGCAGTTACCAGCGCACGCATCGACTACTTAGAGGAGCGCAAAGATGAGCAAGATGTTCATTGGTGGCCGCTGGATCGCATCGCAGGACGGCGAGACGATACCGGCCATCGATCCATCGACGGGTGAAGAATTCGCGAAGATCGCGCGGGGCAAAGCGCACGACGTGGATCTCGCGGCGAAGGCCGCTCGAGCGGCGCTTTCCGGAGCGTGGGGCCGCATGACGGCCACCGAGCGAGGCCAGGTGTTGCTGCGCATTTCCAGAAAAGTGGCAGACCACGTCGAGGAGCTGGCCCGCATTGAAGCTCGCGATACTGGCAAGCCGATCAGCACGGCACGCAACGACATAAACGTGCTTGCACGTTACTTCGAGTTCTACGGGGGTGCGGCTGATAAGGTGCACGGACAAGTCATCCCCTTTCTGAACGGTTACTCGGTAAGCCTTTTGCGAGAGCCTCACGGGGTTACCGCGCACATCATTCCGTGGAACTACCCGGCGCAGATGCTGGGCCGCACGATCGCCCCCGCATTGACGATGGGTAACGCGACGGTGCTCAAGCCGGCCGAGGATACGAGCACCTCAGCACTCAGATTCGCCGAACTGGCCGCGGAGGCCGGCCTGCCCGAAGGCGCGTTAAATATCGTCACCGGTACGGGTGAAGAGGCAGGCGCGGCGCTTGCGGCTCATCCCGATATCAACTTCATTACCTTTACCGGGTCGAACGAGGTCGGCACGCTGGTGCAGCAGGCAGCGGCGCGCAACGCGGTCAAATGCGTTCTGGAGCTCGGCGGCAAATCGCCGCAGATCGTATTTGCCGACGCCGATCTAGATCGAGCAGTGCCCACGATCATCAAGGCGATCATCCAAAATGCCGGACAGACCTGTACGGCGGGCAGTCGTCTGCTGGTACAGCAAGAAATCTACGATAAGGTGGTGCAACGCGTCGCAGAGGGCTTTCGGAAGGTGCGTGCGGGCACGCCCGAGATGGATCTGGATTGCGGCCCGGTGATGAACCGGGCGCAGCTTGCGCGCGTGAGTCGATTCGTCGAGCAGGCCAAACGCGCTGGCGTGCCGCTACTTGCCGAAGGGCAGATCGCAGAGGGAGTCCCCAAGGGTGGCTACTTCGTGAAAGCGGCGCTTTTCGGCCCTGTTCCTCGTCACGACGCGCTAGCCAACCAAGAGGTGTTCGGGCCGGTGCTCGCAGTCTTGCCCTTTAGCGACGAGGCCGACGCCATCGCACTGGCCAACGGGACCGACTACGGGCTGTTAGCAGCGATCTGGAGCGAAAACGGCGGCCGCCAGCAGCGCGTGGCCAAGGCCGTGCATGCGGGGCAAGTATTCATCAATTGCTATGGAGCGGGCGGCGGCGTGGAGCTTCCCTTTGGCGGAACGAAACGAAGCGGCCACGGCCGGGAAAAGGGCTTCCTCGCGTTGGAGGAGATGAGCACGACCAAAACTTTGGTGCATTTCCACGGCTGATTTTTTCTGAGGAGACAAACGTGAGTCAATTGGCAAACAAGGTTGCGATCGTGACGGGTGCCGCGAGCGGATTCGGCGCCGAGATCGCCCGTCAGTACGTGGCGCAGGGCTCAAAGGTCGCTGTGGCGGATATCAATGAAGACGGCGCGCGGTCGGTAGCCGCTGCTCTCGGCGCCAACGCGATCGCAGTCCGTTGCGACGTGACCAAGGAAGCGGACATTCGGCGCCTGGTGGAAACGACGGTTGAGCGCTTCGGTACCGTGGATATCGTCGTGAACAACGCGGGCACCACGCACCAGAATCGGCCGCTTCTGGAGGTGGACGAAGCGACGTTCGACCGCGTATTTGCCGTGAACGTCAAGTCCATCTATTACATGACGCATGCGGTCGTTCCCTTGATGCGAATGAAGCGCAGCGGGGTGATTCTTAATGTCGGCTCGGTAGCGGGGATTCGGCCGCGCCCTGGGTTGACCTGGTACAACGGATCCAAAGGTGCCGTTAACCTGCTTTCAAAATCTCTGGCCGTTGAACTCGGACCGGATGGAATTCGCGTCAACGCGATCTGCCCGGTCATGGGTGAATCGGCACTGCTGGAGTCGTTCATGGGAATGCCCGATACACCAGAAAACCGCAAGAAATTCATTGCCACCATTCCGCTGGGGCGACTTGCGCGACCAAGCGATGTGGCGGCGGCCGCGGTGTTTCTCGCAAGCGACGCTGCGGAGTTCATCAGCGGTGTGGAGTTTCCTGTCGATGGCGGGCGCGCGGTCTAAATCCCGGGAGTTCAGCGCGCCTGGCGGAATTCTTATGACCAACGCAGTTCGACGAAACCTTCCGGACCGGATTTCCGGGTACGGCGTGATCAAGCCATTTACTGGTGCATTTGACAACCTCGGGCTCGTTACCAAGGCGCCGGTCCGGCTGCGCAGCGCCATGCCGGGCAGTTCAAAACTCGTCCATTCCATTCGCGCGGGCATCGAAGCGTCCGGGCTGAAGGACGGTGGTGTGATTTCGTTTCATCACCACCTGCGAAACGGGGATTCGGTCCTGAACATGGT
>CAZSOI010000492.1:0-6155 GCA_964608115.1 uncultured Burkholderiaceae bacterium | reverse complement strand
GTAAGCTTGGAAGGCTTCTGCTCTACCATTGAGCTACACCCGCCGACCCCCAGCAACCCTGCACCGTCCCGTACCGCCAGCTACTGCTCAATGCCCCCTCACACTGAGCACACCGCATTGGGCGCGCGCAAGAGCCGGCGCGCGTCCGAGGTGTGCACGGTGGAGGAGGTTGGATTCGAACCAACGTAGGCGCGAGGCCAGCAGATTTACAGTCTGCCCCCTTTAGCCACTCGGGCACCCCTCCGAGGGAACCGCAAATTATCGTGGGCGCGAGAAAAACTGTCAAATTCGCCCGTGACGGACGATCGCAAGCGTGGCCTCGCGCGGGCCACCCAAAGCGCTCCGAGCGCTCGCACATTGGCTTACAGCGTTCAAAAATGGCGCTTGATGCCACCTGTGGGCGCCGCCCAGCAGGCAGCGAGCCTTTGCGCAACTCGCTACAAAACCCAAGGGCACATCGCACAAAAGACGCGAAGGCAGGGCCAAGATTGCACCCGACGGCGGCTTCGCATACGCGTGGGAGCGGACCAAAGAGGCGGCTAAGATCTTGGCGCGAGCAGGTTGTCGCGCCAGCATGCGCCCGCCGCCGCAGCAACAAAAGCGCTGGCAGTGCCCAGCGCCGGCACGAGGCGGCGCTAGATTTTCGCGCCTCAGAAGAGAAGAAAAGACGATCGATGTTCCCGACAGTGCCTTGCCGTTGTCAGCAATAAGAAGGAGAAGGCAACAGTTATTGTGACCAAGATCGTCCCTAACCTGTCCCCCTCGACCTTGTTTTGCACCCCCGCGCCCTGAGAAGCACGCCGCCTGAGCGCACGGATTATCAACAAAACCGTGCCTTGCCCTAGCCGCCCGGCGGCGCGCTGCCAGGCTGCACCGGCGGCGCTGGCTGTGTTGGCGGCGCACCCTGCCTGCGCATGGCGCGCCCAGGCGTTGTGCCTGGCTCCTCTGCAACTGCGGCCGCGGGCGCGGCGGGGGCTGTTATCAGCGTGGCGCCAGGCTGCGCGCTTCCTACCCCTGTCTGGCGCGGCACATCGGCCGCAGCCTTTGCCGTGGTGGCAGTCTCCACGCTCGGAGCGGTAAGCGTGTCGCCCTCGCGAGTAAACATTGGCGCGGAGCTCGTCGCCTTGGCCAGCGTGGCGGCCGGTACCGTGTATTTCGTACGCGCCCCTTCGTGCTCGAGCGTGATCCCATCGGGCCGCACTTCGACTAGGCGAAAGCCGCTTGCAACCTCCCGGCCGAGAAGTACCGCGCGCGGCGGACGACCTTCAACGGCAATGACCGCAGAAGAGTCGGCGGCCGCTGCAAAGACGCCGCTTACCTGGATGTTCAGCGAAGCGGCAATCGGCGCACTGCTTACTTCGCCCATCAGACGCGCAGCAAGCCCCGCGTCCGGTTCGCGAAAGGTCGCCGCGGGCGCGGAGGGCGCAATCATCGAAGGTGCGGGCGCAATTAGCCGCAATACCCAGTAAGCGGCCAGCGCGCTGGCCAGGGCGGCGCCGGCTAGGTGCACCAAAATCGGAATTCGTCGCGCGGTCATTGGAGATCAGGCTAATGCGTCGAGATTGGGAAGGGTCCACGAAGGCGCTGATATTATGCGCGGATGACATTGCATATGACCTATACCCCTTGTGCGGTGCGCACCGGCCGGCTCGGCCTCGTTGCGCGTGGCTTTACGCTCATCGAGATCATGGTGGTGGTCGTCATTCTGGGGATCTTGGCGGCCCTGATTGTGCCGCGCGTCGTGGGACGCACGGACGATGCCCGGGTGGCGGCGGCAAAGCAGGACATCGCCCAATTGATGCAGGCGCTAAAGCTCTATCGCTTGGACAACGGGCGCTACCCAAGCAACGAGCAAGGACTGCAAGCCTTGGTCGAGCGGCCCACAACCGAGCCGGTGCCCAATAATTGGAAGCAAGGCGGATATCTGGATCCGCCGATACTGCGCAAGGACCCTTGGGGCAATAGTTACCAGTACCTCAATCCGGGGCTGCATGGTGAAGTCGACATCATGAGCTTTGGCCGGGATGGACAGCCGGGTGGAGAAGGTCCCGACGCCGACATCGGATCGTGGTCGCTGTAGCGGTTAAATGCTTGCGCGCAAGGTCGCACGCCCGCGCTGTGCAGGGCTTTACGCTGCTCGAAATGTTGTTGGTCCTTGTGCTGATGGCGCTGCTTACCAGTCTAGTGACCATCAGCACGCGACCCGACCCACACCAGGCGCTGGTACTGCAGGCACAACGCATTGGCCTGCTGATGAGCCTGGCGTGCGATGAGGCCCGTATGCGGCGCCAGCCCATTGACTGGGAGGCCGATTTGCACGGATACCGATTCGTGGTCGAATCCTCGAACGATCGCGCTACCTTTGCCGCTGACGATATGCTGCGGGAGCGGCAATGGGATCCTCCGCTGACACGCTTGGCGGTCATCGACCTGGCAAGCGGGACCTCGCGTGCTCTGGTTGACACCGAGGCGCCCGCACTGCGCGTGCCGACGGCGTTCGAATGGGTGCAAGCGCCCTGGCGATTGGAGTTGGGCAATGAGTATGCGGCCGTTGCCATCGAATTTGATGCCAGCGGGCGTGCCGGCGTCGTGCAGTAGGCGCGGGGCACTGCGCGGCCGTGGCGCGTGTGGCTTCACGCTGCTAGAGGTCCTGGTTGCTCTGACCATCATCGCCGTGGCGCTTACGGCAGCCTTGCGCGGTGCCATGGCGCTAACGGGCAATGCGCAAGATATCGATCGCAAGCTCTATGCCGTGATAACCGCCGAAAACCAGCAACTCGAACTGCGCTTTGGCCGCACTCAGGTCGGCTTGGGCGATTCGCGCTTTGACTGCGAACAAGGCGGAATTAACTTCCTGTGCTCGCAAAGCGTAACCCCAACCCCTAATCCGTTTTTCAAGCGCGTGGAGATCCACGTTGCGACAACGGATGAGAAGGCTCGCGACTTCGCCGATCTGATGGCGCTGCTACCGGTGAACTGACGTGCGTACGATCCTTGCTTCTGCGCACCGTCGCGGCCGCGGTTTCACCTTGCTGGAACTGCTCGTGGCAGTGAGCATCCTCGCGGTCGTCGGCGTGATTGCCTGGCGCGGGCTCTCGACCTTGACAGCAACCCGCGAGCGCCTCGCGCCACAAAATGATGAAGTGCACGCGCTGCTGGCCGGATTCGGGCAGATCGAAAGGGACCTGTCGCAGGTTCCCAGCAGCGTCGGCCTTTTCGCCCTGCCCACGCAAGCCGTGCGCGTCTTTGTTGCCGACGGTCAACCGGCCTTGCAAATCCTGCGCCTGGCTCGCTCCCCCGACGGCAACCCCGCGGCCGCGGTGCAAATGGTTTTTTATCAGGTCCTGGACGGTCAACTGCAGCGGCAAGCCACCGTCGCACAGCGCTTTTACTCGGCGCAAAGTACCGCGAGCCTTACTCGGGTGGCTCTGGTGCCACAGGTCGATCAGATGCAAATACGCGTCTGGCGCAATAACATCGGCTGGATCGTCCCAACTAGCGACGCCGACTCGGCCAGCACGGTGGGAATCGAGGTGCGATTGCTGCGCCACGATGGCACCAGTGCGCGCAGAGTTTTCGCGGTCGGCTAAGTCAGCGCCACCATCACGCATGCGCTCCCCTCCTATCCCCGCTGCCGGCGGCCAACGTGGCGTCGCGGTGCTGCTTGCGCTGTTTATCGTGGCCATCGCCACCTTAATCGTCACGGATCTGTTCTGGCGGCAGTTCGTTTTATATCGAACGATCGAAAATGAACAAAATACTTCGCAGGCGCGCTTACTGCTGCATGGCGCCCAGGACTGGGCCCGCTCGATACTGCAGGACCAGACCCATCCGGGGTTTGACGCGCTAAGTGATCCGTGGGCGCAGCCCCTGGCACCAACTCGCCTCGATCAGCTCGGCGAGACCGCGCCCATCGCCTCCCAGGCGACGCTCGAAGGTCAAATCACCGATGCGCAGGCGCGGTTTAACCTGCGCAACCTCCTGGACAGCACCGGGGCGATCAATCCGCTGCAGCTTGCCATCCTCGAGAAGCTCGCTACGCTGCTGTCCGCACCGGCGGGCACCGCACAGTTAATTGCCGGCTATGTCGCCCAGGCGTACGCGGGAGGCCCTCCAGCGGGCTCGGCCGCTTTAGCTGCCGCGGCGGCGGCCGCTGGCACACCAGCTGTGGCGCTGGTCGTACCACTGGGCAACGGCGCGCGCCCGATCCCGCCGGTTTTTCCCGAAGATCTGGCAGCGGTCCCCGGCATCGACCCCGGGGCCGCACAAACACTGGCGCCGTTTGTCATCTTGCTTGACCAAGCCAACACGCTGGTGAACTTCAATACGGCTGGCCCAGAAATGATGGCGGCGACAATACCGGAGTTGACGATAAGCGAGGCCAATGCCCTGGCCGCGGAGCGGGACCGGGCCTACTTCATCAGTGTCGGCGACATCCAGAATCGACTCAAGGGCCTCGGAGGCGCGTTTCCCACCGTAGGCGTATCGGCCAATTCGCAATACTTCATCGTCGACGGGACGATCCGCATTGAAAAAGCGGCCACGCGCATGCGCGCCTTAGTGCGGCGCTACGCAACCGGTGCACAGGGCAGCGTGCAGGTACTTTGGGAGCGCGAACAATGAGCGGGGGTGGCGATGAATAACGGTGTCGGTCGATCCGGTTGGTCGCGGCTGTTGGTGTTTGTTCCGGCACGTCGAAACTGGCCCAGTGGCTCCCGAGGCACGCTCAGCTCGTCTTCGGTCGTGCCCTATCTTGGCTTGCGCGTCGACGGAACGGTGCAGCAGGACCTGGCGCCGATCGGGCGCCTGCCCAAGGCACGCGCCTTGGATCTGGTTTTTGATTGTCTGGATGTGTTTACGACGACCATCCAAGCGCCGCGACTTAACGAGGTCAAGCTGCGCCAGGCGCTGCCCAATTTGCTCGAAGAGCACATGCTCGCCTATCCGGCCGATTGTCACTTTGCCTGGATGCCCAGCCCAAACCCGGTAGCAGGCGCCGACGCAGGCAGTACGGGCGAAACCTCTTGGCTCTCCGTAGCCGCAATCGATCGATCGACGTTGGCGCGAACACTGGAAGCATTTGCCCAAGCGCAGCTGCAGCCACGCGCAGCTTATAGCGAAATCTATACCCTCCCGCGACCGCAGGCGGGCGCATTGGCCCTACGCATTGAACGCGGCCGCGGCGTGATTCGTACGGGACAGGACCAGGGCTGCGCCTTTGACATCGAGGAGGGAGCGCCAGGGGCATTGGCTTTGGCCAAACACCAACTGGGCATTTCGCGACTGCGCATTTATGGCCAGCCCAGCGCGCACTGGCGATCGGTCGCTTTGGCGCTGGGGCTTGCCTACGAACAAGCCGAGTTTGCTGTTGATCCAACCGCCATCGGCGAGGCGGTCAATTTGCTGCAAGGATCCTTTGCGGCTGGCAGTGGTTTTGGCATCTCCGGCCGATTTTTCTCCCGCCTCGCCCGGCAAGGAACTTGGAGAGCACCGGCCGCGTGGCTGGGCGTGTGCGCACTAATCGGCATCACGGGGCTAAACGCCTACTGGTTCAAGCTTCAGTCGCAATATCGTGACCTTCGAAGCTCGATGCGTCACAGCTTTCACGACGCCTTCCCGGAAGAAGCCACGATCATCGATGAGCTCGCCCAAGCTACCCGATCGGTCGAGGTGCTGCGCGCCCGGGCCGGGCGCCCGTCGGCAGACGATTTTTCGGTGCTCAACGCTCAGGCCTCGCAGGTCTTTGCCGCGGCGCCCGTGGGCATCGTCTCCTCCATCGAGTACTCCGATCGCAGCTACCGCATCCGCTTTAAGCCGGGAAATTCTGGCAAGGCAGAGCTGCGCAACGCGTTGCAGGCCCGAGCAATCTCGCAGGGTCTTGCGTTGCGGTTTGAAGCCGATGGCGCTGCACATCTGGCACCTGTGGATCACTAAATTATGGCAATCCCCTCGACTTTGTCGCAATTTTGGTCGGCACGCGCGCCACGCGAACGCCAGATTTTGGTGGCCGGCGCGGCATTCGTTGCCACGCTGGTACTGTATTTGTTGCTCATCGAGCCTGCAGCCAGCGGAATTTCTCGCCTGCAGCGACTGCTACCACAGACACGAGCGCAAGCGGCTCGGCTGCAAGCCCTCGTTGCCGAGGCCAGAGGTCT
>CAZSOI010000491.1:0-3090 GCA_964608115.1 uncultured Burkholderiaceae bacterium | reverse complement strand
GCATGCGTGCTGTGTGAGTCATGGAAATCCCAGTTCCCCAGTGCAACGCAGGTGCAGGAGATCGGGGCCGTGAATGCATATGAGCCAGGCAACTTCTTTCGACGCGAGTTGCCGTGCCTTCTATCTGTCCTTCGATTGGTGGCCTTGCCGCCCGACACAGTTGTCGTCGATGGTTATGTATGGTTATCGTCCGTTCACCGCCCCGGTCTTGGGGCCTATCTCTACGAGGCGCTTGGGCGATCGACGCCGGTCGTGGGAATCGCAAAGAGTGCTTTTGTCGGCGTGAAATCCTCCAGCGCCGTTGCCTGCGTTTTTCGGGGCACGTCCCGAAGACCGCTGTTTGTTACAGCCGTTGGTGTCGAGTTAAGAATCGCGGTGCAGAACGTGCGCCAAATGGCCGGCAAGCATCGAATTCCCGAGATGATGAGGCTTGCGGACCAACTCTCTAGAGGCGCGTAGAGGCACATTCTTTCCCTCCGAACGCGCCGCCTATGCCCCCTTGCATGTAGCCGAATTTTGGGTCGACTAAGGCATACGGCACGGCCCGGCAAATCGCGCTGCCAACCGCACTGTCGATGTGTCATGCTGCGTACTGGCTCGAAATAGCATGCACTGACACTTGCGAGGAGATCTGCTTGGGGACTGACGAGATCCTTACCGGTGTTCGCGCGGCAATAGAAGTGGTTGCGCCCGGCACCGACTGGCAACGCATCGAGGCCGATCGGCCGCTGCGAGAGCAGGTCGACCTCGACTCGCTCGATTGGCTCAATTTCATCGCAGAGATCGGCGAGCGGATGACCGTACATATTCCTCCCTCGGATTACGCGAAACTCGAGTCTCTCAATTCAGTCGTGGCGTATCTGGTTGCGGCGCGCGCAGCGTTGGCCGTTGGATCTGGGCCGATCGAGGTTCAAAGTGTCGCCTCGCTGCCGTGCCGACAATACGTCCTTAACGGCACGGCCCTGACGGTGCGGCCGATAAGCCACGAGGATCGGGAGCTTGAGGCCGACTTCGTTCGTCATCTTTCCACGGAAGCGCGGTACAAGCGATTTATGGTCACGCTGCGCGAGCTGCCGGAGGCAAAGCTCAAGTATTTGACAGAAGTGGATCAGATCGGCCACATAGCGCTCGTGGCGGTCAGGCAGAGCGACGATGGCACCGCGCTGCTGGGCGTTGTGCGCTATGTGGTTGACGCCACGGGTAGCAACTGCGAATTCGCAATTGCGATAGACGACGCTTGGAAGGGTTCCGGTTTGGCCGGCATCCTTATGCACGAGCTAATGGACGTTGCGCGCGCTCGTGGTCTAAAAACGATGGAGGGGATTGTCCTGGCCACCAACGCGCACATGCTCAAGTTCACGCGCCAACTCGGGTTTCATGGTGCGCGCGACCCGGAGGAGCGCGATGTCGTTCGCGTTGTGCGAAATCTTTGATGCAGATCCTAGCGTTGCGCGGCTTTTCAGAACATAGGGCGAAAGAGTGCAAAGCCACACCTTGCATTCATGGACATCGACGCTCATTTAGGCAAAACCCGCCGAAGCTTCGCCTTTTGGATCATCGTGAGGCCATCCGTCCGCTGTTCTTCGATGAGTTGGCATCGAAGGATCAACCCATTTCGTGAGCGAGGCTGCGTTGCTGGACCGACCTAAACGAGCGGGCACAGCAAATGGTGAATCCGTATATACGACAAACCGTTTGAAATCAAGCGTTGTTTGAGTCGCCCGCCGTAGCATCGCTTCTTAGAAGCTTTGTGCGCGACTTCCCGGGAGCACCGGAAGCGACAGGCAAACTAGCAAAAAGCAATTATTCTCGTCGACGATGTTTACAGGTGAGTCTCAAGGCGCATCTCGGTTCTTCGACTCTGGGCATTGCGACGGGGAAGCGTCTTTTGTGCCGCAGCGCGCCTGCTTGCGCAGCTCGCAGCTTGGGCACTGTATTACTGCGCTGCTAGTCTCGTCGGGTCTCCTAGCACCTGCGGCGGCGTACGGTGATGCCATCGCTGGTGAGTTCGGGTACGGAGAAGATGTCCGGGTTCAGTCCCTCGATCTGGACTTCGACTGGTGTCGCACCTGCCGGCTCGCTGCACCCGAGCATACGTCACTCGCATGGGAATTCAATGCTCAGGCGATGCAGGGCCACCGTTCGCACGAGGCAAACGACAATTTATTTGCGCTGGGTGCGATGCCGCTACTGCGCTATGGCTGGCCGAATCGAGACGGCGGGCTATTCGTCGAGGACGGAATCGGGGTTCACCTGCTATCGCGCACTCGGCTCTATAACGAGCGGGAGTTGAGCACCGCCTTTCAATTTGGCGAACTGCTAGGCGTTGGTTTTCGCTTCGGTCTTCGAAATGCCTGCGAGATCGGCATCCGGCTGCAACATATGTCCAATGCGGATATCAAGACGCCTAACGACGGTGTGACCTTTGTGGCGATTCGGTTCGCGGTGCATTGGAACTGACTCAGCGTCCGAGGGACGCATTGGCTTAGAGGCCAATTCCCGAACGAGCCGAGCTTTCAGCGTGCATTGCACGCGAATGGCAAGGACTTGTGGAGCGCTTGCACAGCATAGGTACTACTTTGGTGCTGACCGCTAAGGCGTCGGCGTACTATCGCAAGGACGGACGCATTGCGGATTTGTACGCTATTTGTACGCTGTTAGGCAACCATAAAAGTCCGCGCCGCTGTGTGGGCGATTGTGCAAATGAAACGAGCTTAATCACGGCACGCAGCAAAGGCATGGCGCAAATGCAAATGCGTCTTCGTTTTTTCGCGTTTTCAGATGCTACTCCGGGCGCCAAGCGCAATGAGGGATCGGACGCGTCTGTGATTATTCATGATATCGATGACCCGGTTCAGGGTCGCCAACAGATGACGCGGTAATCTGCATTCAAACGATCGAAGCTGAGGTGGACGCGATGAGGCAGTATCTACGTATTGTGGCGGTGTTCATTGTGTTCTTAGCGCCGTTGCTCAGCGGGGCGCAAGAGAAGGTAACAATTCCCTCTCGGACACCGACAACTTGGGCCGAGTACGTTCACGGTCAAGGTGCCACAGTAACGGTTGCTGGTTATCTATATCTACCAACTGG
>CAZSOI010000490.1:0-2269 GCA_964608115.1 uncultured Burkholderiaceae bacterium | reverse complement strand
ATCTTGCGCACACCGAGCGCACCCCCTTGCTGCGCAAAGTGGGCCTCTCGATCGTGGACCAGGCCCTGCTAAGCGCTTTGAATCTTGGTATTGGTCTGCTGTTCGTGCGACTTTCGACGAAGTCCGAGTACGCTCTTTATGCACAATTAAGCGCTCTCGTGCTGCTAATAAGCTCCGCCGCAGGTGCCACCATCAATTCACCATTGGCTGCCTTGCTTCCGCAAGCGCAGGAACCGGCACGCACGGAGCTCGCGACCGCGAGCCTTCGTCTGGTTGCCATTCTTTGCGCAGCACTCACCGCCTTTGTTGGCGTGCTCGCCTTCTTTGTTCCCTCATTCGTTGCGGCGCCTAAGCCGTCGTTGTGGCTCATACTGATTTTGGTGGCCGCCACTTTCTCGGCGACTTTGCGGGACTTCTTTCGAAATCTATTCTTTATCCGACTTCGCCCGATCGAGTGTCTGCGATTGGATTCGCTGTATGTGATGGCTTGCGTTATCTCGCTGGTGATTTTGCTCGAGTTCAAACAGATAACAGCCGTCCTTGTCCTCGCACTAAGCGCCGCGCTTGGACTACTTTTGCTCGCACCTTGGGTGCCGCGTGCGGCGCTACACGCTACCCTTTCGCGGCGGCAGCTTATCGCAGCCAGCGCAGATATCGCACCGCTGGCGCGCTGGTCCTTGCCAACGCTGCTGGTGTCCTTCGTCGGAGCTGGGTTTCCACTGCTAACTACGCATGTCATCGGTGTCGACGCGACGGCGGAGATCGTCGCCGCCCGGCTGTTTGTGCAACCGCTCGGGCCTGTTTTTGTCGCGTGGACCAACGTTTTTCGTCCCCGAATCGCACTCTTACTGGTTGGCGGCATGCACGCTCGCGTCATTCGATTGGCCGTCCTCTCGGCCATCGCTATGGCGGTTGGAATCCTGACCTATCTCGTTTTGGCGTTACTCTTTTATCCGTGGCTCGAGCACTATGCGCTCGGTCCGGCATATCGCGGCCTAGCTGCCGATATTGCCTGGTGGGGTGGCGGGTCCCTTATCGCCGGCGTTGCAGGCATTGGCAACGGCGTTCTCGTCGCACAGGGTCGCTTCAAGCAGTGCTTTTGGTCGGCTTGCGCCGGCAACCTCGCCAGCGTGCCTCTGCTGGTGTTACTTGGAACTGCTTATGGCAAAGACGGCGTGCTTGCGGCTTTATTACTGGGCAATGCCCTGTCGGCGATCTGGATTTTCGTGGTTGTTGTCAAAAGTTTTGCCAATTGCGAAAAGGGCAAGACGTGAAACCGGTCGAAACATCCGTGTCCCAAGCAGGACGCACCCATGCACCCATGCGCCTAGCCATCGTCACGAATATTCCGGTGCCGTATCGCGAACCAGTGCTCGAATCGCTGGCTCAGGAGAAGGATCTGGAAGCGCACGTATTTTACTGCAGCGACCGCGAACCAGACCGAAACTGGATCCTTAAGCCCGCGGCTTATCCGCGTACGATCCTGCGAGAGTGTTTTGTTACGGTGGGTGGCCGCTTCGTTCACGTGAACGTGGACATTGTTCCGGCACTCATCCGTTTTGACCCGCAGGTGGTTGTTACTACGGGCTTCAATCCAACCCATCTGTTGGCCTTTGCTTACGCCCGATTATTTTCAAGGGCGCACATTGCAATGACAGACGGAACGATTGCATCCGAGCACCGGTTAACGCCACTGCATCGGGCGGTGCGGCGGCTTGTTTTTCGCCGTTCTCGCGCTTTCATCGCAGCTAGCGACGGATCGCGACGCCTCTATGAGAGCTACGGCGTCACGCCAGGCGCGATTTATAGATCTGCACTGTGCGCCGATACGGACCGCTTCCAACCGTCTCCGGTCAGCACCAAGAGTATCGATCTTCTGTTTTGTGGGCGGCTGATCGAGGATAAAAATCCCCTCTTCGCCCTCGAAGTGGCGCGCGCTACGGCCCGTCGATTAGGACGTCAGATTTCGATCGCATTTGTCGGGGCGGGACCTATGGAGAGCGCTATCAAAGCGGCTGCGGCCACCGAAGCTGCCCATGTCGACGCCCGCGTTTGCGGCTTTGTGCAACATGAGGCGTTGCCGCGCCTTTATGGCGCCGCGCGCGTCTTCTTGTTCCCTACCCGGTGGGACCCATGGGGCGTAGTTGCCAACGAGGCGGCGGCCGCCGGTGTCCCAGTTCTCGTTTCACCACACGCCGGCGTTGCTGGCGAACTGATCGTGCATCGACACAATGGATACGTGCTGCCTCTTGAGATTGCTCCTTGGGCT
>CAZSOI010000489.1:0-11167 GCA_964608115.1 uncultured Burkholderiaceae bacterium | reverse complement strand
GTCACCGTGTAGCCTGACAAGTGCAGCCCCGAAGACTCGGGTACAAAGTAATACAAGAGCGGCACCAGCAGGCCCGTTGTGGCCAATAGGGCGAGAAAAACTCCTCCGCCCGGATCTTTCTGAAACGCGGTCCGCAACGATCCGATTTGCCGCATCGCCTAACCCTCGGCAGCCCGGCCCTTTTGCGGGAAGAGTCCCCTCGGTCGGCGTTGTATGAAAAGGATCAAAAAGATCAGCACAAAAATTTTCGCAAGCACCGCCCCCGATACAGGTTCAAGCAACTTGTTCACAACGCCCAGGGCGTTGCCGCCGACTTGCGTTCCCCACAAGTTTCCGACCCCGCCGAAAACGACCACCATAAAGGAGTCCACGATATAGCTTTGTCCGAGATTCGGTCCAACGTTCGTGAGCTGGCTCAAAGCCACGCCCGCCATGCCGGCGATTCCAGACCCCATCCCAAAGGTCAGCGCATCGATCCATTCGGTCCGGATTCCCATCGCCTTGGCCATGGAACGATTTTGCGCAACAGCACGCACCTCAAGACCGAACCGGGTCCGTCGCAAGACAAGTAACAGCAGAAAAAAGACGGCAAACGTGAAGAAAATGATATATAGGTGGTTGTAGGTGATAGCCAGTGCTTCATTAATTTCCAGCGATCCCGCAAGCCATTGTGGCGTAACGACCGAGCGGTTATTGGCAGTGAAAATATCGCGGACAGCCTGCTGCAAAAGCAAGCTCACGCCGAAAGTCGCCAGTAGCGTCTCCAATGGTCGGCCGTAAAGGAAACGCACGATGCCCCGCTCGATGGCCACCCCGACAGCTCCCGAAACGACAAAGGCCACCGGTATAGCGACCAGGATCGACGCACCGATCTGATCCGGCATTAGCTGTTGAACAACGTAGGTGCAGTAAGCCCCTATCATCATGAGTTCGCCATGCGCCATATTAATTACGCCCATCACGCCAAATGTGATGGCCAATCCGATTGCCGCGAGCACCAAGATCGAACCCTGGCTAAGGCCAAAAAGGAGCGTTTGCACGCTCGAAAAGAACGTTCGCGCGTTTTCAATGGAACGAAGCGCCCGTTGCGCCGCCGCGCGCACCGCAGCATCCTGCTCGACAGGAGTCCCATCCGCAGACAGCTCGACCATTGCCGTCAAGCGATTAAAGACGTCGGGGTTCAAATTCCCAGACAGAACTTCAATAGCCGCGAGTCGTCGCTGCGGATCGTTACTATCAAGATCGGCCAACGCCAACCCTGATGTTATTAGTCGCCGAACTGCGGGGTCGGCTTCCGTTTGCTCGCGGCCGCGCAGCGCGGTAAGCACTGCCGCATCCGGCGCGCGCAGCATTTCCTTGACAGCATCCAAACGCACGGAACTGTCGGGATCCGCGAGGTCAAATTGCGCCAGTGCAACCCGTAGTGATTTTCGAAGTTGGTTGTTGATGCCAACCTTCGTCAAATCTTCACTCGGCACGGCACCGACGTTCTGTCCGCTCAGTGGATCAGTCAGATTGCCCGCGACCGCGTCCTGCAAAAAGACGCGATTGTCGGCGGACCGATAAACAAGATTACCGTCGAGAAGCGCGGCTAATACGGACCGCGCACGCCGGTCTCCGGACGCCGCAAGACGTTGGATCAGTTGCTGCTTTTCTGCGTAGCTGGCCGTCGGCAACTGCACGACAAGATCCGATACAGCCTGTTCATCCGCAGCAAACGCGAAGGTAGACAGTAGCAGCGTTGCGACGGTCGCCAATATTCCGAATCGGCGCACATTTCGCAACTTCATGTTCATTGCAGGCGCCCGGTTCCGTAAATGTGCAATAAGCAATCGCCCCAGACGGTTGCCATCGAGGCCAACTCCCCGAGCAAAGGCTTCGGTCGGTGCCTGTGCTCGGGATTGTTCAACCTTTTTCCGCAAACTACTTGTAGTTTTGACCGGAACACACCTTCGTTTTCGTGTTGTAGTTGCCGCATTTAAGCGTTACCCAATCGGCAGCAATGTCTTTGCTTCCGGGTAGATAGTGCGACCAGGCTTCGCCGGGCACTGTCGTACTGGTCTTCCACACGACATCGAACTGACCATCGCCCCGCACCTCTCCAATGTACACCGGCTTCGTGATGTGATGGTTGGGTAGAACTTTGGCGATCCCGCCTGTCAGGTTCGAAACCTCCAGGCCCGGCAAGGCCGCGATGACCTTTTCCGTGTCCGTGGTCCCTGCCTTTTGGACTGCTTTCACCCAAAGCTGGAAGCCGATAACGTGCGCTTCCATCGGATCATTGAACGTGCGCTTCGGGTTTCTCGTAAACGCATGCCACTTGTCGATCCATTCCTTGTTAGCGGGCGTATTGATGCTCATGAAATAATTCCAAGCCGCCAGGTGTCCGATCAGCGGTTTCGTATCCAGACCCGATAGCTCTTCTTCACCTACCGAAAAAGCGACCACTGGAATGTCCTCGGCCGATATCTTCTGATTGCCGAGCTCCTTGTAAAACGGGACATTGGCGTCGCCGTTGATGGTCGAAACTACCGCGGTTTTCTTTCCCGCCGCCCCGAAAGCTTTGATCTTTGCAACCTCTGCCGTCCAGTCCGAAAAGCCAAAGGGCGTGTAATTGATCAGAATGTCCTGATCCTTAACACCTTTTTGCTTCAAATATGCTTCGAGAATCTTATTGGTCGTTCGTGGATAAACGTAATCGGTGCCCTCCAACACCCAGCGCTTTACACCGACTTCCTTCATCAGATAGTCAACCGCGGGTATGGCCTGCTGATTTGGCGCTGCCCCCGTATAGATGACGTTCTTCGAGGACTCTTCGCCCTCGTACTGGACCGGGTAAAAGAGCAAACCATCGTCCTTTTCAAAAACGGGCAGCACAGACTTGCGTGATACCGAAGTCCAACAGCCGAACACAACAGCAACCTTGTCCTTTTCCAGTAATTCAGACGCCTTTTCAGCAAACAGTGGCCAGTTTGATGCTGGATCGACGACTACCGCTTCGAGCTTCTTTCCGAGCAGACCGCCTTTCTTGTTCTGCTCGTCGATCATCATCAGCACCGTGTCCTTAAGTGTCGTTTCACTGATGGCCATGGTCCCCGATAGCGAATGTAGGACGCCGACTTTTATCGTGTCGGCCGCTGAAGCCGCGGCCCCCAGCAAGGCGGCGCTCAGGATCAGCGCTCCGTTCATGAACAAAATTTTTATCCTCATGATCCCTTTCCTTTACTGTTGATGAGAAGTGCAAGTGGACAGAGCTGTGTTTGAAACACTGGACCCGGCTGTCGGAGAAAAGCCCGCACGTGTCACTGCTATTTGGCATACGAATTTTTTCGCAAGCGCGTTGCGTTGTTTGAGCCCCTTGGCCATGAGAGTGCAAACGGCGCGTAGGTGCCCCCGCTCGGTGCGCGCAAAAACCCCCCAATGCCCCACGATGGTGCGACGCAGTGCAACATGCGGCGATGCAGGCCTGCAGTCGAGTCCATGGCCCGAACGTACGTGACCGCGGGTCAAGGCGGTAGGAGGCATATGACGTAGGGCGGTGCGTCATTTGACGTAGAGGCAGCAGATCGCCATTTCCGCCCCTGCTGCAACAGCAGCAGCGCTGCTGTTGCCCAGCATCGGATATCCGCGATGGCCTAATGGCACGCGTCTTGCTTGGAGAAAATCAAGCAGTTCCCAGGGGAAACATCGAATGCACGGTTTGACCGCGCCCCACAAGCGGCCCAAAACGCGCGCGAGGCAGACGGGGTTGCAAGCCGGTGGACACTACCTTTTAACTAGACCTGCCGCGAGGCACTTTTCCATGCGAGGGCATTGCATGCCGGTCAAGACAGACGAAAGGGCTGGGTGAATCAATGTTGCACCGAGACACAGTTCTGGTGGTGGATCACTCGCCAGAGACACTGGGATTTTTGACTGACACACTAGATAGCGCCGGCTACAGCGTGCTAATCGCGACCGACAGCGCGAGCGCTCTGGATCTCGTTGATCGCATCACGCCCGATCTGGTCCTAATGGACGCGGTCTCCGAGGCACCGGAGGGCTTCGAAGTCTGTCGCCGCCTCAAGCATGAGAAGCTTCTCGGCGACTTGCCTGTCATATTTATGACCGCCTCGGCACGAACCGAACAAGTCATCGAAGGTTTGACAGCTGGCGGAGTCGATTGTGTAGCCAAGCCACTCGTGGTAAACGAGCTACTTGCTCGGATCCGAGTGCATCTGGAGAACGCCCGTATCACCAAAAGCAGCCGTATCGCCTTAGATGCAACGGGCAGTTACCTTCTATCGATGGATCAAACAGGGCATCTGAACTGGTGCACGCCCAAGGTACGCGAATTATTACTGATGGCTTACCCCGAACGAACGGAACGAGATAACACGCTTCCTGCAACGCTCGTAGAGCAATTACTGCGGCTGCTCCGCAATCCGTCAAGAACTTCGACGCAAACGGTCATCGAGTTCGATAATCGTCGGCTTGAATTCACCTTTCTCTGTGCCACAGGATCAGACCAAAATCTCTTTTGCGTGACCGAAGCGGCCAGCATTGGCGAGCACGAAATTTTGCAAATCGCTCTGCCACTCACCGCGCGTGAGGCCGAGGTCCTGCTTTGGGTCAGTCGCGGAAAATCAAACCGGGACATCGGACAGATTCTTACGATCAGTCCGCGCACCATCAATAAACACTTGGAACGTATCTTTGAAAAGCTAGGGGTTGAAAACCGCGCCTCCGCGGCCGTGCAGGCCGTACGCACTTTGACCTCGCACCGAAGCGCAATCTACGCCGCCGCCAACATTCCTTCCTGAAGGATGAATTCGACGACCGTGTCGAGTCCGTGGTTTGTCTTCAGGTTTGTAAACACGAACGGTCGGGTTCCGCGCATCTTGCGCGCGTCGCGCTCCATTACCTGAAGGGAAGCGCCAACAAACGGCGCCAAATCGATCTTGTTGATAATCAGCAGATCCGATCGCATGATTCCCGGTCCGCCTTTGCGCGGAATTTTATCTCCCGCGGCCACATCGATCACGTAAAGCGTCAGATCGGACAGCTCTGGACTAAATGTCGCCGCTAGGTTGTCGCCGCCGCTCTCCACAATGATGAGGTCCAGATCAGGAAACTCTGCTACCAAACCGTCGATCGCCGCCAGATTCATCGATGCGTCTTCGCGAATTGCAGTGTGCGGGCATCCGCCGGTTTCTACGCCCCGGATCCGCTCCGCGGACAATGCACCGCTTCGAATAAGAAATTCCGCATCTTCTCGCGTATAAATATCATTCGTCACTACAGCAATACTGAACTTATCGCGAAGACGCTTGCACAGCGCATCTACGAGCGCCGTCTTGCCTGAACCAACCGGACCACCCACGCCGATTCTCAGCACTCCTGACCGCTTCAGCACGCGTGCGCGCCCCTAGAGAAGAAAATGGACAAAACGTACTGTCCTACCGACACGCAGTCGAAAGTCCGCACACACCATGCGTGTATTGCCGCGAACGAACCGAAAAGTTCCTTATCACTTCCAACCAAAGAGTAGCACCAAGGAGTCTATTCTCACCACTTTGTTTTCGGTTCCACCCCTAATGAACGACGTGCGATTCTTAGAAAGTGACCATAGCGCTTCGATCTTCCGTCCGCAACCATGCGGCAGCTTTGCTGCTTAGCTGATTTGCCGCTGACCGCGGACACCAAGAATGAATCGTTTTTCTCTCTGCTGATCCGTTGTCCACGAATCCGCGTTTTTGGCAAGCCGGCAAAAATTTCACCAAACTTCGCGTCGGTTGACCGTCAAGGGGGCAATTAACACGGATACTGTTCCTCCGCCGGTAGCGGTTTTCACATTTGTCCTGAGTGCGACGGACGAATTGTCGTTCCCGTCTCTTTGCGCTTTTTTGTTGCAAACCCAAAATTCGAACTTGCGAGGAGGTGCCTCGAGCTCACCGGCTTTTTCACAGATTGCACTGCATCGCCGCCGCATTCATGGTTGGCGTTTGTGCGCGCTGAGCAGCACTTGGGCGTGGAACGTCCCTTAGCGCGATCGCTCGGTCAACTGCGCCGATGACATGCGGGCGATCTCTTGCTCGAGTCGGTCCAAGGTCTGGCTCCATCCATGTGGCGCGCCTTGGATCATTGGTTCAGCTGATGGATCAAATACCGTATAGCTTTGCGTGACCTCAATCCGAGTCCCGCCTATCTCCTCAGCGAACGTCACAACCGTGTGCGCACGAAATAATGCTTGGTCCCGCTCCCCGATTGCTTGCATAACGATAACGAGGCGACTGTTCGGCGCAATCTCGGAGAACGTGCCCTTAGTCCAGTGCTCACGCCCCTGCGGCGACCGCATACACACTACGAAGGCCCCGCCAATACGAAATTCCACCTCGGCGTGCGGCACGTCGTAACCACTTGGACAAAACCAGCGCTTGATGTGGTCAGCGGAACTCCACGCCTGAAAGACCAGCGCACGTGGTGCTGCGAAAAAGCGGGAAACTACCAAGGGAGCCGAAGGTTGAGATTTTTTTTGGTGGTCATTTTTCCTCGCCATCGGAAGACCCTCCTTTCGTCAGTGCCTTCAGGTGATCGGCAAGCCGGTCAAATCGTCGTTCCCATTCAGAACGACGGTCATTTATCCATCGCTCCGCCTGACCGAGCGCGCGCGCTTCGAGTTGGCAGGTTCGGACTCTGCCAATTTTTGTTGAGCGAACAAGACCCGCCCCTTCCAAAACCGCCAAATGCTGAAGTACGGCGGGCAGCGAAATCGACAACGGGCGCGCCAAGTCGCTCACCGTTACCGGCCCGCGGCTCAGGCGCACCAGCATAGCTCGGCGTGTGGGGTCCGCAAGCGCCTGAAAGGCAAGATTCAAAGACCGCCTTTTGTTAAGCATTTGCTTAAGTGTACGCAAAACGTAGCCATTCGCAACTTGCTATCCCCTCGTACTCGCGAAACGTTTTGCCAAGGCTATCTAAGCCCCCAAACCATCGACGCAAGTGGATTGACGAATCTTCGCAATGGAGAACTCCGACCGCTCCTTTTTGAGCGGGATACCGTGCTGGAGCGCTGCTAATCGATTCCTCGCAAAAGGTATCTGGGAAAGCGGAGAATAAATTGCGCAACGCAGTTCACGGATCAAATAGCCGCTGTGTATCAGCCAAACGCGTACCCGAAAACTTCGCTTTCTGCGTGCAAGATGCACGATCACATGAAATTGCTCGCGGAGTGGCTCGGTCGCACGCCTCACCGGCCCACGCGGCCCGTCCTAAGACGCCTTAAAGGTACTGCAGCAAAGCACTTCGGTTACCCGTGCTGGGCGCTCAACAACCTGGACGGTTCGTAATCCTTCGGCGTCAGCGCTCGCTTCCCCCTCCCGCCAGCTTATACCGGCCAAAGAAGTCACTGCAACTACGGCATCTGTTTGACGCTTATCAATACCTTTGCGTCAGCCGTTTTTACGATGATGCGCCAGAGGCCGCGCAGCCCTGCCCAAGCCTTCCGACTAACCTGGGAAATAAAGCTCATGCTCGCGCTATCGGTAAAAGAAGTGATGGAACGCAATAAGGCTCTTACGCTGCCGCCGGAGACCACCGTTGGGAAAGCAGCCGAGATGATGGCCAAAAACCAAACCGGTGCCGTCATGGTCGTTGAGCACGAGCGCCTTGTTGGGATTTTTACCGAACGCGACGCGTTGTTTCGCGTAATAGCGCGAGGACTTGATCCCCGCGCTACTCGATTGGCGGAAGTCATGACCGCCGACACGCGAACTGTCCAACCCGATGACTCATACGGGTACGCGCTCGTGCTTATGCAGGAAGGCGGCTTTCGACACGCACCCGTCGTCGAAAATGGTAAACCGATCGGAATCGTTTCATCGCGCAATGCAATGGATCCCGACCTAGAGGAATTTGCATCTGAAGCAATCCGACGGGAACATATTCGCAAGGAGCGCTAGCAGGCCCCAGGGACTGCGGTCGCGCGCCACGTCATTTCAAGCCGGAAAGGACAACCCGCCGCGGAGAAGTTAGCGCGGGCAAGCTTGTCTTCGACGAAATTGACCTTGAACCACTGACATCAGATTGGTTCAGCTGTGAACGCTTCGCGTTCCGTCGCTGGGATGAAATTGTGTAGATTCTTCCTTTCCTCACTTCTTCCTTGGTACAGGCGCACCGAACCGCATCCCGTCTCCATCAACCGCAACAAGTGCGGCTGCCGCGCGATCAGCCAAGATCCGCGCATTGCATTGACGTACTCGCCCAGCAGGAACCGACCGATCACCATCGTGCAATCGCCGCAACATCACGGCCTTTTCGGCGCCCGTCACCAACCATAAGATGCTGCGCGCTCGATTTAGGACAGGAAGGGTAAGCGTCATTCGGAGGCGACCCAGGTGCGGGCCAGAGACGCTGACATCTTGATTGCTGACCTCTAGCACGGGGTCAGATGGAAAAAGCGATGCCGTGTGTCCGTCAGTTCCCAGGCCGAGGTGGACCAGATCGAGCACCGGCGGAGAACCAGCCAACTCGCGCAGTACCGTTTCATAGTCGGTGGCGGCGGCGCCCAAATTGGGATTTTCTACCGCCATCGCATGAACTTGCTCCGCACGCAGCGTGCTCTGCCGGAGCAGGGTCTCCTGCAAATGGGTCAAGTTTCTGTCCGGATGGTCTGCCGGAGCCACGCGCTCGTCTACTTGCAATATATGCGTTCTTTGCCACGGTATTTCCTTGCCACTGAGCAGGCGCAGCATCAGCCAGGGGGTGTCGCCCCCACTAACAGCAAAAACAAATTGCCCCCGCGTAGCAACCGCAAGGTGCGCTACGTCAGCGATGATCGCTGCGGCTCGCTCAGCGACCGCATTGCGATCTGAAAGTACTTCGAGCCTCACCTACGGACAACCTCTGAATCGCATACCGCCACCAGCGCGATGCTCCTTGCGTTCGACATTGATCCTGCGTTATGCCCGCATCGCTCGAACTGCGGATCCTTGCCCAAAGAGTTCGATAGCTCTTAACTGTCTGCCGATTTCTCCTCGTGGCCCCCGAACTGGTAGCGCAGCGCCGAGAGAAGCTTGTTTTGAAATTCCGCTCCACCACGCGAAGCAAACCGTTGATTGAGCGCAACGCTAAGCACGGGAGCGGAAACAGCCTCGTCGACGGCTGCCTTAATCGTCCATCGTCCTTCCCCTGAATCAGAGACGCGACCCGTGAACTTCGCAAGCGTCGCATCTTGCAACAATGCCGTTGCCGTCAGGTCGAGCAGCCAAGAGCCGATCACACTTCCGCGTCGCCACACTTCGGCGATGTCCGCAAGATTCAGGTCGAACTGATACAGTTCAGGATCGCACAATGGCGCCGTTTCAGCGTCACCTTCAGACGGCGTCTTCCCAATATTGGCACCACGCAGAATGCCAAATCCCTCGGCGTACGCCGCCATTATTCCGTACTCAATACCGTTGTGAACCATTTTGACGAAATGCCCTGCCCCGTTGGGGCCGCAATGCAGGTACCCTTGTTCGGCTGTCCCCGACTCTGGTGAACGTCCAGGCGTTCGCTTCACGGCACCGACACCGGGTGCAAGACAGGAGAAAATTGGATCAAGGTGTTTCACGATTGCTGTTTCGCCGCCGATCATCATGCAGTAGCCGCGATCGAGGCCCCAAACTCCGCCGCTCGTGCCAACGTCGACATAGTGGATGCCCAGCGGCGTCAGCGATTTCGCACGTCGAAGGTCGTCTACGTAATAGGAATTGCCACCGTCAACTAAGATATCGCCCGATTCAAGCACCGCGCAAAGTTCCGCAATTGTCGGGTCGACCGCCACCGCTGGAACCATTAACCAAACGGCTCTAGGTTTTCGCAGTTTCGCCGCAAACTCTTGGAGTGATGTTGCAACGATTGCCTTTTCCTCTTCTAAGGCCGCCGTCGCTCGCGGCGATCGGTCGAACACCACGCAGCGGTGTCCCCCGCGAATAAGTCGCCGTACCATGTTGGCGCCCATCCGGCCAAGACCTATAAATCCGATTTGCATAGCAACTCCGTTTTCTCACTTGGCGCGCATTGAGTGCGTATGCCGGTCAATTGGCCGCACGAAAATCCGCACCGACCCGCGGTAACCCGAGAACGTCTGAATTTGAAATGCCTTTACAGTTAATTGCAGTTCCCGTCCGTTCCAAGACGATACGCCATGCATTTTCTGTTGCGACCCCGAATGATGAGCACCGTTTCGCCTCGTTGCCCGCCAAGATTGCAAGGCGCATCACATTGCACCTTTCACCTGCAATCTGGCAGAAGGCCTTTTTCGCGGTTCCCTGAGTTCCTTGGACGGCAATCGCATGCTCGTGCAGCAAAGAGGGGCGACACATCAATGTTTTAGCCAACAACGCATACCCTCGGACGCAAGTGCGGATTTAAAAGCGCTTGTCGCGGGTGAAAAAGTCTCCTGGCCGGGTGGCGCTCGTCTTGCGTCTACTCTAGCAAGACTTCGTCAGCAGCATCTGTCTGCACCATTTGACCTGGCGCCTTTTGTTCCCAAATCGTAGCTTGGTCTTTTTCTTCCCCTTCCAAGCCGATGCGTGAATTCCGGAGTTCATGAAACGGATGGTGTAATTTCAATCGCGTAGTCCCGCCCTTCCCAGTTGCCCTTCTTCGACCATTCGAATGTGAAGTCGATTTGCTGCCCACGCGTAAGTTGCTCAGTGGGCATGTCCGCGTAATGCAAACCCAGGCCACTATCGATCGTTACGAGATCGGCGACCCGACGCCATCCGTCCGTGCCGAAATGGACGCGCGCCGGGCCCGTCAAACATATGCGCACGATTTGTCGCTCACGAATTGCTGAGATTGGCGTGCGCGACGTCCAAATTGCATACTTCGGATCCGGGCGTCGACCACCATAGCGGCGCCACAGCGCCTCGGGGCGATCAAATGGGCGACCTAGAAAGCGGCTAGCAACCAACTTGATGAACTCGGCGTGCGCCCACACCAAGGGCATGACTGCGCCGGTAGGTTTTCCAAATTCGAGTAAGCGTTCGGGCAGTGACGATGTGTCCCAGATTTGTTCTGGTATCAATCCACAGCGCCCCGCCATGGCAGTCATCGCCAAAAGGTACGGCAGGGGGTCTCGTCCGGCCGCAACTTCGTAGTGTCCTCGCTCGCCGGTGAGCAGCGGCCACGCGCGACCACG
>CAZSOI010000488.1:0-1558 GCA_964608115.1 uncultured Burkholderiaceae bacterium | reverse complement strand
GCATGAGTTCGCAAATGTACTTGAAGCCGATGGGCACTTCATGGAGCTTGCGATCGAATTTGGAGGCCAGGGCGTCAATGAGCTTGGTTACGGACAATGTCTTGGCGATGTCCCCGGGCAGCCGGCGCGTGCCGATAAGGTGCCACACCAGCAAGGAAAAAATCTGGTGCGGGTTGATGAAGCTGCCGTCGCGATCAATGGCGCCGATGCGGTCACCGTCGCCGTCGGCAGCGAACCCGGCATCGTATTTGCCGCTGAGCACTGCTTCACGAAGGGCAGAAATATGTGGCTCGATGGGTTCCGGGTGAACTCCACCGAAGCGGGGATCGCGGCTGCCGCGAATCTCGTCGCAGGCGACGCCATTGCGCACGAAAAGCTGGCGAAGGAGTCCCGCGGCGGAGCCGTGCATGGGATCAGTGACAAACCGGAACTTGGCGTCGCGCAGGCGCTGCCAATCGACCAGCTTTTCTATGGTGGCGAGGTACGGTTCGCTTGGCTCAAGCGTGTGAATCAATTGCTTGCGCGCGGGCAGAGGCGGGAGGCCGTCCTTCAGCACGCGTTCGAGTTCGATTTCAACCTGCGCCACGATAGAAGGCAGCGCGCTGCTTCCGTAACTCGCCTTATACTTAATGCCGTTCCAGCGTGAAGGATTGTGGCTCGCGGTGACCACAATGCCGCCGGCGGCCCGGCGCTGTCGCACCAGCAAAGAAATAGCGGGAGTGGGGCAGGGTTTATCGGCAAGCCAGATGGGGGTGCCGGTTGAGCTAATCACCTCGGCGATGGCAGCGGCTGTGCTGTCGGACTCGTAGCGGTGGTCGTAGCCGATCAGAACGCCTTTCCGAGGATCCTCGGCGCGGATTACGTAGCGGGCTATGGCTTGCGCAACGATCCGCGCGTTCGGCAAGGTGAAATCCTGGCCGATGATGCCGCGCCACCCGTCCGTTCCGAATTTAATGGTGGTCATTATGTGTGAGTATACGCGAACCAACAGAAGCTCCCAACGCGGACCGGTAAGAAACCGGGCCAATTTGGCCGATTCCGAACTTCCTTACAAGAGTTTTTTGAGCTTTCGTTCTTCCAGCGACTTGACGATTTTGCTCACGTCCTGAGCACGATCGCGAGGGCAGATCAGCAGCGCGTCGCGTGTTTCGACGACCACGAGGTCATGAATACCGATCGCGGCAACGAATTTGTCCGGGCTCCACAGAAAATTGCCTTCGGCGTCCAGTGCCTGATTGGGCCCGGCGAAAATATTTTCACCAGGCTGTTTGGCCAGCAACTCGTGGACAGCGGCCCACGAGTCGATATCGCTCCAGCCGATATCCGCGGGAATCACAAAGACGTTGGCGAAGGTGCTCCCGGTCGCCCTTTCAAGAACGGCGTAATCGACGGAGATATTTTCGAGTTTTGAATAGATCTTCCGGAGCCGCGAGCGGTAGCTGCGTTTGCCTATGTGCGCGGAAAGCTCGTCCATGGCCTTATGCGTCTCGGGAAGGGACTCTTTAAGCGCATCAAGAAAGGTGGAAACACGCCAGAAAAACATTCCCGCGTTCCAGAA
>CAZSOI010000487.1:0-1511 GCA_964608115.1 uncultured Burkholderiaceae bacterium | reverse complement strand
GAATTTCGTCGCATCCAGGCCAGGTATGGTCGCAACTCGATTGGCGGAATTACCTCCTCGCGCTGCACCAACGAAGAAACCTATCTAGTGCAAAAGCTCGTGCGCGCGGCTTTTGGCAACAATAACGTCGACACCTGCGCGCGCGTGTGTCACTCGCCCACCGGGTATGGTCTGAAAACGACCTTGGGTGAGTCCGCGGGTACTCAGGACTTCGATTCGATCCAGGCCACCGACGTCGTGATGATCATTGGCGCCAATCCAACCGATGGCCACCCGGTGTTTGCTTCGGCGATGAAGCGGCGTCTGCGAGAGGGGGCAAGGCTCATCGTGGTCGATCCGCGCGTAATCGACATGGTCGATGGCCCTCATGTGAAGGCCGACTACCATCTGCAGCTGCGACCGGGCACAAACGTAGCTCTGATCAATGCTCTTGCGCACGTGGTCGCGGCCGAAGGACTGATGCGCGAAGACTTCATTACCCAACGCTGCGAAATCAAAGCGTACGAAGCCTGGAAGAAATTCATTCTTCAGCCGCGCAACTCCCCGGAAGCGACGGAGCCGATAACAGGTGTGCCCGCGGCCACCGTGCGCGGGGCAGCGCGGCTGTACGCCAGGGCGGGCAATGCCGCGATCTATTACGGGCTGGGTGTGACCGAGCACAGCCAGGGCTCCACTATGGTAATGGGAATTGCCAACCTCGCGATGGCCACGGGCAACATCGGACGCAAAGGCGTTGGGGTCAACCCCTTGCGCGGGCAAAACAATGTTCAAGGTTCATGCGACATGGGATCGTTCCCGCACGAATTACCGGGCTACCGGCATATCGCCGATGAAAAAACGCGCTCGCTGTTTGAATCCGATTGGGGAGTTACGCTGGCAAGCGAACCGGGTCTGCGCATCCCCAATATGTTCGACGCTGCCCTCGATGGCAGTTTCAAGGCTCTGTATGTCCAAGGGGAAGATATTGCGCAGTCTGATCCGAACACGCAGCACGTCACCCAGGCGCTTACCTCGCTGCAATGCCTGGTGGTGCAAGATTTGTTTCTGAGTGAAACGGCAAAATTTGCACATGTCTTTTTGCCGGGTTCCTCGTTTCTGGAGAAGGACGGCACTTTTACCAACGCCGAGAGGCGCATCTCGCGGGTTCGCAAGGTCATGCCACCGCTGGCCGGCATGGCGGACTGGCAGATCACGGTAGCGCTGTCCAAGGCGCTGGGCTATCCGATGGACTACGAAAGTCCTGCCCAGGTCATGGATGAGATTGCACGGCTAACCCCGACCTTTGCGGGGGTGAGCTTTGAGGCCATCGATCGACTCGGAAGCATCCAATGGCCGTGCAACAGCGCTGCGCCCGAAGGAACGCCCGTGATGCACGTCGGCCAATTCGTCCGGGGTAAAGGGCGCTTTGTTGTTACCGAGTTCATTCCAACCGATGAAAAGGTCAGTCCGCGCTATCCGCTGCTTTTGACAACCGGGCGCATCTTGTCGCAGTACAACGTCGGCGCTCAGAC
>CAZSOI010000486.1:0-24125 GCA_964608115.1 uncultured Burkholderiaceae bacterium | reverse complement strand
CATGCGCCCCAAGAAGCGCTCCCGGCCCCATCGGCCCTTGCCGGCGCCGGCTAAAGCAGCGCCCCAAAACCCCGGCGCTGTTCGTCGCCCCCAAAAGCCACAAGCCAATTTGGCCCATCGGCTGCGGCCGACCCTTTTTGCGCTAGCGCACCCACAGCAGCGCCAGCGCAATGGCCGCCGGCGCGGCCTGAACCAAAAAAATCCTGCGACTGGCCGTGACTCCACCAAACAAGCCCGCTACCAATACACAGCAAAGAAAAAACACCTTGATGGCTCGACCTTCGGCTCCCAGGATCAGACCCCACAGCAAGCCGGCCGCGAGAAAACCGTTATACAGTCCCTGGTTCGCGGCAAGGATCTTTGAAGCACTAGCCGCGGCTTGCGTTTGTCCAAAGGCCCGCAGTCCAGCTGGCTTGTCCCACAGGAACATTTCCAAGACGAGGATGTACAAGTGCAAAAGCGCAATTAGACCCACAACCACGTCGGCAGCTGTTGCCACAACACCTCTCCTGGATGAACGCAGCGCAAATTGGTCCACAAAAGATGCGCATCGTGCCCACATGTCGTGCAGCTCGCAAGCGCGATGCCGCCGCACCCTCGCGCCGACATGGGATGGGGTATCAGACCTGCTCGCGGCGTTACCGCTACCTGTAACAGTCGACAAACTCGTAACTGCCCTGTTGCAAATTAATGAAACGGTACGGTTGCGTTTTATTTTCTGCCGTCGTATGCTGCTTCCAACGTCTCGGCCACCACCAGACGTCTTCGCAAGGAGGATCGAGCAATGAACAAACTCCAACGCGCACTAATTAGCGCCCTTCCCCTGGCCGCGCTGAGCCTGGCCAGTGTAAGTGCCCAGGCCTTCGATCATGGTTACCACAGTTATGGCCGAGGCTACGGATTTGGCCGTGGCTTCGGGCCCGTGGGCCCCATTGCAGCGGTCGTCGGCGCAGCCGCAGCGATTGTTACCGCGCCTTTGGCGATCCTTGCGGCGGCAACACCGCCGGCGCCCCCGCCCCCTTCCCCGGCATACTATCCGCCGCCCGTTGCCGCGTATCCGCCCGCAACCTATTACCCGCCAGTCGTCGTCGGCGCGTACGCGCCACAACCCGTGTACCGCTACGCGCCAGCCCCTGGCTACTATCCGCGCGCCTACTACCCTGCGCCTCGGGGCTATTACCCACGCTAGTGAGTGCACGGAGGCATGGTCGCGCGCGTAGCCAAAGCGAAAGCAGCAACGCGGACCCGACGCACGCCACGGGCCGGACGGCCTTCGCGTGCTGCGGCCTTGCAGCTGCGCGAACACATCCTCGATGTCGCATCGAAACTGCTGCTTACTCACGGATATGGCGCAACCAGCTTTGAGACCATCGCACGCCAGGCCCGCGTCTCGAAAAGAACCCTTTATGACCGCTTCCCTGATAAGCCAGCGCTCATGCGCGCCGTCGTTGTCCGGCTAATCGATAGCCTTCGCCCCGCGGCCCATGAACCAGTTATCGAAGGGCGCGGGTTGGAGCAAATCCTCATTCACCTCGCCTTGCTCGTGCTGCGCGCGGCACTGACACCTCGGGCGCTCGCGCTGCACCGTCTGATCGTGGCCGAATCGAACCGTTTTCCCGAACTGGCCGCGGCGGTCGCAAAAGCGGGCGGCCGACAAGAAGCCGTTGCACTGATCGGCGATTTGCTCGGACGCCATAGCCAAAGGACTCCCATTGCCGCCGCAGACGCAGAGTTTGCGGCTCAACAATTTTTGCAAATGATCGTCTCGCTTCCTCAATTGCACGCCCTTGGCTCCGGTACCCCTATGACCCCTGCCGAGCTCGACAGCTGGGCCCGGCGCAGCGTGGGATTATTTTTGCGCGGCTACCAAAGACTCGCGCGCGCGTAGCGCAGCTCGCGGCACGGGCGCGCTTAGTCGGCGCGCTCCGGGCACAAAACACAGACTCCGCTTTGCACCGTGTGCCTTGCAGCGGTCTAGGTGTCCGTAAACGAGCCGGGAATAAATCACCTCCCTGCCAGGTATTGCCGTTTGTATGCGCCTTGCGTGAAAAACGGAGGATCTCCCATGGACCGTGGCATCGATCGGCGTGATTTCATGAGGTTAGTTGGCCTTGGCGGAGTTGTATTTGCTTCGGGGCTGGGAGCAAGTGCCTGCAACAGCGTCCCGGGGGCGCGCTCGGCGGCGCAGGCCGAAGATTTTTACTTTGTCCAACTATCCGATACGCATTGGGGCTTTGAGGGACCACCAAACCCCGACGCTCGTGGCACCTTGCCCAAGGCGGTCGACGCGATCAATGCGCTGACACAGCGTCCGGATTTTGTTGTGTTTACCGGTGACCTGACCCATTTGACGCCCGATCCGAAATTGCGACGCACGCGGATGGCACAATTTCGCGACCTCGCCGCACGATTGCAGGTGCCTCGAGTGCATTTTCTTCCAGGCGAACACGACGCGTCGCTGGATCACGGCCAAGCGTTTGAAGAGCTCTTTGGTCCCACGCATTACGCCTTCGATCACAAAGGAGTCCACTTTCTTGCGCTTGACAATGTCTCCGACCCCGGCGGAGCAATCGGGCAGGCGCAGCTGGCCTGGCTTGCGCAGGATCTCGCGAAGCTGCCCAGGGACGTGCCAATCGTCGTTCTGACGCACCGACCGCTTTTTGACCTTGTGCCCGAATGGGGTTGGGCAACTGCTGACGCAGCGCGCGCGATCGAACTGCTCTCAGCGTACACGCGCGTAACCGTCTTTTACGGCCATATTCACCAGGAACATCACCGGATGACAGGCGCCATCGCCCATCACGCAGCCAAATCGCTGATCTTCCCGCTACCCGCGCCCGGCTCGGCGGATCACAGGCCGTTGCCCTGGGACTCGGCACGACCCTATCGCGGATTGGGCTGGCGCCAAATCGAAGTGGGACAGAACCGGGACGAAGCCGAAATCCATGAATTTCCGCTGCAAGCGGCATAAGCCCGATGCAAATGGTTCGATACACCGCCACCGCACGGCTGCTGCACTGGCTCACTGCCGTTGCGATAGTTGCAGCGTTCGTGCTGGCGAAAAGTTTCACCGGACTGGAACTGAGCCCGCACAAAATCCACCTGATCAATTACCACAAATGGACCGGATTGACCGTCCTGTGGCTATGCGTCGCCCGAATTTGGTGGCGTCTTAAGCATCGTCCACCACAGCTCCCGCCAAGCCTAGCGCCCTGGGAGCGCAACGCAGCCCTTGCGGCCCATGTCGCCTTGTATGTGCTCATGGCCGCAACCCCCTTGTTGGGTTGGTGGTTGTCGTCGGCGATGGGTTTCGCGCTCAAGTACCTGGGCCTCATCTGCCTTCCGAACTTCGGGCCCAAGGACCGGGCGCTGGCAGCATGGATTGAACCGATTCATGCCGCATTTGCGTGGACGCTGCTTACTTTGGCCTTGATACACACGGCAGCGGCGCTGCGGCATCACGTCGTTCATCGGGACGACATTTTGCGTCGAATCATCTAGCGCCCGGCCACGGCATAGGTCAAATCGAGGAGCTCGCATGCATCGATTACATATTGCATCCACGCTAGTTGTGCTTGTCTTGATTTTTGCGGCGGGCACGAGCATCACGCGGGCCGCGATCGTCGACGCAAACCGCGGCCAGGTCAAGTTCATCGCACACCAGTCCGAGGTCCCGCTCGAGGGTAGCTTTAACCGTTTTTCTGCTGACATCGATCTGGATCCCGCTCACCCACAAAGCGGAAAAATCAGGGTGGATATCGATCTTGCGAGTGTCGACGCCGGCGGCGCGGATGCCAACGAATTGTTAAAAGGCGCAGATTTCTTCGACGTCAGCCATTTTCCGAGCGCCTCGTTCGTGGCCACCTCGGTTCAGGCGAGCGGCGATGCCCGCTTCCAAGCCAGCGGCCCCTTTACGCTCAAGGGACACACGGCCAATCTGGTCATCGCGTTTGTCGCCCGACCTGACAGCACCGGGCTCTGGTTCGAGGGTAGTGCCCCGGTCTCGCGACTGGCCTTTAACGTCGGCCAGAGGCAGTGGTCCGACACATCCACGCTTGATGACGACGTCCAAATTCAATTTCGGGTGCACGTGATGCGTTGAGCGCCCCGCGATTTCTGCGCGAGGGCTCTGCGCGCTTCACCGGCCCAGATGCGGGCCTGCAGGAGGGGTAGATGCAAACACGCGGGGCGTCCGTTCGAAAATACCTTCCGCCACACATGCGTAGCGCCGCAGAAAGATGGCGGCGTTGAACTTGCTCACGGCAAGGGCCCCGGTTGCAGGTAGTCACCGAATGCCGTTGCATCGGGAATAAAACCGCGCGTGCCGCGGTACAGTGGCAACGGCATGGGACATTGATATGTCGGCACGCACGCGCTTCGAAGAGACGGTCTTGCCACACCTGGACGCCGGTTACAACCTGGCGCGCTGGCTCACGCACGACCCACACGATGCCGAAGACGTGCTGCAGGAGGCCTGCTTGCGCGCGCTCAAGTACATCGGGACGCTGGTCGGGGAGGATGCTCGGGCGTGGTTCCTTGCAATCGTTCGCAATGCCTTTTATGACTGGTGCAAACGCAATCGCCCGCAGCACATCGTGCACGAGGACGACACGACGCTCGAATCGGTTGCCGACGCAGCGGCACTTGACCCGGAGCATGCCGCATTGCGCAGCGCCCAATCGCGATTACTCGCCGACGCGGTTGCCCAGCTGCCGCTTGCGTTTCGCGAGGTATTGATTCTGCGTGAACTCGAGGACTTGTCCTACAAGGAGATTGCGCGCATTACGAACACGCCCATTGGTACCGTGATGTCCCGCCTTGCGCGCGCCCGCGCACTGCTGCAGCGATCCTCGTTGTTGCAGTCGGCCCGCGCAGAACCTCGGGAGGCTCAAGATGTATTGCCATAGGATCGCCGGCTGGCTCTCGCCGTACACCGACGGAGAGCTCGATGGATTTCGGCGCTGGCTCATTGAGCGACATGTTCGAGCATGTGCGCATTGTGCGGCCAAGCACCGGGAGATACTTACAATGCGCGAAAAGCTGCGCACCGAGCTACCGTACTTTCGCGCGCCGCCGCAGCTGCAAGCGCGGCTGGCGGAACTTGCCCGCGTGACGCCGCCCGTCGTTGCAGCCGATCAGCCACACCTGGCCCGTGATCGCTGGCGTTGGCTCACTGCCGGTGCCCTGGCCGGTTGCGCGGCAACCCTTGTGGTCTTGATGGCCGGCAATCTCGTGCTGAATTGGCGCGCGCAACAAAACCTTGCCGTCGAAGCCGTCGCAAACCACGTCCGCGCAACGCTAAGCGAGCATCTGATTGAAGTCGCATCCTCCGATCAGCACACTGTCAAACCGTGGCTTTCAGCGCGACTGGATTACTCTCCTCCGGTGCCCGACATGGCGAGCGCGGGCTTTACGCTGGTCGGCGCAAGGCTCGATACCCTTGAACGCCAAAGCGTCGCAACGCTGGTCTATCGCTATCGACTGCACTTAATCGACGTTTTCGTTCGACCCGAGCCCTTCGACTTGCCCGCGGCCTCACAAGGCATCCGCGGTTTTAACGTTGCTCACGCCCAAGGTGCGCAGATGAACTGGCTCGCAGTTTCCGACATGAATTCCGACGCGTTGGAGGCGTTTGTTGTGCAACTTGCGCACCAAAGCCCTTCGCTCTAATTGCGGTTGCGGGCGCTGAGCTGCCCGATCGCGCTCATCCGTCGCACCGCAAGGGTATGGGCCAGCCTGCCGCGCGGCATCGCACAGGGCTATTTGTGCAACTCTCGCGTTTGCGGGGCACCGGTTCGACGGCAGCCGCTGCCCTGGCAAGGGGCAATTCTTACTTCGACGCGAGCAGCTCCGCACTAAAGGCGTGCGATTTGCACCCTGATGCAGCTCAGAACTCCGCTTCCAACTCACCCAGCTCCACCGGCTCGACGCGCGCCGCCGCGACCCACTCCTGCATGGCAGGCAGCGACATGATCTGCTGACAATAGGTGTCGCAGAGCAAGTCAAGTGCAACATCGTACGTCAGAAAACGCGTCACGACGGGCGCGAACATCGCATCGGCAATACCAGGGCTGCTGCCAAACAGATACGGGCCACCGTATTTTTGCAAACATTCGGTCCAGATCGCGACGACCCGATCAATGTCGGCTTGCGCGCGTGACCAGATCTGGAACTTCGGAAAATGCGCTCGGATGTTCATCGGCAACGACGTACGCATCGCGGTGAAGCCCGAGTGCATCTCACCGCAGACGGCGCGGCAATGGGCACGTGCCGCGCGATCAAACGGCAAAAGACCCGCTTCAGGTTTGATTTCGTTTAGATATTCGCCAATTGCCAGCGTGTCCCAGACTCGAATGCCATCGTGCTCGAGCGTCGGCACGCGAATCGAGGCCGACAGCAGCAAGATCTCCGCTTTCATCTGTGGATCATCCGGCGGGATCACCCGCTCGACGAATTCCAAACCGGCGAGCCGCGCCATCAACCACCCGCGCAAACCCCAAGCGCCGTAGTTCTTGCTGCTGATGGTCAGTACCGCGACGGACATTTTCGCTTTCCCCGTTGCAAGGTAAACGTGCAAGGAATGTGCCAGGTCTCTGACCACGCGTCGGCAATGGTTTTAGTCCGCACTGCGTCCCAATTTGCTTGGTCCGCAATTTGCTTTGGAAAAACTGCATCTGCCACAAAGGGGCCCGCGATGCTCTACTTCGCATATGAACTGCAGTCGGAGTTCACCTCGCCGCTGCGCTGGCTCGCCAACAGTCTTGGCACCGTCTTAAAGGCGGGTGCGCGCGAGCGCAGTACATTTCACAGATTCGCGAGCCTGTGCGACGTTCTCGCAGATCTTCGCCTGACCCACAGTCGTCCTGCTTTTGGCATCAACGAAATTGTTCTTGGCGCTCAGCCAGTGTCCATCCGAGAGGAGGCGATCCTTCGCCTGCCGTTCGGTACGCTGCAACACTTTCGCAAGGACCCTGCAGCTGGCTTACCAAAACAACCACCTGTGCTGCTGGCGGCACCGCTGTCGGGTCATTTCGCAACACTTCTGCGCGACACGGTGCGCACGTTCCTGCAGGATCACGACGTCTATATAACCGACTGGCACAATGCGCGCGATGTGTCGATGCGCTACGGAGATTTCGGGCTCGAGGAACACATTGGATACTTGATGCGCTTTATTGCAACCATCGGCCCGGGCTGCCATGTCGTTGCCGTCTGTCAACCCTGTGTCGCCGCCTTGGCGGCAACTGCGCTATTAGCCGAAGAGGATCACCCGGCGCAGCCACGCAGCCTGACGCTGATGGCTGGTCCGGTCGATTGCCGTGTGAATCCAACAAGAGTCAATCGCCTGGCGGCAAGTAAATCGCTCGCTTGGTTCGAACGCAATCTGATTAGCCGGGTGCCCCAAAACCATCCGGGGTTCTTGCGGCGCGTTTACCCGGGGTTCTTGCAACTTGCTGCGTTCATGAGCATGAATCTGGAGCGCCATTATCAGTCCCTGCAATTGATGCTCGAGCACCTCGCCCAAGGTCGGTCAGAGCAGGCCCGTGCGATACAGGCGTTTTACGACGAATATTTGGCGGTGAACGATTTGCCCGCAGAGTTTTATCTGCAGACTGTCGAAAAGGTATTCCAGACCCACGAGCTCGCAATAGGGAAGCTCACTTGGGGCTGGCGCAAGGTCGACCCGGCCGTGATTCGGCGTACCGCGCTGATGACAGTCGAAGGTGAACGCGACGACATCTGTTCCGTCGGCCAGACGCTCCCAGCTCAGGAGCTGTGCCGCAACATTCGACCGCACCGAAAATCGCATCACGTGCAAACCGGGGTTGGCCATTACGGAGTATTTAGCGGTCGCAAATGGAGCGAGCAGATCTACCCGCGCGTACGCGATGTAATTCAAGCAAGCACTCGCTGAACGCAAAGAAGCCTACGGCGCCCTTTGCGACCCGCTCGCATGGCGTTTGTGCGACCGCCTTCGCGCTGGCAGAAGAAACAGATTGCGACTAAGACTTACCAGCCGGATCGCAACAACGCCCAGCAAGCAAGCGTCACCGCGTCAAACGCAAAGGTCAGGGTCGAGCAAAGATAAAAGGGTGCCGAAAGAAGCGGGCTGGCCAAAGCGCTCTCACAAAATCGCCCCATCGCGAACAGTAGGGCAGCCACTGCCAGCCATCGAATAACATACGTTGGCAGCCAGCGCGATTGATGCCGGTTGTATTGCAGCGCAGCGGCGCGCTCCCACTGGGTGCCGACGCTGGCGTCCCGAAATAGCCAACCGTAAAAGAAATAGCGATGGAGAAGGGCTAATCCACTCGGAACGTTCATGCAGGCAGGCTCGCGACGGAATTAACCAACGGCACAGCGATGGTCAGTGTCGCTTCCCAAGCGCACAATCCGAACGCGCAGCAACATAGGGAGCATTTTGCCGTCCGCAGCGCCGCTCTTGGCACCCGCTTGGCCACGAATCTGGTCTGGCAGCACCCTACCCCGCCGTTTGTTCTGGCTTGCGACCCAGCGCAATATGCCCGACATGGCTGGCCCTCCTAGCCCCTGCTTGCGGCCATCGGATCATTGTGCGCCGCTTGAGCGATTTTCAGCAAACAAATGCTGAACTTCGGTCCGAATACTGTTCACGCTTATGACGCACGCATATTCACACAAAGGCCAAAGGCGCTTTCTGGCAAAAGCATCCACATCGGCCACGCAAATTGGCGGCAACATCATGCGTCGCCGCAAACGCCACAGCCGTTATTGCTGCCGCGGGTTGGCGCCAAGCGGCCAAATCTTGGCGCACGCGGGTGCGCGAAGCGAAAGGTTGGCTTTCTTTAGTAGGACGCCTCGTGAATTTCCGGCATGGCTTCGGTATCCCAGCGCGTGCTGCCATCACCAAGATTCAGGACGTTTTCAAAATCCATCATCTGGAGCATCGCCGCGGCCATCGCCAAGCGCCCACCCGTTACCCAGTAAACGGCCAGCAGTTGATTGCGCGCTGAGGATACTTCAGGCACACGCTTGGAATACGTCGGGGCGACCGCCGCTTCGAGGATGCTGCGCGACACCAGACGCGCGCCCGGAATATGGCCCGCTTCACACTCAGAGTGTTCCCGTACGTCGATCAGCAGCACGTCTTGCCTAGCTTGAAGTTTTTTTATAAGCGCCATGGGCGTAATGCGTCGCGTGCAGGCTTTCGCGCAACGAATAAAATCGGCCAGAGTCATCGGCCGATCGGGTCGAAAGGTGTCGTACATTTGCCTTCCTGACGTCGAGCTATTGTGGCGCCAGTGCTTCGCACGCGGCGAAAACCTTATACAAGTCTTCTGAAGCGTGGCGCGCAACACCCATGGTGTGGAGAGTCTTCCTTGCGCAGATTGATTGAACGATCCGACTCGACAAGATGGAGGCTTTTGGCTGGCGCTTGGATCGCCGCGATGTGTCTGCAAACGCGGCAAACGGGATTTTTAACGAGCCACTTACTGGATGAAACGGGCGGCACAGTGGCACCGCACTAGGCGCCTTGGTGCCCGATGCCCACAGCCCAAGAATCTCGATGAGCAAATGATCTCTGACTATCTTATCCCGGCCGCATTTGTCGCGTTCGTTGCATGGCGCGCAATTTCCTCCTGGTACGTTCGGCACAAGATCCCCGAACTGCTTCGCGACGGCGCCCAGGTAATCGATGTTCGCACGCCAGCCGAATTCGCTGCCGGGCACTCTTCTCAAAGTCGCAATATTCCCCTGGGAGAACTTGGCGACAGAGTCAAGGAGCTCGATTCAGCGCGATGCGTGATCGTGTGCTGCGCATCCGGAAGCCGCAGTGCGATAGCGCGCCGCATGTTGCGTCAGCGTGGATTCTTGCGGGTCTTTAACGCAGGATCCTGGCACCGCTTGCCATAAAAGCGCAAGGCAGTAACCTTAGTTTCGTCTTGACCTATCCGATCGATTACGCGCGCGGTTTGCGCTCAAAAACACCACATCATTGGCGCTTTGGCCCGGCCTTTTTTTCATGGCGGAAGGTGCCGCGCAGCCTCACGAATCTGATGCCGCAACGCCTCAGGACGGCAACATCCCCGCGTGCGCTAGACGGTTAGCTCGGAATGCACCCGCATGGCGAACTCGTCGAAGTCCTTGATCGGCAGCGGTTTGCTAAACAAGAACCCCTGGTAGGCGTGACAGCCGTTTTGCTCGAGGAAGTCTCGTTGTTCAACTGTTTCGACCCCCTCCGCGATAACCTGCAAACCCAGTGACTGACTCATCGCCAAGATCGCGCGCACGATGGCTGAGTCATTAGAGTCCCATGGCACATCGTTGACGAAAGACTGGTCGATCTTGATCTGATCCAAGGGCAAGCGCTTCAGATAGGACAGCGATGAATACCCCTTGCCAAAATCGTCGAGGGAAAATCCCACACCCAGTTCGCTGAGCTGTTCCATTCGATTGATGACCAGCTCCACATGGTCCAACACCACGCCCTCGGTCAACTCCAAGTTCAGCCGCGCCGGATCGGCGCCGCTCACCAGAAGGCTCTGGCGGACCTGCTCAACAAAATCCGGCTGATGGAATTGGCGCGCGCTGACGTTTACGCAAAGGCTCAGACCTCGGGTATGCGGATTTCGCTCCCAGGCTTTTAGTTGCGCACAAGCGGTATCCAAGACCCAGCGGCCAATCAACAGTATCAACCCCGTTTCCTCGGCCAGCGGAATAAACTGCGCGGGCGAGACGACGCCACTGCCGGCGGGCATCCACCGGATCAGGGCTTCGGCCCCGATGAGGGTGCCGTTTCGACCGATTTGCGGCTGGTAAAACAGATGGAACTCCTTCTTGTCCAGCCCGCGTCGCAGCGACGCCTCCAAGGTGGCACGGCGCTCGATGGTGGCCTGCATGGCAGGACTAAAAAATCGCACTGCGTTGCGCCCGGCATCCTTGGCCTGATACAAAGCGACGTCGGCTTGCTTCAGTAGCACCTCAGCTGAAATCTCCTGGCCGCAAAACAGCGTCAAACCGATGCTGGTGGTGCTGAAGTATTCCGTCTCGCTGCCCCCCAGGTCATAAGGCAGGTGCATGGCGGTGCGCATCTTTTCGGCGATCGCCTCAGCCTTGCTTGCGGCGATGGATTCGGCGTCGCCCAACCCTTCAAGCAGCACTACGTACTCGTCCCCACCCAACCGGCAAACCGTGTCCTCTTGCCGCAGGCAGGCGGTTAGGCGCTGGGCCGCTTCGACCAGGAGACGATCGCCAATGTCGTGTCCTTGCGTGTCGTTGATGCTCTTGAAATGATCCAGATCAAGAATCATCAAGGCGCCATATTCTCGGCTACGGTTGCTGCTAGTCATCGCATGAGAGAGCCGATCCATCAACAATCGCCGATTGGGCAGACGGGTCAACGGGTCAAAGTAGGCCAGATTTCGAATCTCGTCTTCGGAGCGGTGACGGGCGGTGATGTCCTCAAAGATAGCGATGGCGCCCTGGACCTGGCCGCTGATGCCGCGAAGGGGGGTGCAGGACATGGCGATCCAAACATGTAAGCCACTTTGCGTCGTAACGTACTCGCCCTCATAGGCGCCATCGCGCCCTTCAAGGGGCGCGCGCAATGCTGGCAGCACGCGCTGGTCCTTGAGCGTAGACATATTCAAACCGAGGATTTTTTCCTTCGGCACCTGCAAAATCTGCTCGGCGCGATTGTTGCAAAACGTGATCATTAGCTGATTGTCGTAATGCAAGATGCCCGTCGGTGAATGCTGCAAAATCAGCCGATAGCGCTCTTCACTTGCCTTTAATGTCGCCTCGGTGCGCTCGCGTTCGGCAAGCGCAGACTCGGCGGCATCACGCGCACGCTGCAGGTCTTCAACCAGGTAGCCCTGGCTTAGTCCTAAGCGGATCGCAACGTCGAGCGTCTCGTGCAAATACCGTGCGCTTGCCAGCACGGCTGCCAGAAAAACAATCGTCATCGATCCAAATGCCCAATCCAATGAGGAGTTGGCCTGCCACAGTATGGCGGTCGCAAGCGGTACGACGATGGGAAGCGCAAACATTCGAAATGCTTGCGGGACGGGTGCAAGGATCGGAACGGCTCCCGCCACCATGCCCGCAAGCACCATGCCAGTAAAAAACCGCGCCCCGTCGGGGGCGTTCCATACGAACAATACGGCGCCAGCGCCCCAAACGACGGCGGACACTGCCGTGCCCGCTACGTAGGCATCGCGCCACTGGCGGCTTGCCAAGGCATTCGGACGCGTTGCGCGAAAGCGATGTGCAAGCAGGTAGCGGCCGGCGGTGACCACGACCACGGCAATCCACCACCACAGCGCGGTGCTCGCCGACGTGTTGACCTGCGCGTTAACAAGCGCCAGCAGGGACGCGTTGATCACGGTCACCCAAAACGCAATGTGCACGTTGCGATACAGAAGCGCTGTCTTCTGTCGTCGTGCTTCGGCTTCGATATCGAAGGCAGCGCCCGAGGGCAGGGAGGCTTGCATCATATAAAAAGTTGCAAAACCTCCGCGACGGCGCCCGTACGGCACTTCCCAAGCAAAGCTTGACTGTTTGCGATCGAGAGTCGCTCGACCCGTTTCATGCGTCCATCGTCCAACAAGCGCGCTCAGGTTTTTGAGCGCTGTAGTGCAAGCGCGCCGACCGAGGGCGCAAGAGCCGGCGATCCGACTTTTGGCAAAATCAAACGGCCTGGGCATGCTGCGCGAGCGCCAGTGCATTATCGGGACTACCGGTAGCTGACAAGACCGGATTTCGTCCCGGAAAACATGCCAGTTCGGGACAACTAGTGCGAGCAACGTTTTGCTGCGCAAGCTTCTGGCAGTCGCTCGTATTTTGGACAACACGGTGCGAAAAGTCCGCCGGCGTCAATCGTTTGGCCGCGGCCGCCGGACGTCGGGCGCAGTTGACCCAGATGATCACGGCCTTGGCGCTAACAAGTCAGCGTCTCGTCTGTTGGCGGGGTTTGAAAGGCCGCAACCGCACCTCGCAATGCACGCGCCTGCTCGCTCAAACTCGTTGCGGCTGCAGCCGATTGCTCAACTAAGGCCGCATTTTGCTGGGTGGCTCCGTCTAACCGGCCAACGGCGGCGTTGATCTGATCGATTCCCGCCGCCTGCTCACGGCTCGCAACCGAGATCTCTTCAACCAGCGTGGAAACTCTGCGCGCCGATTCGACGATCCTGCTCATCTTCTCGCCTGCCTCCTGAACAATCGTTACCCCCGCCTCAACGCGCTCGACACTCCTTGTGATCAGCTCCTGAATCTGATGGGCCGCCTCGGCTGCGCGTTGCGCAAGACGCCTGACCTCTGCCGCCACCACGGCAAACCCGCGACCCTGCTCGCCGGCGCGCGCGGCCTCGACCGCCGCATTCAAGGCGAGAATGTTCGTTTGAAACGCGATGTCATTTATCACACCAATGATCTCGGAAATCTTTTTCGATGCTGCCGAGATCTCCCCCATCGTCGCGACCGCCCGTTGCACCGCGACTCCGCCCTCGCATGCGATTTGCGCGGTTGCGGCCGCGAGTTCGCTTGCCGTCTGGCTGGACTCGACGTTTCGGCGCACCGCGGTGTTCAATTCCTCCATCGATGCAGCCGTCTGCTGCAGCGACGAGGCCTGAGCCTCGGTGCGCGCAGAAAGGTCCTGGTTGCCCGAAGCGATTTGCTTTGACGCGCCAGCCACGGATTCGACCGAAGCGCGGATTTCTCCGATCAAATGCTCCAAATTCGCCCTCATGTCTGCCATCGCATGCATCAGGTCGGCGATCTCGTCCCTGCCCTGGGCCGTGATGGTCGCCGTGAGATCACCGCGAGCGATTGCATTGGCGGCCTGCACGGCAGGGGTCAAAGGTGCGGTTACGCTGCGAGTAATTGCGATCGCCAAAACGATCAGTAGCAGCAGTATCGCGCCCGAGCCCAATACCAAAAGCAATCGGGCGTCGCGAAAGGACGTCTCGGCCTGCCGGGCGGCGTCCTCGGCAAGTTCTCGCTTGTAGCTGCGCATCGCATCGAGCGCTGCACTGACCTTGCGAAAGGTAAGTGACTGCGGCCCCACGATCTGCCCGCGCGCATTGGAAAATGCGATTGCATCGTTTGCGGCCTGCTCGGAGAGCACACGCATCTGCTGCCAACCGCTCAAATACGCCTGCCACGCCGCACCCACCTCGGTCAAATTCTGGCGGTCATGTTCATTGGCAACCAGCAATGTGTCGTATTGCCCGTACGCCGCTACAAACTTTTGAACTTCGGCATCCATTGTTTTGTCGGCATCGGCCTTTTGTTCTGCGCTTGCCGCCAGTACATGTATCAGGTGGTAGCGACGCACCCGAGTCGATGCGGCTTCCATCTGGGCGATTGCCTGCAAGGACGGAATCGTGCGCTCGTTGAGTTGCTGCACGTTTTGGAACACGCGCGAGAGCTCGACGTTTGAAGCGATCGATAAGGCACCCAGAAGGCAGGCGACGAGCGCAAAAGCGATCGCAAGACGCACGCCGATCTTGGTGTTCGAAAGAAGCCGGAACATGCACTTAGCCTGGTTGCGCACCCTTAAACGTTCCCTGGATTTTTATATTGTTAACAATATTGTTGACAGAAGTTTTCCCAAAAAGTCGCCTCCTGTCAAGGATGTCCTTGCCTAGTCACGGCCCTTGTTTATTTATCCTTACTTTTTCAAAGACTTAGAAAAACTCCCTTCAAGATAGCGTGGTTTTGTCCAGGCAATGCAGCCGCGACTTTTTTGTTAACAAAATGTATATTTCACGACTGATGCATTTTTCCTCCTTGCCCACTTCGCAGGTGCCGCCCGCCGAGGCACTGGGCCAGTTTGTCTCCTCGCCCCGATCGCTCTCCCAACCAGCCGCCTTTCGCCTGTTTTACGGCGCGGTGCCACCGACTCTGAGCGTCCGCGACCAAATTGCAATCGTCGTTGCCGAACGCGTCGTTGAGCAGCAGCTAGTGCCCGGCATTCGGGTCCGAGAGCAACCCCTCGCGGACGAATTTGGCGTGAGCAAGGCCCCGGTAAGTGAAGCGCTGATGCTGCTCGAACGCTTTGGCCTGGTCGAATCCTCCGCGCGGCGCGGCGTATTCGTCTCCAAGATGAGCGCGGCCGACTTTGAGGATCTCGTCGATTTCCGCTCGACGCTAGCGCGGACTTTCATCCCGCGTTTCATTGAACGGCAAACGCAAAGCGATCGGGACGTTCTGCAACGCTATATCGCGCAGATGGCCGAGCTCGTGCCCAACGATGCAATGGCCTTTGAGTTCATTGAGCTCAGCGATCGCTGTTTGCTCTTTGTCGCAATGCAGGCCGCAAACCGACGCATCGCTCAGGCCATGTGTTCAATTTCCCTTCAACTGTTGCGCTACTTCGCCATGGCGGCCAGGACCGTGAAGCAACGTCGGCTCTACCTCGGTCGATGGCAAGAGGCCACCAAGATCATGGCGGCAGGCAACGCCGACCAGGCGCTTTTGCATTTTGAACAGACCATGCAAATTCGCGGCACCGATGTTCGCAATGCCATTGCGGGTGCGCAATGATTGCCAAGCGATCGCCTATCATGGTCAGCGGCGGAAGTATCGAGCTCATCCATCCCCAAGGCGTTCTCTCCAGCCGCCTAATGATCGGCCGGCAGGCCACGGCTTGGACCTTGCCGGAGCAGATCGCAATAACGTTGGGCGACCGGATACTGACCGAGGAGATTGCGCCCGGAAATCGAATCGGCGAGGAGGCGCTGGCAAAGGAGTTTCAGGTCAGCCGTGGCCCAATCCGCGACGCGCTCAAGATGCTTGAGCACGTTGGCCTTGTTGTGATCAGCAGCCGACGCGGCGCCATCGCAAGCCTGCTTACCCGAGAGGACCTGCGCGAGATCATGGAGCTGCGCGAACATTTGTTTGAGCTTGCGATTCGAGGCTTTGGTCGCGAACCGAGCAACGAAAACGTGACTCAGTTGCGCCGCCACGTTTCGGCGCTGGATGCCGTCGCCTCGGAGCCGCAATTCATGCTTTTGTACACCGACGCATTAGACCGCATCATGCTGTTCCTGGCCTTTCACTGCGGAAGCAGTCGAGTCGGACAGATTCTTACGACCCTGTCGTTGCAATCTTTCCGCTACTTCGCGCGCGGCCTTACACGCGGCCCGGATGCCAACGCCCGTCGTGATGTGTCGCTGAAGTTCTATCGCGATTTGGCCAGCGCCTACGAAGAAAAACAAAGCATCGAACCCCTGCTCGCGCGCTTGCGAGCGATCTATGCCCAAAGCAAGCTCTACTACAGCGACTATCTGCGCTAAAAGCGATACGACGGGCCTTTAAAGCTGATGCTGGCGTGCGGCTCTCGCCGGTTCGCAAGAGAAACGGAAAACCACGATGTCGGGCGATCGGGACGTACAGGAAAACTTTGGCCGGTTGCAAGCCTCCTTGCTCACAGCGGTGCTTGCGGCGTTTCTCGCGGGTTGCCAGGGTGGGTTCAAAGACACGGAGATGGAAGACTTGAAGGCGCAAATCACGGCCGACTTTAAGAAGAAAGACCAGACCGTGACGACTTTTCTACTCTCAAAGGACTCGGCCTTTCAAGTCTCGGGACTCATCCACGTGGACGTTGAAACGACGATGGGCGTGCACACCTATTACTCAACGTGCTTGGCGACGATGGATCCGGACTCGCGAAAATTCACCTGGCATTGCGACGCAGTGCCCTAGCATCGCAAGGAAAAGTCACAGCGCGATCGTCCGCCGCGCGCTGGCGCATAAGCCCGCGGGTAGCGATCCCAAGCCTCGGCGGGACAAGAGCGCAAATCTTGCTGCCTTACCGTGCATTTTCCTTGCGCCGAGCAAGGGTATTAGCGCATACAGGAGGAAGATTGCGCTCGGGTGGCTCGCTTTTCCTATACGCCAAAGAACAAAGACCTAGCACGCGTGTTGCACCCAGGCCCACTTCCGGACGCCCCTTAGGTTTTCCCGCACCCGCCCTAAGGCCTGAGCGCTGATCTGGATCAATCAAAGGGAAGCTTGGACTAGCGCTTAAGATGTATGTTAAATACACTTTTCGCGGCTTGGCTTTTTGCCTCTCTCTTGTGATCCGCCTCGGGACCGCCGCTTGCATCAAACCGCCGCAGCCAGCGCCGCGCACATCTTGTGCATGCGCCGGCTGAGCCAAGCAATTGCTCTGGCCGACGTTTGCCCAGCGAGAACATCATGAAACTGACGACCTTCACCGACTATAGCCTGCGGGTTCTGATCTACCTGGCGATTGAACCCACCCGGCGTGTGACAATCGCAGAAATCGCCAACTCGTTTCGTATTTCCGAAAACCACCTCGTCAAAGTCGTTCACTTCCTGGGACAAAGCGGGTGGCTTGCAAACTCGCGCGGCAAGGGCGGGGGCTTGTCTCTTGCCAAGGCGCCGCGAAACATCGGCATCGGGGCGGTCGTGCGCCTAACCGAAGGGGCGGATCAGCTCGCCGAATGCTTTGGCGACTCACTCGATCCCTGCGCCATCGCACGCATTTGCCAGCTGCGCACCGTACTCGGCGAGGCCGTCGATGCCTTCTACGGTGTGCTGGACGACTACACGCTCGCCGATCTGGTGAAAAACCGCAAACCCCTTGGCAAAGCGCTCTTTGTGGATGAGCCGCTGTGGGGCGGGCACACCAGATCACGCGTTTGATGCTAGGAGTTGACGCAATGCAGACTCATGCACCCTTTTCTTACGAAGGACCCGAGGCACTGTACCAGCCTATTGTTGAGGCCTTACAACGGGTGATGGACCCGGAGTTTGCGCTCAGTGTTGTCGACCTCGGTTTGGTCTATGGCGTCACTCTCAACGAGAACAAATGTCAGGTGCGCATGACAATGACCTCGGTCGCATGTCCGTTGGCCAACCTCATTGTTGAAGATGTTCAGGAAGAGCTTGGGCACGTTGCACCACCTCAGCTTCCAGTTGAAGTCGATTTGCTTTGGGAGCCGCCGTGGACCGCCGCGCGCATGAGCGAGCACGCCAAACGTTTCCTGGGCTGGTGATGTCTCGATCGTGGACCGCAGCCCGCCTGCGTGTGGGGCTGATTTGCGCAACCGCCTTGTCGCTGATCGGCGGCATCGCCGGAGGTTTGACGCGCGTAGGCGTGCTCGAGCCAAGCGCAGCAACAGCCACCGTGCTGGACCACGCCGCACTTAGCCACTCGGCGTTGATGATCTGCGGCGTTTTTGGCGCAGTGATCGCAGTAGAACGGGCCGTGGCGAGCCGTTTGCGCTCTGCCTTCCTCGCGCCGCTGGCCGCGGCAATAGGCGGCATCCTGCTGCTGTCCGGGCAATTCGCATGGGGCGCGTGGTTTGCGGTTGCCGCAGCAGTTTCCTTCGTCTGGGTCAACTTGGTACTGGTTCGGCGTCAGGACGCAGCGCATACGGTATTACTCGCGGTGGGATCGGTTTGCTGGCTAATTGGCAATTTGCGCCTTGCCATTCGCGCCGATAGCGTCGCAACGATTTGCTGGTGGTTTGCGTTTCTCATCCTGACAATCGCCGCCGAGCGGCTCGAAATGGTCCGTCTGATGCCTAAGCGATTCGGGGCGCGGGCCTGGCTTTCGGCCGTGCTTCTGATCTTGCTCGCTGGTTCGTTGCTAACCCAGTGGACTTTGGTCATTGGTGGCCTGCTCTACGGCGCCGCACTTATCTTGCTGGCGCTTTGGCTGGGCGCCTTCGACATCGCCCGCCGCACGGTTTTGGCTCACGGGCTTAGCCGATACATGGCGCTGTGCCTGCTTTGTGGCTACGCCTGGTTGTTCATCGCGGGTCTTGCCTGGGGCGCCACGGCGATGGGTTGGCCTGCCCGTGACGTTGCGCTGCACGCTATCGGACTTGGTTTCATCTTCAGCATGGTGATGGGCCACGCGCCGGTGATCCTGCCCGCGGTTGCCGGCATTAGGCTGCAATTTGGACGCCATTTTTATCTGCCCCTGTTAGTGCTGCACCTGTCGCTTGGATTGCGGCTGGGAGCAGGCCTGTTTGACGAGCAGTTGCGCGAAATCGGCGCTGCGCTAAACGCCGCCGCAATCGGGCTGTTCGCCTTGACCATCGTGGCTTCCGCCATCGCCTGGCGCACGCATCAAATCGCCGCTGTGCGTGCCAGGCAAGTGCCGTCCTCATGAGCACTCTTTTGCAAATCGAGCAGCAAAGAGGGCAGCCAAAGGTGGCGTCCGGTTTTGCGCTCTGGCAACTCGGTTTTCGTCCGTTTTATCTTTTGGCCAGCGGATTTGCCGCGCTCTCTATCGGACTGTGGGCGCTGCAGTTTGCCCAAGCCTTGAGGCGCCCGTACCTTCAAGGGCCTTTATGGCATGCACATGAGATGCTATTTGGCTTTGCGCTTGCCGTGGTCGTGGGATTTTTGTTCACGGCGGGGCGCAACTGGTCAAACCGCCCGACTCCCACTGGCATGCCTTTGGCGTTGCTAGCGCTTTTATGGGTTGCAGGACGTGTGTTGGTGCTCACGCCCTGGGGCTGGTTTGCAGCCATTGTCAATGTCGCATTTCCACTCGCCGCCGCCGTCGGGCTCGGCATCGCCTTGTTTACTGCACGCAATCGCCGCAATTACTTTTTCGTCGGCCTGCTATTGCTGATGTCCGCCGCAACGCTTTTGTTCCATTTAGGGCAGCTCGGCGTTGTGCGGTTTGAATCTGCGACCGCGATCCGCGTTGCGCTTGATCTTTTGTTGTTCATCTTGGTCGTGATGGCGGGTCGGGTGATCCCAATGTTCACCAATAACGGCGTTGCGGGTGTGAACGCTACACGACATCCCAAGTTGGAGCGTCTCGCCCTTGTCTCGGTGTTGCTGCTGCCGTTCGTCGATGCCTTGGGACTTGGCTCGATTCTGCTTTTTGCACTTGCCGCAATTGGCGCTGGAGCACACTTTGCGCGGTGGCTACTTTGGCAACCCTGGAAGACCTTGCGCGTGCCGCTGGTGTGGGCGCTGCATGCCGCTTATCTCTGGGTCCCGGTACACCTACTCTTGCGCGCGCTCGCGGCGCTGGGAATGGTCACGCCCTCGCTTGCCATTCACGCGTTGACGGTCGGAGCAGCCGGAGGAATGATTATTGCAATGATGACGCGAACCGCTCGGGGCCACACGGGTCGACCACTGCGCGCAAGCGCAGGCGATCTTGCCTGTTATTTGCTCGTCCTGTCTGCCGCGCTCGTGCGCGTGTTGATTCCCTGGGTCGCACCCGAACAGACAATAAACGCGGTGCTCGGCTCGGCTGCACTTTGGTCCGCGGGATTCGGGCTTTATGCGCTGACCTATTGGACGGTGCTCACGCGCCCGCGTGTTGACGGCAAACCGGAGTAACTTTCTTGGACCACTCGTTTATCAAGACGATCCACGTGACGGCCGTCGCAGTGTCAGGGACCGGTTTTTTCGCGCGCGGCCTCGCTAGTCTGCTAGGCGCGGCGTGGGTGCGCGGCCGACTCGCAAAGACGCTGCCACACATTATTGATTCGGTGTTGTTACTCTCGGCTCTTGCGCTTGCCTGGAGCTTGCGGCTGACAGCCGCAAACGCGCCATGGCTCATCGCAAAGGTCATCGGTCTATTGCTCTACGTCGCACTGGGCGTGCTTGCGCTGCGACCCGCTCGCCCTGCAGCCGTACGCGCTCTGGCCTGGGTCGCAGCGATGGCAACGTTCGGCTGGATCGTCTCGGTCGCGATAAAAAAAAGCCCTCTCGGAATCCTGGCGCTTCTCTAGGGCGCGAGGTGCATAACATCGAAAGCGAGCCACAAAAACCCGCGCAAAGCACTTTTACTTCTTTGATATGAAATAGATTGCAATAGCCAGAATCAGAAGGCCGATCGTCAATTCGACCATGTCATCCTCCAACGTCGGGTAAAGCGAATATGAGCAGCTGGCAAAGGGAAACGACCGCGGATCCGATGCCTACCGGGCAAACCGGCGGGCACGATATTCCCTTGATGCTTTCGAAGCTTCCCTTGTTTCAGGAACTTTCTTCGCCCCAGTTGCGACGCCTCGCGTCGGGCACGCATGAAAAGCGCGTCGTAAAGGGTGAGATGCTGTTCAAAAAAGGCGACGAATCCACAGGCTTTTACATCGTTTTGTATGGCCAGATCAAACTCGCCTTCCCCTCTGTCCAAGGCGCCGAAAAAGTGGTCGACATCATCGGTCCGAAGCAAAGCTTTGGCGAAGCCGTCATGTTCATGAACCGGCCGTTCCCGGTGTTTGCCCAGGCGTTGAACGACACTTTGCTGTTGCACCTTTCCAAAGCAATCGTATTTGACATGCTGCGGGACGACGTCACCTTTGCCAGAGCTATGTTGGCGGGTCTGTCTATGCGGTTGCACTCCCTCGTACACGACGTCGAGTCCTATTGCCTGCGTTCTGGCACCCAGCGCGTGCTGGGCTACATGCTGCAGCACTGCCCTACGCACGTCGATGGCGATGAGGTGACGATCACACTCGAAACGTCGAAAGTCATTCTGGCGTCTCGTTTGAACCTGACGCCGGAGACGCTCTCGCGCATCTTTACCGAACTTAGTCAAAGTGGATTGCTCACAATTAGTGGCAGGGACGTCACGATTCACCAACTGCAGCGGTTGCGCGCATTGGACCTGTGAGACTGAAGTGTTTGCGCACGGCCATCGTAAGGTTCCACTCGAGCCACGCACACGATGCGGCAAATGCCAACCCCGCTGCAGGGGCCAGTAGTGGCAGTCCCGTTGACGCGACGAGCAGCGCAAGCGCCAGTAGGTATGACCACCACTGGCCGTTCATCGCCTTGCTCGATATAAATTGCAGCATGCCCAGTCTTGCTGGCGGCCTCTTGCGCCGTTGTAGCTCCAGCGCGCAAAGAAACGGAACGATCTTGTACAGCATGCCGTTTACGGCCGCCACGAAGATCCCGACCAGAATCAACACGCCGATCAAAATGGACACATCCGCTAGCGCGACACCCAACGTCTGACGTAGCGCGTACAAACCGCCCGCTACCAGCAAGCTGAGCATGGCGCTGCGAAAAAAGTAAAGCGTCGCGTCCGCACGTAGCCGCCGCCGATGCTGTTGCAACCACAGCGTCGTGGCGGCAAAGACCATCGCCAACAGCAAGCCTGCTCCAACGGTTGCCTCTTGCCGGAGGAGGTTTTGCGGCCATACCGCGAGGAGGGAGCTGGCGAGCAAGGATACAAGTGCCCCCGGTGCGAGCGCGCGTCCCAACCACACCGGGTAGGACGGCGTCAGCTGAAACATCGGCACGACGTACAGGCAAACTCCTGCAAACAGCACCAGGCCCCAGCCACCCAACCCCCACGCAGTATGTAGGTCTGTGGTTTCGACAAAGGACGCCCGTAGCGGTCCGGCTATCGTCTGCACAAGCGTAACTCCCAACCCTACCGTAACGATCAGGGCCAGCATGGAAACTCGCAAAAGTCGTACCGTCGCGCCCGCGGCGCGAGAGCGCAGTAGTGCCATGCCGATTGCCAGCGCGTAGCCGGCACAACCCAAAGCGAGCACAACGGAGCCAAGCTGAAGCCCCTGCGGATGCCAGCCCAGAAATGACGCGCAAAGAAGCACTGCACCGGCTGTAATCGCGGGATGCACAATTGCAGCCAGCAGCTCTGGCCGCCACACATTTCCCCCCGCCGCAACCGGTACGAATTGCAGCAGCGCCCCGAACATGGCCTGAAGCAGAAATCCCGTAGTCAGTAGATGGGTCAGGGCGAGCGCACCCGAACTCCAGCGCGAAGAAAGCGCATCGGCTCCAAGCCATGCCAGAAGCAACCCTGCTGCTACACCGTACAGAGGCGCCGTAAGCAAGAAGCGAAATGGGACCGAGATCGAAGGTCGCTGTTCGAATGATGCGATCGGGCCCATCTAACTGCGCAGCTCAACTACCTACGACAGATCCGGATTTCGTGTGTACCGTCGGCGTGGATTGTCTCTGTCCATGTCGACCCGCCCTTGCGGAGAATCTCAAATAGCGGAACCGGATGGCAATTGACCAGCAGCACGATCTCCTCGCCCTCTGGCAACGCGTCGAGCGCAGCCAAGGTCAACTCAAGGGGTTCAGGCGGCACCATGTCACGCCCGTCAATAAAACGTGTCATGAAGCAGCGAGAACTTCTTCAAGGCGATTGGCCAACTCCTGCACGCGTTTCGCTAAGGAGCGATCACATATCGGGTACAAGATGTTCTCCTCCTTCAGATTGTGCTGCTGCATCAAAATGAGCAGCGTTTCCCCAAGGTCGCCAAACGTTTCACTCTGGCGCTGCGACGCAGCAAGCCCCAGACGCTCAAGTATGTCACGCATTTGCTTGTGCTCTTCGCGTATCACCTGTGTCGGGCCACTCGTGGATCCGGTGAAGGACTCGAAGGCGGGAAAAAGTACACCTTCTTCTGCGCGCAGGTGCGCATCCAGCACACGAGCAAAGCCCGCATGCAGGTCCTGCGCCTCTTGCCAGCGCCCCTCCAGTGCCGCCGTCTCGCACTTCGCAAACAACTCATCACAGAGTCGATGGTGGTCGCCAAGCGTCTTCGCAATGCTTTTCATCCGTGCAGTCCGATTTGATGCCGAATCATTCCTGCGGATCAGCGCGCGCCGGTACTTTATACAAATCAACGTTGCCGCGCACCGCCCTGGCGTAGCGGGGTTCGTCTTTCATTGCCACGAAATCCGCCCCATGATCGAAGCGCCACGCCCACGCCCCGGTGCGGTGCTTGTCGAATGCCGTGCCCGTCCAGTACCCGATCTTGGCCGATTGGGTGTTGGGAAAATAGCTTTGTTCGATGGTTGGCCCTGGAAAGCGCACGCTTGCATCGACCAAGGTGCTTGCCTCCTGCGCACTGGGCATGCGCCAGTCCGCGTAGCCACACAATTTCTCGGCATTGACCGCCGCAATGAATGATTCGGTGTCGCATGCACTGCCCGTGCAACTGCCGCCATTTCTTTTGCCCTCGTAGCCCATGTTCGCCATCTCGTCGCTGCTGTACCAGCTGTAGGTATTGGCATTTGCATGCAGACCCGCGGCGGCCGTTTTGACCTCCCACATGAGTCCAGTTTTCTCGTCGCGTACGCACGACCAAGGATGCTCAGAATTGGGCAAATCCTCGCCGTGCTGCTGGCCATTGCCATCGACGCGAGTTAGG
>CAZSOI010000485.1:0-1835 GCA_964608115.1 uncultured Burkholderiaceae bacterium | reverse complement strand
CGAGTCCTCCCGGGCCCACCACATAACAAAATCAAGCACTTAGAAGGCCTATTGGCGGCATTGGCGACAGTCATTGGCGACAGCGACAAGCTCTTGCGCTTGCTTCAAACCAAACGGGTCAAGGTAAAGGACCTTGACGGCCGGTTGCGCTTCACAATCAACCAAGTAGTGAGTGCCGCGCATGTCCTCGCAGTTGATGGCGAGTGTGGGCGTCCAACCGCATCCGGATTGCGCAGATTGGCGCAATCCGGATTTCGTAAAAATGTCATGAGCAGAAAAGAAAGATCAGGCGGCTTTGACCGCGATCTTCTTTTCCGGCCTCTGCGCCTCCGTACTCTTCGGCAGCGTCACCGTGAGTACGCCCTTCTTGAAGGCCGCCTCGATCTTGTCTGTATCCACGCTATCGGGTACCTCAAAGCTGCGCTCGAATGAGCCATAACTGCGTTCACGCATGTAGTAGTCTTTTTTCTTCTCCTCTTTCTCGTCCTGCTTCTCGCCCTTGATCGTCAGGATGCCGTTGGCAAATTTCACGTCGATATTTTTTTCGTCTATCCCCGGCAATTCGGCCGTAATCTCATAGGCGTTGTCTGTCTCGATGACGTCGACGGCAGGTAACGCGGCCAGAGCGACTTCTGCACGTCGGAACGGTTCGAAGAATGAGCCGCGGAACGGCGAGCGCCACAGACCCCCGGCGAAGTCATCGAACATGCGATCAATTTCTCGACGAAGGCTTTCGAACGGCTGCCACATCTGGGGCGTCGGTGTGGTGGTCTTCTCGATCTTCACGGGCAGTTTAGTGATGTTTTCAGCCATGACACGTCCCCTAATACGGTTGGAACCTCGCTTTGCACACATTGGGATGCATCAAAAAGGCTTCAAGCCCTTTCAATGACACAAGCAACGATAAATTTGCGATCCATTGCTCAATAAAGCGGCGCGCATACCGATGCCCTTTCAAAAGACCGTGACGTGAGCTCAGGAGCACGGCTGCCTTCACAAAGCCCGGGAATTGTCACTGGGCCTTTATTTTTTCTTCGCACGCGGGCGGTACGCAAAACACCCTGATCGTGGAGGAGTATCCCCCTCATGGGCATGATTATGATCCGTTGCCCGAAGACCGGGCAGGCAATCGCCACGGGTAGATGCGTTGAACCAGCTGCCTTTCGATCCACCGCGGTATTTTTTAGCCGAACCTACTGTCCGCTGTGTCGCATCATGCACGAGTGGTTTGCCAGAGACGCATGGGTCTGCGAAACCGCAAGCTCCGAATGTGAAACCGCATGTAAGGGGCAAGTTGCGCTCGACCGTATCAGGAAATTTCTCCCAATCGCACTCATCCTGGCGACTTCCATTACCGTTGACGCCGCGACCGCGTGCCTCCGAACTGTCCACCACCAGGTACCGGATGACCCGCAACTGCTCTTCTTGCAAGAAGGCCCCTCATTGCAAGAGGGTCCTTGCCATATGGCCCGGCCGCACGACGGACACCCCGTCCCTGACTGCGCTTTTTAATTGGCGTCTTTCATGCATTTCTTTGTGTGTGTCGGGAGGACCGCGAATGCGCTAGTATCTGAATTGGGCTGAAGGGGCTTCCAACAACGGAGTTCTGGAGATGTGTGACTTTAGCCTCCACAGCGTACGTTCGCGGCCTGCGAAGGTCGGCGATAAGCTCGTGACGCGAGACTTCGGCACCGGTACACGCGGTTTCGCCGCCGCGGATGATCTCGGACTGGCGGTGTGTGTGATGCCGGGAACGGAACTGGCCTTCGCGGGGGAAGTTGCGTGCCTGCCGACCGGCCTACTCGGATGGAAGACCAAGACAATCAACTACCAGA
>CAZSOI010000484.1:0-10113 GCA_964608115.1 uncultured Burkholderiaceae bacterium | reverse complement strand
CAATGCTGGCACCGGCCAAAGCGGAATCGCAGATGCGCTGCGCAGCTGTGCGGCCTCGGCGGCCTTGGTCGGCTGTCAAGCGCACGAAGTCTTGCCGTTCTCCACCGGGGTGATCATGGAGCCGCTGCCGATGGAGCGCCTGTTAGCGGGCTTGCCCCAGGCGGCGGCACGACTTGCCGCCGATCAGTGGCTGGGCGCCGCCGAATCGATCATGACGACGGACACGGTGCCCAAGGCGCGCTCGCAGCAAGTGTCCATCGCGGGATGCAAGGTCACGATCACCGGCGTTGCCAAAGGTTCCGGAATGATCTATCCGAACATGGCGACCATGCTCGGATACGTTGCCACCGATGCGTCTGTGGCGCCAGCAGTGGCACGGACGATGGCTGGTCGCGTTGCCGACCGCTCTTTTAATCGAATTTGCGTCGATGGCGACACGTCGACGAACGATGCGTTTGTGCTTATCGCAAGCGGCCAGGCGCAGATGCCGATCATCGAATCGACGCAAGATCCGCGCTACGCGAGTCTGGAGCGCGCCGTCACTGACGTTGCCCGGTGGTTGGCGCAAGCAATTGTTCGCGACGGCGAGGGTGCGACCAAATTCATCGAGGTGCACGTCGAGCAGGCGCGCAGCCAGGACGAGGCTCGCGCGGTGGCCGATGCCATCGCGCGCTCGCCGCTGGTCAAGACGGCGTTTTTCGCGTCGGATCCGAATTTGGGCCGGATTTTGGCGGCTATTGGCAATAGCGGCATTGACGATCTTGATTGCAACGCGGTGCAATTGTTCCTGAACGAGGTGCCGGTTGCGCGCGACGGTGGGCGCGATGTGCGATATCGCGAAGACGATGGGCAGCGCGTCATGCGAGGCGCCGAGATCCTCGTGCGGGTAAACCTAGGGCGCGGCTCCGAGGCAACGAGCGTTTGGACCTGCGACCTGTCTCATGATTACGTTTCTATCAACGCGGACTACCGCAGCTAGGTTCCGCGGCAACCGACGCTAAGGAGTGCCTATGGCAGCGGTGAGCCCCGAGCCAACGGCCACCGAGCTGCAGTTGCAGCGACTCTTGCGGTGGCTTGAGTACTGGTCGCCCGTACCCCAGGAGCCGGATTGGAACGCGTTGGCGTTTCAGTGGCGCAAGCGCAAAGTCCTCGGTAGCGAGCATGCGCAGCTGGTCGCGGTTCGGCGCATTGCCGCCATTGCGCCCGAGGATCTGCTGGGCGTGGACGCACAAAAGACCGAGATTTTGCGTAACACGGAACAATTTGTTCGCGGTCTTCCCGCAAACAACGTGCTTCTGACTGGGGCACGAGGTACGGGCAAGTCCTCGTTAGTGCGAGCTTGTTTGCAGTGTTTTGGCACGCGGGGGCTGCGCTTAATTGAGGTCGACAAGGCCGATCTGGTGGATTTGCCCCTTATCGCCGACCGGGTCGCCGAAAGACCGGAGCGCTTCATCGTTTTTTGTGACGATCTGTCCTTCGAGCCCGCCGACGCTTCGTACAAGGCACTCAAGGCGGCGCTCGATGGTTCCATTGCGGCCAGCGCATCGAACCTATTGATCTACGCCACCTCGAACCGTCGCCACCTGATGCCCGAATCGATGCGCGAGAATCTGGCGGCGCACTACGATGAGGAAGGAGAGCTGCACCCCGCTGAAGCAGCCGAGGAGAAAGTCTCGCTTTCGGAGCGCTTTGGAATGTGGCTGACCTTTCACCCATTTCGCCAGGAAGATTTCTTGGACATCGTTGCCCATTGGTTGGCGCGCTTTCGACTCGACCAAGACGCCATCGGTGCCGCCCGCGCTGAAGCGCTGCAATATGCCCTGCTGCGCGGCTCGCGCTCGGGCCGTGTCGCAGTCCAGTTCGCGCGCGATTACGCGGGCCGTCAGGGACTGAGCAAGCTTTGATCGACGGGCGCCGTTTTGCCAATCGACCCGTAACGCCGGTTGCCGTCGGCGTAATCGTGCGAACGGACGGCGCGGTCTTGCTTGCGGACCGTCCCGCGGGCAAACCCTATGCGGGTTACTGGGAGTTTCCGGGCGGCAAAATTGAGAAGGGGGAATCTGTCGAGCAGGCCTTGGAGCGAGAACTCGCCGAGGAACTTGGCGTGCGCGTGCGTTCGGCCGAACCGTGGACGGTGCTCGAGTACGACTACCCGCACGCGTACGTGCGGCTGCATTTTCAACGGATTTTTGACTGGCTGGGAACGCCGCATCCCGTCGAGGGCCAACAGTTGATGTTTTTGCGACCGGGCGAAGATCCTCCTACTCCGCTTCTGCCGGCTGCCGTGCCGGCCCTGCGCTGGATGCAGTTGCCAAGCGTTACCGCCTATTCGGAACAAGCATCGAGCGATGCCGAGCAGGCGCAGCAGTGGCTCGAGCGTGCACTTTCGCGCGGACTGCGACAAATACTTTGGTATGAGCCACTGCTTGCGGGTGTCGTGCTCGAGCAGGCGCTGCGCACTTGCAGCGCCCGTGCCCGTGCCTATGGGGCACGGTTGTTGATTGATAGCCGGGTTGATCCCCACCTGCGCGAACTGGGTGACGGTTGTTTTCTTTGTGCCGATCAGCTGCGCATCGCAACGCAGCGTCCTAGCGCCCAATGGGTGGGAGCGGGTGTGCGCGACCATAACGATCTGGTGCATGCCGCTGCCCTTGCTTGCGATTTCGCCGTGATCGAGGTCGACGCGACCCGGCAGCGCAAAGCGGCCCGCGATGCGCTTGCAATTTGGGAAGTCATTAGCGCACTGTGCCGAGACAGTCCGCTGCCCTTGTATGCCGTCCTGGAGCCGAACGTCGAGAACCTGCGGCAAGCACGCCGCCACGGCGCCCATGGTCTGGCAATTGAATTTGCGAGCTGACCGCCGTGTGCTAGAACGCACACAAGGCTAGTTCAAAATCCACGTCCCGTTCCAGCGCGCGGGGCTTCAGATCCCGATCGGACTGCGTGAAACGTATCCAGAGCATGTATTTGTTTGCGCTAATTTCCGGAATCGCCTGCAAGTTGTGCGCAACACGCACTTGCAGCAACGCCAACGCCTTGCCTTGGAGCATCTGCTGAAAAGACCCCATCGCGGCCGTATGGCGCGAGTGCTGTGCACCTTCACGCAACAGCCGCAAAACAATGGCTAGAGCCGTTTGAAAATGCGTCATGGGTTGAACCCAATTGCGCAGATCTTCGATGCGCTCCTCACGGCTGCGGGTGAGCCAGGCGTGGTAGGAGGGTAGATCGAACTCGCAAGTGCCACCCGGAATGATCGATCGGCCGCGCACGCTCATTAACCACTCATTTTCGCGCAAGTACTGTCCGGCCTTACCCGGCGAGGCACTCAATGCCGCCTGCGCTGCATCGATATCGCCCAGTATCTGTTGCAGGGCATCTTGCGCTACCCGAGGATCGTTGCGCAGTCCGGAAAGGGACTGTTTATGGCGCTCCAGCTCCAGAAGCAGTTCGCCCTTGAGGTCCGAGCGGGAAGTGACCTCGACAATCTCAAAAAGAGTCAGCAGCGCGGTGTGATGACAATAGGGGTGAGTTTGCTCGCAAAAGAAATAAAGCTTGTCAAATAGATCTTCCAGTCGCAGCAAGGTACGCACCCGTTCCGTGAACGGGTACTCGTACAAAATCAGATCCTGATCGGACTCAGCCATCGCCGTGCGCAAGATATCACAGGCGCTCGCCGGGACAGTAACTTGCCCACAGGCGCGCAACGCGCTCGCGTAGGGCTTCGCGCGAGTCCATGTTGCAAACAACGTCATCGGCAATGGCCACCCGTTGCCAGCGCGGAGCCTGGCTGGCAATCACGGCACGCACTTGCTCTTCGGTCATCGCGCCGCGCGCGCTCGCACGTGCAACTTGCACACTCGTGGGGCAGTCAACTACCAGTATGCGATCGAGCTCGAGCGAGCGCCGTACCGAACCGGCTTCGGTCAATAAAGGGATTTCGAATACAAGTAGCGGCGCACTTGCTTCGCGTTCGCGCGCCAGCGCGAGGCAGCGCTCGCGGATCAGCGGGTGCAAGATCGCCTCAAGGCGCAGACGTTGTTGCGGGTCGGAGAAAACCAGGATGCGCATACGTCCACGGTCGAGCGCACCGCGCTCGTCCAGGACCCAAGCGCCAAAGGCCTCCTGGATTGGACCAATTGCCAGCCCGCCGGGAGCGGTTAGTTCGTGCGCGATGGCATCGCTGTCAATGATTGCTGCGCCCCGCTCGGCTAGCAATGCGACGACGGTCGATTTGCCGCTGCCGACTCCGCCGGTTACTCCGATGCGCGCCGGCCGTGGCATGGAGCCTTATCCGATTCCGAGCCGCTCGGCGATGGGCGTCCCGTACAGCGACGTGAAGAACCCGGCGATGGCAAGATATGGTCCAAAGGGGATTGGAATATTGCGCCCGCGTCGCGCCAAGAGGATCAAGCCGATACCCACAATGGCGCCGGTCAGGGAGGAGAGTAGGACGACGGGCAGGAGCATCTTCCAGCCCAGCCAAGCCCCCAACGCCGCCAGTAGTTTGAAGTCACCGTAGCCCATGCCTTCGCGCCCTGTCGTCAGCTTGAATCCCCAATATACGAGCCACAAACTAAGGTATCCACAACATGCTCCGATGACCGAGTCACGCAAAGGAGCGAAAGTTGCATTGATGTTCACCAGCAGTCCGAGCCACAACAAGGGCAGCGTCATGCTGTCGGGAAGCAAGGTCGTATCGGCGTCGATGAAGCTTAGCCCGATCAGAAACCAAGTTAGGACCAAAGCGCTGACTCCCGCAACACTTAAGCCAAAGTGGTACGCAACCCAGAAGGAAAGTGCAGCCGTCAACGCCTCGACAATTGGATAGCGGGGGCTGATGCGCGCCGCACAGTGCGCGCACTTGCCGCGCAGCAGCAAGTACGAGACAACGGGAATGTTGTGCAGCGCTCCAACCCGTGTGCCGCAGACCGGGCATTGGGATGGCGGTTGCCAAAGGTTATAGGGTGCTTGTGGGGCTAGCGTGCGTCCTTCGAATTCGGCTGCCTGTGCGGCCCATTGGGCGTGCATCATTTTCGGCATACGATGAATGACCACGTTCAGAAAAGAGCCGACCAACAGGCCGAGCAGTGCTGCAAGCGGCGCAAATGCGGTGTCTAACGACTGCAATATCATCGCGCCGCGATGCGCTAGGTTCGCCGCCGCGTCGGACTAGCAAGGGCAGCGCCCGCCCGCGAATTGCCGAGGGTCCTGCGGGATGGGCGTTTGCGGACCACTATACGACTTGGCCCAGCTTAAATATCGGCATGTAGATGGCCACTACGATGCTGCCGATGATCGTACCCAAAATGACCATAATCATCGGCTCGAGCATGCTCGATAGGGCGTCTACCGTCTCATCGACCTCGCGCTCGTAATAATCGGCAACCTTGTTCAGCATGGAATCGAGCGCCCCGGCCTCTTCTCCGATCGAAGTCATTTGCACGGCCATGTTCGGAAAGACGCCCGAGTTTTGCATCGATTGTGCCAGTGTCGTACCGATGTTGACTTCGGACTGAATCTGGCGCGTTGCCTCCTTGTAGACGGCATTGCCCGAGGCCGGTCCGACCGAATCGAGCGCTTCCACTAGCGGTACGCCAGCGGCGAAGGTCGTCGAGAGCGTGCGCGTCCAGCGGGCAATAGCGGCCTTTTGCAACAGTGGCCCGATCACCGGCGGTTTGAGCATCAAACGATCGACTGCAATCTGCACTGGGGCGGAGCGCCGCCACGTCTGGTACAGGAAGTAGCCCGAACCGAACGATCCAAACAGCAGCACCCACCAGTACTTGACACAAAAATCGGACATCGCGATCACGATTAGCGTCGGCGCCGGAAGATCGGCGCCGAAACTCGAAAAAACGGTCTTGAAGGAAGGCACGACAAATACCATGATGATCGCGGTGACCAAGATCGCGACAAAAATGATCATCGTCGGATAAAACAGGGCCTTTTTGATCTTGCCTTTGATGGCGATCGTTTTTTCCTGGTAGGTGGCGAGCCGGTCGAGCAGTGTCTCCAGAATACCCGCCTGTTCACCGGCCGCGACCAGGTTGCAGAACAGCGCGTCAAAATACATCGGATATTTGCGGAAGGCTTGATTTAGGCTCGTTCCGGTCTCGACGTCGGTTCGTATGTCATTTAGCAGCCGGCCCAGCGCGGGGTTCGCATGGCCGCGCGCGACAATGTCAAAGCATTGCATCAGCGGCACGCCGGCGCGCAGCATCGTGGATAACTGGCGTGTAAACAGCGCCAGGTCTTTGCCAGTGATGCGCCTGCCGCGCGGCATCGACTGCTTCTTGATTTTTGTGGCCAGTATGCCGCGACGCCGCAGCGAAGCGGCCACGACCGATTCGCCACCTGCGCGCATTTCGCCCTTGACGGTGCGGCCGCCCTTGTCCCGGCCTTCCCACTGAAACATCGACTCGCGAACTGTTTCGCGCGGCGGCCGGGCGATTGCGCTTGTTGCCATTGCTATCCTCTTTGCGTGCCTTGCATATGCTTTATTCGTTTGTGCATCCGAAGACCTCGTCAATCGTCGTCAGACCCTGCTTGACCTTGAGCATGCCGGAACGGCGCAGATCGCGAACTCCTTCGCGTTGCGCCTGCTTGCCAATTTCTAGAGAGCTTCCTGTTTTCAGGATGATATGTTGCAGCGCCTCGGTAATCGGCATCACTTCATAGATTCCCACGCGGCCCTTATAGCCGGAGCCCTTGCAGCGGTCGCAACCCACAGCGCGGTACGGTGTCCACGTTCCATCCAGATCGGATTCGATAAAACCCGCGGAGAGCAGAGCGTCGCTGTCCATCGACGCAGGCTGCTTGCAAGTGCACAGTCGTCGCGCAAGGCGCTGGGCCGTGATCAGGATAACGGACGATGTGATGTTAAAGGGCGGCACTCCCATGTTGGCAAGGCGCGTTAACGTGGACGGCGCGTCATTGGTGTGCAGGGTGGACATGACCATATGGCCGGTTTGCGCCGCCTTGATGGCGATATCCGCTGTCTCCAGGTCGCGGATCTCACCAACCATGATGATGTCGGGATCCTGACGCAAGAACGCGCGCATAGCGTTGGCAAAGGTCAGCCCCGCCTTCTCGTTCACGTTGACCTGGTTGATTCCGGCGAGCTGGATTTCCGCCGGATCTTCTGCCGTAGAAATGTTTACTCCGGGCTGGTTTAGGATGTTCAAGCACGTGTACAGCGACACGGTTTTGCCGCTTCCCGTGGGTCCCGTCACCAGGACCATACCGTAGGGCCGTTGAATTGCATTGAGCAGCAGCTCCTTTTGGTCCGGGTCGTAGCCTAGCGAATCGATTCCCATCTTGGCTTGCGAAGCATCCAAGATCCGCATGACGATCTTTTCGCCGTACAAGGTGGGCAGCGTGCTAACCCGAAAGTCGATCGCACGTTGTCCCGTCAGCGCCAGTTTCATACGGCCATCTTGCGGTACGCGCCGCTCGGAAATATCCAGCCGTGAGACGACCTTAATGCGGGAAATAAGGCGCTCGCGGATCGCCAGCGGGGGCTGCGCGACCTCGCGCAAAATGCCATCGACGCGAAAGCGCACGCGATAGAACTTCTCGTAGGGCTCAAAATGCAGGTCCGAGGCTCCCTCGCCTATTGCATCGAGCAAAAGCTTCTGTAAAAAACGCACGACGGGGGCATCGTCGACTTCGGCCGATCCCGCCTCCTCGCCTTCTTGCTGCTCCGGAGCCTCCGCCAGCAGATCCTCGAAGCTCACGTCGTCATCGATGAGCTTCTCTAGAGCCTTAGAAGCGGTCTGCGAGGTCGTCTCGATGAGCGCGAGGAGTTTGTCGTGCTCCACCACTACGATGTCGAGCACGAGCTGCGTCTGGAACTTGACTTGGTCCAGCGCCTGCGAATTTGTCGGGTCGGAGACCGCGACCGCTAAGCGATTGCCGCGCTTGCGCAGGGCCAGGACACGCAGCGATGAGACCAGCTTGCGATCGATTGTGTCCTTGGCTAACTGATCGGTGTCAATTGCCGACAAGTCGAGCAGTGGGTGCCCGAACGTTTCGGCGGCAAAGCGAGCAATGGCCGAAGCGCTCAGACCCAGAGTTTCTCCTATGGCCACGAGCTCGTCGATGAACAACGAGTTGCTTTGCACAGCCTTGCGCGCGAGTGACTCGGCGCGGTCGGGGCGCAATTTGCCCTGCTGCACAAGCGCCCGGGCCAATCCGGTCAGTGCGCTAGAGGCAGCAGAAGTCGTTTGGGTCGTAGCAGACATGTTTGCCGAAAAAGGTCGGAATGTGAGTTATAGCGTCCAACGCCCGCGCGAAAGCACGGAGATGCTACGAATAAGCCTTGGATTTGTAACGCTTATTATCCCCTAATTGCGGGTGCGGTTTGCCCCACATGGCACCGTGACCGTGCCCGCGGCCGCCTTTTTCGCACCTTGCCACCAGCGTTGCGCCCGGGCGCAGGGCTAGCCGGCTCGGCGCGGTCAGGACCTTAGCGCGCTTCCCTCGCGCCCGGGGATCGCTGGAACACGGATCAGCCGTACGCTTCGAACAGCCTGGTCGTGAATGTGCAGGATCTCCACATTGCAGCCGGGCAGATGCAAACAGCAGGGGCCGTCAGGAATCTGCTCCAGACGCTCAAGAAGCAGGCCGTTTAAGGTTCTCGGTCCATCGAGCGGCAGGGCAAGGGCCAGGCGCCGGTTAAGCTGGCGCAGTGTCACGGTGCCATCGACCATGACCTGACCGTCGCGTCCCCAGCGTAGCGAGCTGGCGCTTGTGCCAGGCACCTGGGTAGCGAACTCGCCGACGATCTCCTCCATGATGTCGTCCACGGTCACCAGGCCGAGCAAATCGCCGTATTCGTCAACGACTAGCCCGAATCGCTGCCGGTTCTCCTGGAACATTTGCAGTTGCCGCAGTAGCGAGGTGCCGGTTGGAATCCAGTATGGATCGATTAGCAGCTCCCGCATGGCCTCCACGCCCGGGCGGCCTTCGGCCAAAAGCACCAGGAGCTTGCGCACGTGCAAAATGCCAACGACCCGGCTGATATCACCTTCAAAGACCGGTAGCTTATTGTGGTAGCACGTGGTGACCTGCTCAAGTATCGCGTCAAAGGGCTGCTCCAGATCGATGCCCTCAATGCTGGCCCGCGGCGTCATCACGTCATCGACGCTCAGCTCCTCCAGATCGAAGACGTTGAGCAACATACTGCGATGCTGCACGGGGATAAAGCTCGATCCTTCCAGCACCAAGCCGCGCAGTTCCTGGGGCGAGAGTCGCTGCGCTTCTGTCATGCCACGGGGGCTTGCCAGGCGCAGAACGCGCAAAATGACCTGGACAAACAAGTTGACGAACCATACGGCGGGTGTTGCGAACCACAGGACCGGACGCAGTACGATGCTCGATGCGAGCGCGATTGGTTCCGGGTAAGTCGCACCGATGATCTTGGGTGTGATCTCCGAAAAAACCAGTATCAAGAACGCCGTCACGACCGTTGCCGCTGCCAGGCCCCACTGCTGGGCGCCCAAATCGTAGATCGACAGCGCAGCGACCAGCGCAGTGGCCGCGGCATTGGCAAGGTTGTTGCCGATCAAAATCACGCTCAACAGGCGATCGGTTTGGTCCAAAAGCGCCTGGGTGCGGCGCGCAGCGGCGTTTCCCTCGCGCACCAAATGTTGCAGACGCAAGCGGTTGATTGCCATCATCGCCGTCTCGGCAATGGAGAAAAAGCCCGAGACGAGCAGCAAAGCGGCGAGCGCTAGCACATGCGCCCACAGGGGAACGCTAAGCATCGCGCGGATCGAAGCGATGAGATCGGGTGCCCGCTACAGCGACAAACGGGCGTCTTGGCGGCTGCCGATGGAGCCGGCCTTCCTTTTTGCTGCCGTGAAGTAGCGCGCTACGCTGCGCGGGCAACTGTAAGCGGCGGGGGCAGGCCTGGTCGGGGTGAGAGGATTCGAACCTCCGACTCCTGCGTCCCGAACGCAGTACTCTACCAGGCTGAGCTACACCCCGAGGAATCGATTCGCCGCCTCGGCCAAGGTCGAGCTCAGCGGTCACGGCGCATTGCAAAGGCGGTCAAGTCTAGCAGACGATCGCGAAACTCCGAGGCTGGCAGCGAGGCAACCAACGTCGCTG
>CAZSOI010000483.1:0-1506 GCA_964608115.1 uncultured Burkholderiaceae bacterium | reverse complement strand
ACGACCGGCTCCGCCTCTTTCTGCAGGTCCTGGACGCGGTGCAGTACGCGCACGCCCGCAAGGAGCTGCACCGGGACATCAAGCCGTCGAACATACTTGTGACCAATGCGGGGCAAGTACGGTTGCTGGACTTCGGCGTTGCCAAGCTTCTGGCCGAAGACGACGCACAAACTCAACTCACGCAGCTTTATGGGCGGGCACTGACCCCCGACTACGCGAGTCCCGAGATGATCCGCGGGGATCCTCTGGAGGCGGCCAGCGACGTCTATGCGTTGGGAGTCGTGCTCTACGAACTGCTATCGGGGAGCCGTCCATACCGACTCAAGTCGGGAGCCTCACTCTTAGCGCTTGCGCGAGCGCTGATGAAGGTGCAGGTGCCGCGGCCCAGCACGCAAGTCACCGAAGAGGCCGCGACGGCGCGCGCCACGACGATCCGCAAGTTATCGAGGGGGTTGCGCGGGGACCTGGATGCGATCGTTTTCAAGGCGCTCGAACGCAATTTCCGGGACCGCTATGCGAGTGCCCAGGCATTGTCCGATGACCTAAGGCGGTATCTAAGTAAAGATCCGGTAATCGCACGGTCTGCTCATGCGGCGTACTTGCTGAGCAAGTTCTTGATCAGAAACCGCAGAGGAATAGCGGTGACGGTAATTGTCCTGTCAATCCTTGCGCTAGCGCTCGATTACGCACTGACGCGACAGGGCTGAGCGCTTCGGCAACTGGCACAAACGGCAGATCGGGGCGCCATTTTCTTCTTCGGAATCCGAAACGCAAAAAGATTCCGAGTACTTCGGTGACGAACCGCCCAAAAAATTCACGAACATCTTTTTCCAATGCCCCAATATTGCGGCGTTCGCCAAACTACGGGCCTTCCGATTCAAGATAACGAACGAGGATACGCGCGCAACAGTCTGTAAATGCGCCGTAGCGAACTGGGCGGATGGCAAAAAGGGCAGCGGAGGGCAAAGCATGCCGAACCACCGTGTCGGGCGGTGCAGCTCATCGATAGCGAACTCCTATACGCCGATAGCTCCGCAAGGAAGGTTAAACGACGCTCCCAGCTCACGCAAACAATTGTCAGTCGCGCGGTGCAAGCCATGATCGCTGCGGTCATCATCGCAGCGCGTTTCAACTACGCGCGTCGATCCAATCATGAGGCGCAGAACCTGCCGTAACGGTTCACCTGGCCGAAGAACCGGGTTCGTAAACGTTTAACCAATACGGCGTCGAGCGCTAGCCACGATTCGGCTTGCGCGACCAAAGAGCGCAGGCGGTTCTTGTGCACATGGAAAATGCGCCCGCACAGCTCGTGGTTTTGTATTCGCCAATTGGCATTTATTGGTGGTGAATCGTGATGTTCATCTCTCGTGGCAACAGGCGCCCCGAGTTCAATTCCTGGCTATTGATCGGGTCGAGCGCAAATCCGGTACTGCCATCCATCGCCACCTTGACAATGTTGCGCGTGGCTACGCCGGTCGCTTTGGGTGTCGTTTTGCCACAGGTCGG
>CAZSOI010000482.1:0-1605 GCA_964608115.1 uncultured Burkholderiaceae bacterium | reverse complement strand
CCTCTGTTTGAAGAGGGCGGACCCATGATCGGACCTGGAGGCCGGGCACCCGCAGGTGCGCCCGGCGCGCCGGGTGGCAGACAAATGATGATTATGGGAGGAGGCCCACCACCGCCGGGCGGCCCAGGCCCGGGCGGACCTGGACCTAGACCTGTGCAGATCCCGCCACCCGCGGGCGCAAGAGGCGCTGTCGTGTTCAATGGCCCACCGCCACCGACTGCAAGCGGCGCACAACCACCGAAGGACGCGACGTTTGGAGCTCCGCCAGCCAAGGCTGCACAGGGTGCAGCACCGAACCAAGCTCCGACCCAAACCCCAACCGAATCCGCGACTTTGTGCAAGCCGGGCGACGCACCCGCGCTCGCTCTCGTCAATGCACAGACTGGACTCACTGGCTCTCGCACTCGCTTTGCAAATCCCCTGTACGTCTTGATGTTCGCCGTGGGCATCATTTTGCTGATCGCGTGCTCGAATGTCGCTGGCCTGATGCTTTCTAGGGCTGCAGCAAGGCAACGCGAGATGGCGCTCCGTTTGGCGCTCGGTGCAAAGCGCATGCGCATCGTGCGACAGCTCCTGACCGAAAGCGTGATGCTTGCAGTTATCGGAGGCACGCTCGGTGTTGCTTTCGCGTCGTGGGGATCGCGCGCCATCGTCTCATTCGTATCGAGCAACCAGCCAAGGCCCCTCGGCTTCGCCACTGGTATCGATCTGCGCGTTCTCGCATTCACGGTAGCGGTGTCGCTTCTCACTGGCATTCTCTTCGGTTTGGCACCCGCCTTTAGGGGAGCGCGCTTAGATCTGGGTCCTGCCCTGAAGGAGGGCTTCGGCGTCTCCACGAGTCTCGGTCACGGTGAAGGGAAATGGTTCAGTGTCGGCAACGCATTGGTTGTGGCGCAAGTCGCTTTGGCGATTGTCGTCCTCGTCGGTGCCGGGCTGATGGTGCGCACGTTGCAAAATCTCCGCAGCGTCGATGTCGGTTTCGATTCACACAACTTAGTCATTTTCGGAATCAACCCAACACTTGCCGGGTACAAAGACGCGCAGATCGACAGCTTTTATCGCGATTTACAAGGCCGCCTCAGCGAAACGCCGGGCGTGAGGTCTGTAAGCTATTCGATGCTTCCTCTGCTCAGTGGCGGGCTGATGAGGACGATGTTCCATTGGCCCGGAACACCCGAAGATCGGCCGTCGGAATCTGACACCCTGCAGATCGGCCCCGATTTCTTCAGCACCATGCAGATCCCGTTCCTTGCAGGACGCAATTTCAACTCCGCCGACTACGAAATTGCGGCGGGGAGTGCGGGTCAAGGGTCGTCGTCGGTGCCGCGTCCGGTAATTGTGGATCAGACGTTCGTGACCAAGTTTCTCGGCAAGGAAAATCCGATCGGCAAGAGGTTCGGCCAATCAGCAGGAAGCGAAGACGAGCCTCCAAGCCCCGGATACGAAATCATCGGCGTCGTCCGCGACACGAAATACAACGATCTGCGGCGCGAAATCAGCCCGATGATGTACGAGCCGCAGAGCGGAATGGGCGCGTCATTCGAAGTCCGTACAGCCGGCGACCCGCTGGCTTTGGTGCCGGTCATCCGCAAAGTGGTTGCGGAC
>CAZSOI010000481.1:0-27315 GCA_964608115.1 uncultured Burkholderiaceae bacterium | reverse complement strand
GTACGCGTCGTAGTCCGTTATCGCGCGTGTGGCCACGCCGCTTTGTACCGCCGCGCGCGCCACCGCCGGCGCGATGCGCAGCATTAATCGCGGATCAAAGGGCTTAGGAATGATGCATTCGGGACCGAAGCTCAGATTGCTTATGCCGTAAGCGGCAGCTACTTCGTCGTTAATCTCCTCCTGCGCCAGATGGGCCAAGGCATGGACCGCGGCAACTTCCATCTCGCGGGTAATGGTCGTTGCGCCCACATCGAGCGCACCTCGGAAGATGAACGGAAAGCAAAGCACGTTGTTGACTTGGTTCGGATAATCCGAGCGCCCGGTGGCGATTACTGCATCGTCGCGCACGGCCTTGACTTGTTCCGGAAGAATCTCCGGTGTGGGATTGGCCAAGGCCAAGATCAGTGGTGATGGCGCCATGCTTCGCACCATGTCTTGGGTACACACGCCGCCGGCCGAAAGACCAAGAAAGATGTCCGCTCCGCGCATCAGCTCGGCAAGCGTGCGCGCCGGCGTTGCCTGCGCAAAGCGCGCCTTGTCTTCGTCCATTAGCTTGGTTCGTCCTTGATAGACGACGCCTTCGATGTCGGCGACCCAGATATTCTTTCTGGGCAGTCCCAATTCGACCAGTAGTTCAAGGCAGGCCAGTGCGGCCGCCCCCGCGCCACTGCACACGAGCTTGACCTGCGAGGGCACTTTGCCAACTAGCTCTAAGCCGTTAAGGACAGCGGCGCCAACGATGATTGCGGTGCCATGCTGATCGTCGTGGAAGACGGGGATTTTCATGCGTTCGCGCAAACGCCGCTCGACGCGAAAGCATTCGGGGGCCTTGATGTCCTCCAGATTGATTGCTCCGAAGGTTGGCTCTAGCGCGGCAATGATTTCGACGAGTCGATCGGGGTCGGTCTCGTTGATCTCGATGTCAAATACATCGATTCCCGCGAATTTCTTAAAAAGCACCGCCTTGCCTTCCATGACAGGCTTTGCGGCAAGGGGCCCGATGGAGCCAAGACCCAAGACAGCGGTGCCATTTGTAATGACACCAACGAGATTGCCTCTCGTGGTGTATCGCGCGGCGCTTCCGGGATCCTCGACAATTGCCTCGCACGCGGCGGCAACCCCTGGCGAATAAGCCAGCGCCAAATCGCGCTGGTTGATGAGTTGCTTGGTGGGGGTTATCGAGATCTTCCCGGGTCGCGGAAACTCGTGGTACTCCAGCGCCGCGGGGCGCAAATCAGCGTTGGGCAAGGTCGACATAGGCGATGAACTCATTAAAGCAGTCATTATCGGTCGATCGGGCACGCCTCGCGTGTCAGCGGCGAACCGTTTGCCTACTTTGACGGCCCAGCGGCCGCTCGCCCGCAAGCGCGGGCTCGCTCACGTGGCCCGCAGCCAAGCAAGCCTTGTTGGGGTAACCCCCACTTTGTTCAGGCCAAGTGCCTGTTTGTCCTGGACAAAAGTTGACCTTGCTCAGACAGAAAGGATATAGTTTTCGCGAGTTTTTAAGAGCCTGTCGCTATGTCCGAGCGGGCTGACCCTTTACTCGGTGCCTCTCCTCCCTCCCTCCTCAGCCGATTTAGGGTGCGCTTGGTCGACAGGCTCTTTTTTCTTGCCCATCGGGCGCCTGCGCAGCGCGACAAAAAAAGGCGCCAACGTTTGCAGTTGGCCGAGCACCAGGCCCCGTGAAGAGCCTAGACCGTGCGCTGCTGACGGGCTAGTGGGGCCGAGGATTGCGCGGGGGCCGCGCTGCTAAGCGGATCGCCGCTCTCCGTTGTCGTATGGGTATCGGAGCGCAGTCCCGCGGCCAAGGCGGCCGCGACGCTACCAGTGGCGGCGAGCTTGAGTCGACCCAGTTCCCCCAGAACCCGACTTGCGTAACCTCCGTCGTCGGCAAGATTGCCAGCTCCCACGTACAGCTGCAGGCCGCGTTCGATCGAACCACCTCGCCGAATGACATCGCTCAGTATCTGAGATCCCACTTGGATGTTGGCAACCGGATCTAGCGTTGCCATTGCGACGTTGCCGTCGACAAACTTTCGGCCATGCAAGCCCGGCATCACTTGCATCAGGCCTCTTGCGCCAACCGGACTTTGGGCAAACGGGTTCATGCTCGATTCAACAGCAACCACCGCCAAAATCAGCAAAGGATCGATCTGTTGCTCTCGGCCTGCAGCCTCAGCGGTCGCTACCATTACTCGCACCGCCTCATCGGCGACGTGGTAGCGCCGAGCTAAATACAGTGCCACGTTGACTTGGGCGGGCGCAAGATTGACGGGGCGGCCGATTTGCAGCCCGTCCTCCTCGTCCGCCGTTTCTTCGTCCGGCTCGGCCTGCTCGTCTCGCCGGTCCTGTAGCGAGCTGCCGACGCCTGCGCCGATTTTTTCAACTGGTCCGCGCAACTCCGGCACGATTGCAAAGCACACCAACACCAGCAGGCTGATCAAGCCCACGCCTTCTAGCGCTGCCCGTGCCCCCAAGGCAATCTGGCGCCATGGTTTTACGTGCTGTCTGCCATCACCGCGCGCCCGTACGCCCAAAGTTTCCGGGCGTGCTTCAATAACGCTCGATTCGAACATTCGAACACCTCTTCCGACCCCGTTTTTCGTGACTCTATAAAAGTGAGTCATCACTCACGAGCGACATGTCCACTAAGGAGCGCCATGTCCCCGGGATAACCGCTTTTTCGTCCCGCGCTACAAGGCGCCGACTCTGCTGCGGTACAAGCCATACTCGGGTTCACATCGGACCGAGTATCGGGTTCTTGCTCTTTGGCCACCGCGGCCATTTATGCGCCGCATCATGCCGCCCACCAACATCGGCGGAGAACCCTTTTCGTGAACGCCAATTGTACGGCCTCGCGTGTTTGCGTCAATGGGCCAGAGTAAAAAAACACGCTTGCGCGCGTCGGCCGAAGACCACACGAAGCGCGAAGATTTGCATGGAAACAACGCCCAAGATGGCCAAATTGCTGTTAACTCTTGACTAAATTTAGTAACGCCGCAGTTATCTCCGGTACCGCTAGCAACCGCCATTACGCTGAGGATTGGCTCATGAAGTACGCGGACCTTAGGGATTTTCTTGAAAAGTTGGCTCCGCTCGGGGAGCTCAGGACCGTCGCAGCGCAAGTCTCGCCAGAGCTTGAGATGACGGAGATTTGCGAGCGATTGCTGCGGCGCGGCGGCCCCGCCGTTCTGTTTGAGCACCCCAAGGGCTACGACATTCCGGTTCTAGCCAATCTGTTTGGAACCCAGCAACGGGTGGCGCTTGCCATGGGTCTGCAATCGACCGCGGAATTGCGCCAAATCGGGGAACTGCTGGCAAACCTCAAGGAGCCGCAACCTCCAAGGGGTTTGCGCGATGCAATAACCAAGGTCGGATTGCTTAAGGCCGCGCTTTGGGACATGGCGCCCCGCAGGGTGCATTCTCCGAAGTGCCAAGAGATCGTCTGGGAGGGAAATGACGTCGACCTTGGCAAACTGCCGGTGCAAAAATGCTGGCCACAGGACGCCGGAGCATTAATCACCTGGCCGATCGTGATAACCCGTGGGCCACACAAGCCCAGACAAAATCTAGGGATTTATCGCCAGCAGGTCCTTGGTGCCAACAAGCTCATCATGCGCTGGCTATCGCATCGTGGCGGCGCCCTAGATTTTCGGGACCATCGCTTGGCAAAGGGCCCCGAACCATTTCCGGTTGCCGTTGCCCTGGGCGCCGATCCGGCCACACTGCTCTCGGCGGTTACACCGATTCCCGATCAGATCTCCGAGTACCAATTCGCCGGCCTGTTGCGTGGCTCACCCACGCAGCTCGCGCCCAGCATCGGCAGCTCTTTGGAGGTGCCCGCTACAGCGGAAATCGTCCTCGAAGGGCACATATTGCCCGACCCCGCGAATGCCGACGGGGCAATTAGCCGGGCCAATCAGGGCTACGAGACAGCGCTCGAGGGCCCTTTTGGCGATCACACCGGGTACTACAACGAAACCGAGCGCTTTCCCGTTTTTACGGTCGACAAAATCACGATGCGCCGAGCACCGATATACCTGTCAACCCACACGGGTCGCCCGCCGGATGAGCCGTCCATCCTTGGGGCAGCGCTAAACGAAGTATTCGTGCCGATACTTCAGCGGGCATTTCCGGAAATCGTGGACTTTTATCTGCCGCCGGAGGGCTGCAGCTATCGCCTAGCTATCATCTCCCTGCGCAAGCAGTACCCCGGACATGCACGACGCATCATGTTCGGCATCTGGAGTTTTTTGCGCCAATTCATGTACACAAAGTTCGTAGTCATTGTCGACGATGATATTGACGTGCGCAGTTGGCCCGACGTGATCTGGGCGATCAGCACAAGAGTCGATCCCTTGCGAGATACCGTCATGGTCGACAATACGCCGATCGATTACCTGGACTTTGCCAGCCCAGTTGCGGGTCTTGGCAGCAAAATGGGAATTGATGCGACAAACAAACTCCCTGGTGAGACGCAACGGGTTTGGGGACGGCGGATCGTTATGAATTCGGAGGCAAGGGCGCGGGTCGATGCAATCTGGGATCAGCTGGGTCTGAACAACAAAGGGCAGGAGCAACGCTAGGCGAGACGATGGAGCGAAAAAAGATTGGTCGCGCAGGAATCCGTTCCGCGGGCTACGATCGCAACACGCGCGAGCTAGAGATCGAGTTGGACTCCGGTGCAATCGTGCGTCACAGTGGTGTTGGCGAAGAGATCGCGCGACGCTTTTTATCCAGCGCATCACCTGGGAGCTACTACAAGGACAACATCGAAGAAGAATATCCTGCCCGCCGAAGCCGATAGGCCAGCACGGCGCAGAGCGCAAGCCGAGCGTTCAGATCGGGGCGACGCCGCTGAGCACGAGTCGAAAACGGATCTGCACTTCGTCGGCAACCATGGAAGTATCGGCCCACTCGCCTTCGCCGATGGCAAAGGCGAGGCGACGCACAACCAGGGATCCGGACGCAACGGTCAGATCGCCCGATTGCTCAAGGCTGACCGGCACCAGGACATCTTGCGCATGTCCCTTAATCGACAGGCGCCCGGCAACCTCATAGCGTCCTCGCTCCAGCGCTCGGATGGCGCTTGATTGGAACGTCGCGCGCGCAAAGTGCGCGGCATCGAACCACACGGGGCCGACAACCTCCTTCATTGCGTCGTCCGTGGGCAGCTGAACACTGCTCAAATCCACGCCGACAAAAAAGTGGCCTTTTTGCGGATTTGCCGGATCAAAGCTCAGCTGAGCATCGAAATTGCGAAAGTTCCCTGCCACCGGCACGCCCATTTGCCGCGACACAAAAGAGATTTCGCTTTGCCCCGCGATGAGCGAAGGGCCTTGCGGCCCGGCCCGCGCCGGCGCCAGTGTCAGCAAGAGAGCTAAGCCGGCACCAAGCACCCTTGCAACTGGATTCATTGATTTTTTTGCTGCATCGAGTCGTGCAGACGCAACGGCGAAATTCTCCATAACAGCGAGTCATGCTCGATGAAATGGTGCTTCAGAGCGGCCAGTACGTGCACAACGACGGCAGCGGCCAACGTGTAGGCCAGGGCCGCATGCACCTGCACCAAGACATGGGCCAGCGGTTTGTCCACCGGCACAAAATCCGGCAACGGGATGAGCCCGAACCAGACGACCTGAAAGCCGGACGCCGAACTGTATGCCCAGCCTGCGATGGGGACCAGAAAAAACAACGCGTATAGCAGCCGATGCATCCCATGCGCAAGCCGTGTTTGCATCGCGCTCATACTTGCCGGCGCTTCCGGTGGCCGGTGTAGCCAACGCCAGCCGAGGCGAAATGCCGAGAGGACGAGAATCGAGATGCCGGCCCACTTGTGCCAATTAAACAAGCGCACGCGCGTGGGCGAAAGTTTCAAATCCGCCATATAAAGTCCAACGCAAAACGATGCCACCAAGGCTAATGCCAGTAGCCAATGCAGAGCGATTGCCACGTCGTTGTATCGATTCGATTGGTCCGACGCTCCCATCTGCCTAGGCCCCTGTCCTTTGTGCCAATTCCTTAGCCGCCATAGTCTTACGTGCGCGCCCCTTACCGTCGGCGCGTGCCGTCGCAGTATATAAAAGTGGAAAAAGGGCGCCGCCCTTTACGGAATCTGCGCGGCGGGAAGCAGCCTTTCGATGGTTTCTGCGCGCTGCGAAAGATAGGTCGCATCCGGATGGCGGTCAAAGAAGCGGGGGCTGGGCAGCATTGCGGCCATGCGCGCGGCCTGTTGCGGATCTAGGTACAAAGCAGAGGTGCCGAAGTAGTGCCGTGATGCGGCTTCGGCACCAAACACTCCGTCGCCCCACTCCACGACATTTAGGTACACCTCCAGTATGCGGCGCTTGTCCCAGATGGTCTCGATCATCAGAGTAATGAGCAGCTCCTGTGCCTTGCGCAGGTAGCTACGGTGCGCCGACAAAAACAAGTTCTTCGCCAGCTGCTGCGAGATCGTCGATCCGCCCCGAAGGGCCCGGCCACGACGAAGATTGTCTGTGTAGGCCTTTTGCATTGCCTCCCAATCGACGCCTTCATGGCTGACGAAACGCTGGTCCTCGGACGAAACGACCGCACGCTTCAAATTGGCCGAGATGTGCGAGTAGTCGACCCAAACCTTTTGCAGCTGCCGCGGGGGGTGCGGCGATCGCGTCGACGACTCGCGTTCCATTCTTTCGAGTTCTCGCTGCATGAACGCCGTTTGCGCAGGGTTATGCCACTTCCAAAATACGATCCAAGCGAGAAACCATAGTTGGAGCGCCAGAACCGAGGCAAGTACCGCGATGGCAACGCGCCCGATCCAAACCCGCGCCCGGGGCGCTGCCGACATCAGGCCGGCGCCGCGCCGTGATCCAGCATGCGCCGCATCTCGCGGTAAACGCTCGCCGTCTCGGGCCTGACACCGCGCCACAGCGCAAACGATTCGGCCGCCTGTTCAATGAGCATTCCCAAGCCATCACTGACACGTCTTGCGCCGCCGGTTTTTGCCAAGCACATGAACGGCGTTGCTGCCGAGGCATACACAAGGTCGTAGGCGAGCGTGCAATCATCGAATGTTTCGGGGTCAATCGACGGCGCATCGTGGTTTAAGCTGCTCGATGTGCCGTTGATAATGAGGTCAAAATGCTCCGCGGGAACCTCGTCGAAACGAATCGCTTCCACGCCAAACTCATCGGCCAACTCCTGTGCCCGTCCATGGGTGCGGTTGGCCACGGCAATCCACTTGGGGCGTTCGTCGAGCAGTGACGCCACCAGACCGCGAACGCCGCCGCCTGCGCCCAAAATCAGAATTGCCGAGGCGGCGATCCGAAAGTCCAATCGGTGCCGTAGGTCACGAACAAAGCCGATGCCGTCCGTGTTGTCTCCGAAAATCGCGTCACCATCGAACTTCAGTGTGTTGACGGCTCCGGCCAAGCGCGCCCTTGCGCTCAAATCGTCGGCGAGCTTGGCAGCATCAATCTTGAACGGAATGGTTACATTTAGCCCCAAGTAGCCATTGTCGCGTAAGGCCAGCGCGAAATCGTCAAAACCATCAAGCGGGGCCTCGAGCTTCTCGTAGCTCACGCCCTGTCCCGTAAGGCGCGCGAACATCCGGTGAATCTCCGGAGAGCGGCTGTGTGCAATCGGGTTGCCTACGACGGCGTAGCGGTCAGGGGATTTCATCGGTCAATGAGAAGGCTCGGGGACATCGGCACGAGTAGCGAACTGGTCGTTGGTGAAGATCCAGCTGCGGGTTATCTCCAGTCGGTCGGTGTCGCGTGCCATGTCAGGCGGAAAGGGTGCAAACGGTGCTGATAGCTTAACAATACGCTGCGCGGCGCTGTCAAGCACGGCCGATCCAGAAGACTGCTCAATGATCGAGTCCACCAGGGAGCCGTCGCGGTCGATGACAACCGTCATGCGCAGGGTCCCGTAAATTTTCCCGCGCGCGGCTTCTGGGTAATGATCGTTGCCGATTTTTTCAATTCGGGCGCGCCAGTCCTCAAAGTAACGCGCGAAACGGTAGGCCGACGCACTCGGCATAAAATGGTGCACCCGCGGCCGTTTTTGGTAGTCGGAAATCTCCTTGTCGATCTCGGCCTGCATGCGCGAGAGCTGCTGTTGCGTTCGGCGCACTTCGTTTTTGGCGCGCGTGGCCGCCTGGGGATGGCGCTCGGTGGCCGCCACGGACAAATTGGACTTATAGGTCTGCAGCAACTGGCGCTGGTCCTCTTCGAGTTGTTCAACCGCGCGCCGTGCGGCCTCAAGGGCGTCGCCATCGGCGATGACCGGGGAGTTGGGCAGGGGTGAGCTGCGGCGGCCCTCTTCATTAACTCCGCCGCCTTCGAGGTTAACCTGTGCATTTGCCTGCGGGGCGGGAGGGCGTTTATCACTGCGAGCGTTGACCAAGATAACTTCCAGGGGCGGGGCCGAAGCGATGTGACGGAAGAATTCGGGATCGACGAATCGAATCGCCAAGACGGCCACATGCAAACCGACCGACACGACCAAAGCGGAAAGCAAAACGCGGTTGCCGAGCAATCCGCCAGTCGATCTTACGAAAGTCCGCATCGCCGTGCTGCTGGGCCCGATCGTTACTTTGGCAAAATCGCCCGTCGGGCGCGAATTGTAGCTGCATGCGCAGCAAGATCGAGAACACGGTAGTGCATTTGACGGATTGCTTGGCAAAACCTCATTGGACCGGAGCTTCCAAGTCGCCTGCCGCGGGGGCCTCCGCGGCCTCGGCCAAGACATCGTCCGCCGCCAAATCCTGATCGTCGGGCGCTAATGCACGCAAGATCCGTGCGTTCGGCGTCAAATCGATCAAATCGATCTGGTTGATCTCCAGCTCGAGCCGCTGCCCGCGCTCATAAGAGGCTGCACCGGAGAGTCGCGTCGTCATTGGCAAGCCCTGCAGCCGCACGATCTCGCCTTTGACCACACGCGCTTGGACGTGGTGTACCGCTTCCTGCTGAAGCCAACGCAAACTCCAGTAACGCTCCATCAGTTCCTGAAAATCGGCGTATGCGCCGTACGCGGCATCAAACGCGGAGATCACCGCAAATAAATCCGCGTCCCCGCGCCGATGGGGCGCAGGCGTTCCCGCCACCGCGGCAATTAACTGGCGCTGGTTGACCAGATCGACGTATCGACGCAGCGGCGAAGTGCACCAGGCGTAGTGCGATACGCCGATCCCCTCGTGCAACGAGGGCGTCGTCGACATGCGCACCCGGCCTAGCGCCTGCGATCGATATACCCCAACCAGTCCCATCTTCTCGAGCCACGCGCCCCAGTAGCTATTGGCATAAATCATGAGCTCGGACACGATGCGGTCCAGCGGCGCGTCGCGTCGGCGAACTTGCATTTGCACGCGCGCCTCTTCGCCCTCACCGCTGAGCAGCACTGCAATTTCTTCGCGTGCCTTCGGTTCTGGCCGGCCCCGCAGCTGCTCGCGCTCCGATCGCAGTCGGTTGACCAGTCGCCACAAAACCGTGAGCTCTTGGGCAAAGGCCAGCGGCAGTTGGCCCGTTTCGATGCGCTCCTCGGTTATCAGCGTCTCGAGCTGATCGAGGCGAAGATTGGCTGCAACGTGGACCGTTTCGAGCGCCGTGCGGCAGCCGGTCAGCGCATAAGACGCCGGGTCTAGCTCCAGGTACAGCGAGATAGCCGCAACATTGCGGCCTTGCGTCAGAGAAAAAGCCTCGATCCATGCGTCGGGCAGCATGGTGTACTTGATGCCGGGCGCGTAAACCGTCGACAGCCGTGTGCGCGCTATCGCATCGAGCGCATGGCCGGGAACCAAGGCAAGGGCGGGCGCAGCAATATGGATTCCAACGGTCAGTGCGGCATCGGTTCGACGAACCGAAAAGGCATCGTCAATTTCCGTGGTGCCGCTGTCATCTATGGAAAAGACCGGCGCTGCGGCTGCCGGCAGGTCCCACGACCGCGTGCGGGGCGCAGGCAAATCCGACGCAAATTCCACACCACGTGGAAAGGCCCGCGCCAAGAAGCTTTGTAGGTGCCAGTGGTAAGGCGAACGAATTGCGCCGCGGGCGAGCAGCAGGCGAAGTGCGGTGGTCTGCAGTTCAAACGCGGCCTGCTCGACCGCCTTAAATTCCGCGCTGTTGCGATCGGGGCGAAGTAACAGATTCTCGCCCATTGCCGCAATCGTCGGCGGAAGACGCCCGCCGACCAGGTCCCGCACCATTTGGGCGCGCAATTCTTCTTGCATGCGTCGCCGCTCGACGCTCGCCAATGCAGCACGCAGGACCTCGGGCGCAGCCGGCCGAAATCGCCCGCGTCCCTTGCGCTGAAAGTAGATGGGAGCCGACTGCAAAGCAATGAGCACCGCCGCCGCTTCAACCGGGCTCGGATCGCGGCCACAATACTCGAGTGCCAATTGTTCGAAGCCGAACTCTTGCTGCGCAGCGCACTGCCACAGAAAATCGGCATCCATTCGCGCTGCCTCGGTGCGCGCGGCAGCCAGCAGTTCCTCGGCGCGTGGATGTTCAAAACGCAACAGCACGGCGGATGCCTTGACTTTGACCCTCTTACCACTAGCCGAGTCGACCTGAAACGACGCCTCCGTCGCAGATCGAACGGTGCCCGCCTTCAGGTCGCCATCGTCCTCAAACAAGATTTGCATGGTTCAGACAATAACGCACCGGCAGCCAGCTTCTGGCGCCAGTGCGTAATTGGCTCCGTTGGGCCGACTCGTCAATGTGCGGCGCGATCCCATCAGGATGAGCCGACACCCGACGCAGGTGTGGGCAGAGAAACCCCGCAAAAACGCAGCACTTCCGGCAAATACTGGGGAAAATCGCTCAGGGCGTGATCCGATCCCGCGATCACATGCATACGGCAGTCCGCGTACTTAGCAATCATCCGACGGTAGTCGATCACTTCGTCGCCGGTTGCAGCCAAGAGCAAGTAGCGATCCGGATCGGTTAGGCGCGGCGTCTCGAGCGCGCGCAGTTCATCGAGATATTCCGGCCGCACTTCGACTTGACGACCACCAGCGTCGTTGTGCCAACCCAAGTATGCGACTAAGTCCTCATAGGGTCGCACCGCAGGGTTTAACAGCACGGCACGACATCCCAGGTGCTCGGCAAGCCACGTCGCGTAATACCCACCTAGTGAACTGCCAATAAGGCTCAGATTGCGCGGTTCCTCGAGCTGCGCTGAGGCCAGAGCAACCTCCGCGGCCGCCCGAGGAGAAACTGGCAGTGGCGGGCAAAGAAAATCTGCCTCCCGACCGGCTTGCGCCAAGGCCGAGCGCACCTGTTTGGCCTTGACCGACGCCGGCGAAGAGAGAAAACCGTGCAGGTACAAAATCACACGGATGTCCCAGTGTGCGAGCTCGTCGCGCCCAGCGCGGCCAGTATCTTCTCGTGCACTCCACCGAAACTGCCGTTGCTCATTGCAACGACATGGTCACCGTCGCGAGCGCACGAAACGACTGCTTCGACCAAATCCTCGAGTCGCTCAAATACCCGTGCGTTGGGCCCCAGTGGCTGCAACGCACTGCGCGCATCCCATCCTAAGGCGTGCGGACCGCTACGCGGCCCAAAGCAAAAAACCAGATCGGCATCACGCAGACTTCCGGCAATTTGCGCTTGCATTGTTCCAAGGCGCATGGTGTTGGAGCGCGGCTCGAACAAAGCCAAAATGCGAGATGTCCCGACCCGACGACGCAGGCCGGAGAGGGTCGCGGCCATTGCCGTCGGGTGGTGCGCAAAGTCATCATACAGCGTGACGCCACGCACTACGCCGCGAATCTCCAAGCGGCGGCGCACTCCCGCAAAGATGCGAAGGGCTTGAAGCGCCTGAGACACCTCGACCCCCAAATGCGCCGCCGCTGCGATGGCGGCCAGCGCGTTGCTGCGATTGTGGTCACCTGCGGGTTTTTGAACCAGCTCGCCCAAGTAACTGGGGCCGCGCCAGATAAAAAATGCATCACTGCCGTTGGCTAACCCGCGCCAGTGCCAATCGTCTTGCACGTCAAAGCGTTGCACTTCACACCACACGCCGCGCTCGAGCACGCGCTGCAACGCCGCATCACGGCCGTTGACGATGATGCGCGCGTTGCGCGCAACACAGCGCAGCAAATGATGGAACTGGGTCTCGATGGCCGCAAGGTCCGCAAAAATATCGGCATGGTCGAATTCGAGGTTGTTTAGTACCAGCGTCGAGGGGAAGTAATGGACAAATTTGCTGCGTTTGTCAAACAGCGCCGAGTCATATTCGTCCGCCTCTATAACAAAGGGGCGGCCGCCCCCCAAACGCGCCGTCTTTGCGAAGTCCATGGGCACGCCCCCGATCAAAAAGCCGGGGTCGAGTCCCGCGTACTCCAGAATCCATGCGACCATTGCCGCAGTTGTCGTCTTTCCATGCGTGCCGGCAATCCCGACGACATGACGACCATGCAAAATCTGCTCGCCGACCCACGCGGGCCCGGAAGTAAATCGCGCGCCGCTCTCCAGCACTGCCTCAAACAGAGGATTGCCTCGCGATATGACGTTGCCGACGACAAACAAGTCGGGGTGCAATGCGAGCTGGGCAGCATCGTAGCCCTCGATGAGCTGCACGCCGGCCGCGCGCAATTGTTCGCTCATCGGAGGATAGACGGCCGCATCACAACCTGTGACCCGATGTCCTGCCGCCAGAGCCAGTTGCGCCACGCCCCCCATGAACGTGCCGCCGATTCCCATAATATGCAGGTGCACGACGTTTCCCGCCAGACGTTCAAAGCTGGAGATTCTAAGCGGCGCAGGGGGCCTTTGAGCGCCGCTTCGCGCCGGGGCGCAAGTTGCTGGCAAACGCGACTGGCGACTCGGTAGACTGCATTTGTAAGAACGTAGCAGCCACAAGGACAACCAAGCTGTGGAGCCGACCGGAGACCGCGAAAAACTGCAACGCCAGATCGCGGCCATCGCCGCGCGCTTGATCGTGGAAGAAGGTCGCGATAGCGCGCAAGCCAAGCGCAAGGCCGCCGCTGCGCTGGCAGGCGGCCGCGCGCGCATGGCGGATGTTTTGCCCGACAAGGAGCAAATGGACGCCGCGTTGCGCGAGTATTTGCGCACCGTCGTGGGTGCACCGCACGTAGCGCTGCTGCGCCGCTTGCGCACCGTAGCGGCGCAGTGGATGCAGATGCTCGAAGGCTTTCATCCGTACCTCGTCGGCGCAGTACTTGACGGTAGCGCCACGCAGCATTCACCGGTGAAATTGAACCTATATACGGAAAGCGCCAAGGACGTCGAGATGGCCCTGCTAGAGCAGCGTGTGGACTTTCGCGTGGCCGAGCCGCCTGGCGGCGAGGGGCACGCAATGGAAGTCATCGGTTTTCTTGTGCCGTCGGCCGAGCGCAAAGCCAATGAAGGATCCATTGCTATTTTGCTGACCGTTTACCAACCCGAGGCCCTGCGCGTGGCTCCCGGTACGCGCTCGCGCAGCTCCGATCCGCTGCTGCATCCGATCGAGCGTTGCGGGCGCGCCAGCTTGCCGATGTTGCGCCAATTACTCGAAGACTCCGACGCAGCAGATTGCCACCCACCATCGAGTGACTAGACCCATCCTTATCCGACTTTGCGCCGCAATTGTCGTGCTCGCGGCACTCGGCGGTTTGGTTGCCACCACGATCGCGACGCGTAGCGCCCGAGCCGACGCGGTCGAGCACCTTTACGGCACGACGCTCAAGGATGCCGATGGCCAGCCGCAGATGCTCGCACAATGGCGGGGCAGGTACCTGGTTGTGAATTTCTGGGCGACCTGGTGCGCCCCCTGCGTTGCCGAGATGCCCGAACTCGATCGCCTACAGCGCCAATACGAGCAAGGCAAGGTGACGATCGTGGCAATCGGCATCGAGGGTGAGCAGCAATCTCGCCAGTTTCGCGACCGCCTCGGACTTCATATGACCCTGCTTGTTGGAGGCTATGAGGCCCTGTCCCTCGCGCGCGCCTTTGGCGACGATCAAGGAGTTCTGCCCTATACTGTGATGTTGTCGACAAAAGGCGAGATTCTGCACTCGCGCAGCGGCGCCCTGCAGCCTGGCCAGTTACAGGCCTGGCTCTCCTCAGCGCGCTGATCGCCCCTAGACAAGTTAGGGGATTCTGCCGACAATAGCGCTTTTCTTCCTCTTATTTTCCTCTTTGTCGGGGAATGCGCAGGAAAACAAGGCGCTGACGTGGCAAAGTCCATTCTCCTTGTAAATGGTCCGAATCTGGATCGTCTCGGCACGCGCGAGCCCACGATTTATGGGACCAAGACCCTGGCCGACATCGAGCGGGAGCTGCAGCAGCAAGCTCGCGGGAAGAAAGTTTCCTTCTCGGCATTTCAGAGCAACCACGAGGGTGCACTTATCGATCGCATCCATGCGGCAGTCGGCGAAGGGGTGGATTTCATCCTCATCAACGCCGGCGCCCTTACGCACACTAGTATCGCCCTACGCGACGCCTTGGTTGCAGCAGCAATACCTTTTGTCGAGGTACACATCTCCAACATTTACCGGCGCGAGAGCTTTCGGCACGTCTCGCTGCTCGCCGACTGCGCTGTTGGCTGCATAGTTGGCCTGGGTCCCTCCGGCTACCAGCTGGCACTGGAGTTCGCCGCTGCATATGAGCCCTCTCAATGACGCTGTCCGCTTTTTTTGTGTTCGCGCGCGCATCGGCGCTGCGATGCGCACCGGGGCGGCTGACCTAGTGAGGAAAGAATGGATCTGCGCAAACTTAAAACTCTAATCGATCTGGTTGCCGAATCGGGCATTGCGGAAATTGAGGTGACCGAGGGCGATGACAAGGTTCGTATTGTCAAGCATCCAAATCTGCCCCCTGCCGCAGCCGCGCCGGTAGTTACGATCGCAGCACCGCCAGCGCTTGCGCCCGCAGCTGCGTCTGCGACCGCACAGCCTGCGGCGGCGTCGGCGGCGCCCGAAGCAGCCGCCGGGCAGAGCGTGAAATCGCCCATGGTCGGAACTTTTTACCGCTCGCCCAGCCCGGACGCCAAGCCGTTTGTTGAGGTTGGCCAGAGCGTGAAACCGGGCGATACGCTGTGCATCATTGAAGCGATGAAGCTGCTCAACGAGATTGAAGCAGAGATCGGCGGCACAATTCGCGAAATACTCGTTGAAAATGGTCAAGCCGTTGAATACGGTCAGGCGCTGTTCGTGATCGGGTAATTTGCAAACCGCGTAAGAATCCTTTCGGCGGCCATCCCGGCCACAAGACTATCGCCTCAGCAGCTTAGCGCCCATGTTTGGAAAGATCCTCATCGCCAATCGAGGCGAAATCGCCTTAAGAATACAGCGCGCTTGCCGCGAATTTGGCATCCGCACCGTCGTCGTTCATTCGGAGGTCGACGCGGACGCCAAGTACGTCAAGCTTGCCGACGAATCGGTGTGTATTGGTCCGGCCGCTTCCAAGGACAGCTACCTGAACATTCCGGCGATCATCAGCGCGGCGGAGGTGACCGACGCCGAAGCGATCCACCCGGGCTACGGGTTTCTCTCCGAAAACGCGGACTTTGCCGAGCGCGTCGAGCGCAGCGGTTTTGTCTTCATCGGACCGCGGCCGGAGTCAATTCGAATGATGGGCGATAAGGTATCGGCCAAGCGCGCTATGGTGGAAGCGGGGGTGCCCACCGTACCTGGCTCCGACGGGGCGCTCGCCGAGGATCCGCGCGAGGTCGTCCGAACCGCGCGCGCGATCGGATACCCCGTGATTGTCAAGGCCGCGGGCGGTGGCGGCGGACGCGGCATGCGGGTCGTGCACACTGAGGCTGCGCTGCTTAGCGCGGTGACCATGACACGCCAGGAGGCCCAAGTGGCCTTTGGCAATCCCACGGTGTACATGGAGAAGTTCCTCGAAAATCCGCGCCACATTGAGATTCAGGTCCTTGCGGACCAGCACCGAAACGCCGTTTGGCTGGGCGAGCGCGACTGCTCGATGCAGCGGCGCCACCAAAAGATTCTCGAAGAGGCCCCTGCTCCCGGAATACCGCGCCGGGCAGTCGAACGCATCGGCGAACGTTGTGCCGATGCCTGCCGCAAGATCGACTATCGCGGCGCAGGCACATTCGAGTTTTTGTACGAAAACGGGGAGTTTTTCTTCATCGAGATGAACACTCGCGTGCAGGTGGAACACCCCGTAACCGAAATGGTGACCGGCATTGACATCGTTCAGTACCAAATCCGAATTGCCGCCGGTGAACGCCTGACCCTGCGCCAACGCGACATCGCTTCACGCGGGCATGCGATCGAGTGCCGCATCAACGCCGAACATCCCTACAACTTCACGCCCAGCCCAGGCCGAATCAGCGCTTGGCATCCCCCGGGCGGCCCTGGCGTGCGGGTCGATTCGCATGCTTATGCAGGGTATCTGGTTCCGCCACATTATGATTCGATGATCGGCAAGTTGATCTGCTATGGCGATAGCAGAGATCAGGCAATTGCGCGCATGCGCATCGCCCTCTCGGAGGCGGTGGTAGAGGGCATCAGCACCAATATTCCGCTGCACCGCGAGCTGATGATGGACGAGAAGTTCGTGCAGGGCGGCACCAGCATTCATTATCTGGAGAAACGCCTCGCCGAAAAGAAGGCCAACCAAGGGTGATTACGCCTGGCTGTCGGGCTCGCTCATTTTTGCTTGGATACCGACGAATCGGGCAATAGACCATGCCCCTACTCGAGATCCAACTGCTGATGCCGCGCGAGCGGCTCGACGACTGGAGCGAGGCTCTGATCGCTGCCGGCGCCCTGTCGGTCGCAATCGAGGACGAGGACCGCGACACCGACCTTGAGGTCGCGATATACGGAGAGCCGGGAGCGCCAGCAACCGAACCGGGATGGCGCAACAACCGCGTTTCGATTCTGATGGACGAGTCCACGGACGCGAGCGCCGTCCTCGAACTTGCCTCGCGCTCGCTCGGGCAGAATGTGCCGGCAATTTTGCGCCGAAAGCGGCTCGATGATTGTGACTGGGTGCGCCAGACACAGTCGCAGTTCGCACCAATACGCGTCGGTCGGATTTGGATCGTGCCCAGTTGGCACGAGCCGCCTGATCCGCAAGCCTGCAACATTCGCATTGACCCGGGCGTTGCCTTCGGTACCGGTTCGCACCCGACGACGCGTCTGTGTCTTGCATGGCTCGATGAGCATCTTGCCCCCAACGCCCGCTTGCTCGACTACGGCTGCGGCTCCGGAATATTGTCGATCTGCGCGGCGCTTCTCGGTGCCAGCGACGTCGTCGGGGTAGACATCGACCCGCAGGCGCTACGCGCTGCCCAGTCCAACGCCGAGCGCAACCGCGTGCATGCCCAGTACACTTCTCCGGCCGGCCTCCCCGCCGACGGTTCGCGTCGCTTTGACGTGGTAATCGCAAACATTCTTGCCAACCCCATCGTGCTGCTCGCCCCCACCCTGGTTTGTTTTCTGCAAGCTCGGGGCACGCTCGTGCTAAGCGGACTGTTGGAGCGACAAGTCGAGGCGGTACGACAGGCCTACACACAGGTGGACCCGGACTTGCGGTTTCGCACCGTTGGCGAGCAAGACGGATGGGTCGCAATCGTTGGAGAGCGGGTCCTCCGCTAAGCCATGGCACTGGCGACCCGTTGTCCAAACTGCGGTGCGATCTTTCGCGTCGGCGCGGAACAATTGACTTTGCGTGGCGGCGTAGTGCGCTGCGGATCGTGTCGGCACGTCTTTAACGCGATCGGCCACCTCGATTACGTCGAACCCACGGCGACAAACGCCGATAAGCCAGTAGCGCGATCCCCCAGCGCGGCCGCAGTCGACGACATCAATGAACATCGCCGATCCCTCGTACAGCCGCCGGCGACGACACCGACGCGCACGCCAACACGCAAACCGCTCTCACCCACACAAAGCGCGCCGTCTGGCCAAGCCAAAGCGCCAGCACCGTCGCCACGGCCTCGTGCTGGCGCCTCGGCAGCGGACTCGGCCGGTAGCGTCTCACACACCATTCATGGTATGGATGCGCTCTCCCCGCTTCCAAGCAACGATGGCGCGCCGCATCGCAGCACACCGGCAGAGGCGCGGCACGAGCTCGAGCAAAACGCAACGCCGGCACCGCTTGCGGCCCCGGCACTGGAGACCCAAACCCAGCTAGCGGCATTGCAGGATGATTTGTCGATTCCCGAGCTCGAGCCATTGTTCCTGCGGCCCAAGAGCACCGAAAGTAGCCCTGCGGTGCGCGCTGCCCTGTGGGTTGCTTGTGCCGTTCTCGCGCCCGTGCTGCTCCTACAACTGGCGCTGCTTTTTCGCTCCAGCCTGATTGTTCATTTCCCCGATTTGCAGCCGACCCTGGCCGCGCTTTGCGCGCCTTTGGATTGCTCCGCACAATGGCCGATGCGCCCGGAGCTGCTTGCGGTTGTGAGCAGCGATCTACAGGCAGTGCCGGGGACCTCGGCGATGGAGTTTGATGCCGTAATTCGCAATCGCGCCGAGTTTCCCATGGCGCTGCCGGCGATCGAACTCACGCTCACCGACAGTTTGAATCATCCGCTGGCGCGCAAGGTTTTCACGCCCACCGATTACTTAGCAGCGCGCACGGCCGCTTCGCAAGAACCAAGCGATAACCTCGAGGCTGGCGCCGATCTGACGATTCGCCTGATCTTCGAGTTCCGCGGCGTTGGCGTAGCCGGCTTCGTTGCGTATCCGTTTTACCCCTGACCGAGTTCTCTCGCCCAACGCCGTCCACGATCTGACCAAGCCTCCCCAAGCAAAAGATGAACATTCTGATTTGTGGTTCGATAGCGTACGACTCGATCATGGTGTTTCACGGTCGTTTCAAGGACCACATCCTCCCGGACCAAGTACATATTCTGAACGTTTCGTTTTTGGTGCCAACGTTGCGCCAAGAGTTTGGCGGCGTTGCAGGCAATATTGCCTATAACCTCGCGCTCTTGCAGGGTCATCCCTTGCCGATGGGAACGGTTGGCGACGACGCGGGCGAATATCTCCGCCGCTTCGATGTACTGGGCATCGACCGCAGCCGTGTCTTGCATATCGAAGGAACCCGCACCGCACAGGCGTTCATAACCACGGATCTGGATGACAATCAGATCGTGGCGTTTCATCCCGGCGCGATGTCGCATTCGCACCACAACCGCATGCCGGAGGATCTTGCGCCGCGCCTCGCCTTGGTGGGGCCGGATGGCCGCGAGGGAATGTTGGCGCACGCGCGCGCACTGGCCGAGCGTCAAATACCGTTTGTGTTTGACCCGGGACAGGCATTGCCGCTATTTAGCGGCGAGGAACTGCTCTGGTTTATGCAGCGCGCGACTTACCTTGCCGTCAACGATTACGAGGCCAAGTTGCTGGCCGCGAAAATTGGTCGGTCGCTGGATGCATTGTCGGCAAATCTGCAAGCGCTGATCGTCACGCGGGGTGCACAGGGCTCTGAAATCCGCACGAGAAAAGAACATTTCGTGATTCCCGCCGCGCCTGTTGCGGCCGTCGTCGATCCGACCGGCTGCGGTGACGCGTACCGTGCGGGTCTGCTTTTTGGGATTGCCAACGATCTGGGATGGGAAACGTCCGGTCGCCTGGCCGCGATCATGGGCGCCGCGAAGATTGAGCACAACGGCGCACAACGGCACCAGCCGACCCGATCGCAGATCGAGCAGCGCTTTGTTGAGACATTTGGCTATCGGCCTTGGTGATCGCGCGGCATCTGCTTAGCTTAATTCTCGCGACCGTGCCCAGCCGCATCGGCGCGCTTAGAAGGAAAACTGGTCTAGGACCAGCAACAAAATCTGAACCGCAACGATCAACACCAGAGGCGATAGGTCAAAGCCTCCGATCGGAGGAATGATCCGGCGTAGCGGGGCGAGAACTGGGCGAGTTAGCGCGTCGAAGGTCGGTGCCAGCGGCGCATGCGGATTGACCAAACTTAACACGACATTGGCAAATACCAGCAGCGTGACGAGGTACAGGACCCAATGCACTAGGACCAACAAGACACTGGGCACCAAAAAGTACCAGTGCCAAACGCCCCGGTCAGACCGAACGAGCCCCATCAGAAACTCAAAAACCAGTGCGACCGCAAGCGCCGCTGTCAGCGATGCGGCGTCAAACCGACTGCGCAAAGGTAACGCCCGGCGAATCGGGCCGACCAACCAGTCCGTCAGCGCAACGCAAAAGACAACGACCGGATTGGTGCGCGACAGGCGCAGCCAGCCCAAATACGCGCGCAACAACAGCGCACTGCCTAAAAGGCCCGCAACGGTGCTCAGCAGCAGGTGAAGGATTTCTAGCAAAAGCATAGTGTTCTTAGCCGCGGCGAAATGTCGCGACGATGCGTGGCACGTAAAGCAACCGGATGGACACCGCGCCCTGTCCTCGGATCGCGCGCCCGATTGTAGCTGCCGAGTTGCCGTGAACGCACGCGCGCGCAGGGCGAAAAAAAGGCGCCGGCACTGGGCGCCTTAAGAGATACGTAGCCTTTGTGCTTAGGGTCGGCTGCCCGTCGGGAACGGCCAGGCCGTCGTCGGACTCAGGGGAGCCCGAGCCCCAACAGGCGCTGGTGCTGCCGGAGCCGCCGGCGCTGCCGCCGGAGCGGCGGGTGCCGGCGCTGCCGCCGGAGCAGCAGCTTTCTTGGGTGCCGACCTCTTCTTGGCCGCTTTAGCTACTTTTTTTTTACCCGACTTTCTGGCCGCCTTTTTCTTGGCGGCCTTTTTGGCGGACTTCTTCGCAGCCTTCTTAGCGGACTTCTTTGCCGACTTCTTCGCAGCCTTTTTCTTGGCAGCCTTCTTCTTTGCAGCCTTCTTCGCCGGCTTCTTGGCGGACTTCTTGGCGGACTTCTTCGCAGATTTCTTCGTTGCCATATGAATCTCCTAATTTACGTCGATGAAGTTACGGATGGTTAAAACCCAAACCCGGCCGCCAAGTGGCGCACCGGGCTATTCATCGGCGCATGCGGAGGCACGGTCGCCGCGACATGCCCAGAAATGCGTTTTGATTGGCGCAAATCCGAGCCAAGCGCGGAACGGACAGAGCACTGGCCGTTGACGCTGATGAATTCGGCACGACATGCCCGCAGGGTCGCCGGGGCGGCACCTGCGCGCATGCTGTACGCCAGGAATTTGCTGACGTACGAATTCGTTGAGGAGGGAGCCCGACGATCGGGGCGAACGCCCGCAAGGGCAGTTCGGTCAAGAGAGGGAGCAATGCCACAAGACCGGATGGTCTCGATGCCTAACGTCCCATATCCAATGGCGACTGGTGGTCGACTGTGACTGTCTGTGTTCAATTCAGCGATCGATCGCAAGATCGAGCTACCAAAATTCACGGCGCATTATGACTCCCAATGCCCAGTGACTGCAAGAAATATTTGTATTGTCGCGAAAGATTTTGTTGCGCGATGTCCCGATTTAGTGCGCAGTTCCATGTTCAATTCGCACGCTCGCAGCATTCATCACTCAATCCCAACTCAATGCACCGCCGCTTTGATATTCGATTACTCTGGTCTCAAAGAAGTTGCGCTCCTTTTTCAGATCGATCATCTCGCTCATCCAGGGAAACGGGTTCTCCTGGTCGGCGTACAGCGGCTCTAAGCCGATTTGCTGCGCGCGGCGGTTCGCGATGTAACGCAGGTATCCCTTAAACATGGCGGCATTCAGACCAAGGACGCCGCGCGGCATGGTGTCCTCCGCGTACCGATATTCGAGCTCAACGGCTTGCGCAAAGAGCGCGCGGACCTCACCTCGAAACTCGGCATTCCACAGCCCCGGGTTCTCCAGTTTGATCTGGTTGATAAGGTCGATACCGAAGTTGCAATGCATCGACTCGTCGCGAAGGATGTATTGGTACTGCTCGGCGGCCCCGGTCATCTTGTTTTGCCGCCCTAGCGCCAGGATTTGGGCAAATCCGACGTAAAAGAAAAGACCCTCCATGAGGCAGGCAAAGACGATCAGCGACCGCAGCAAGGTTCGATCCGCCTCCTGGGTCCCGGTTTGAAAGCCCGGATCCGTGAGTACCTCGATAAAAGGCAGAAGAAATTCGTCCTTGTCCCGGATGGACGGAATTTCACGATAGGCGTTGAAGATTTCGCCTTCATTCAGACCGAGAGACTCGACAATGTACTGATAGGCGTGCGTATGGATCGCCTCTTCGAAGGCCTGGCGCAGCAGAAACTGACGGCATTCAGGTGCCGTGATCTGGCGGTAGGTGCCCAGAACGATATTGTTGGCCGCCAAGGAATCGGCGGTTACGAAAAAACCCAGATTGCGCTTGATGATGCGCCGTTCATCCTCGCTCAGGCCATTGGGATCCTTCCACAGCGCGACATCACGCGCCATATTCACTTCCTGCGGCATCCAGTGGTTGGCGCAGGAAGAAAGATATTTGTCCCAGGCCCACTTGTACTTGAGCGGAACGAGCTGATTGACGTCGGCTCGGCCGTTGATGACCCGCTTGTCTTCGGCCCGGACGCGGCCATCGAGGGGTCGAAAATCGCCCTTCGGCTCTTTCCCATCACGCTCTGCATGTCTTGCTTGCGTCACGTCCTTACCAGCTGCCAGCATCGAATCCCTTTCTCACGTTTGGTCGCTTTCTTTGCCACACGGGGCCCACTGCCTAGTGCGCCCCCGCCGTGGTGCACGGTCCGGCCTTGCCGGCTATTGACAAACTTCGCAGTCGGAAAAGCCCGGGCTTGCGGAGCGCAGCATGCAAACCTGGCCCGCACCAGCCGCTGTGCTCTCGGCCACAGGGACGGCATTCAGATCGCCGCCACGGCCGGTGGCCTTTTCGGCGTGCGTGGCGCCGAGCGTGCGCAGGTAATAGGTGGTCTTGAGTCCGCGCAACCACGCCAGCCGATAGATCTCGTCGAGCTTGCGGCCGGAGACCCCCGCCATATAAATATTGAGGGACTGCGCCTGATCGATCCATTTTTGTCGCCGCGCCGCGCATTCGATCAGCCACACGGGGTCAATCTCGAAGGCCGTGGCGTACAAGGCTCGAATATGGGCCGGAATTCGGTCGATTCGAGCCAAACTGCCATCGAAGTATTTCAAGTCCGCCACCATTACCTCGTCCCACAGCCCCTGGGCCTTGAGATCGCGCACCAGATGCGGGTTAACGACCGTGAATTCGCCCGAAAGATTGGACTTCACAAACAGATTTTGGTACGTGGGCTCGATGCTTGCGGAAATCCCGACGATGTTGGAAATCGTCGCCGTGGGGGCAATGGCGATGCAATTGGAATTGCGCATCCCGTACTGCGCGATGCGTCGGCGCAGTGCGTTCCAGTCCAGGCGCTCGCTGCGGTCGACCTCCAGATGGCCGCCGCGCTGCTTTTGCAGCAGATCCAGGCTGTCATGCGGCAGCACGCTTTGGTCCCAAAGCGAGCCGCCAAATGTCGAATACGCGCCGCGTTCCGCGGCCAGCTCGGTTGAAGACCAGTACGCAAGGTAGCAGACGATCTCCTGGCTCGTATCGGCGAACTCCACCGCCTCGCGCGAGGCATAGGGGATGCGCATACGATGCAGGCAGTCCTGAAATCCCATGATGCCCAGTCCGACCGGGCGGTGCCGCAAATTGGCGTTGCGGGCCTTGGAAACCGCGTAATAGTTGATGTCAATCACGTTGTCGAGCATGCGCATGGCTACGCCGATCGTGCGACACAGCTTCTCCTGGTCCAGCTCCCATTCCCCGTCATCGGTCGGCCTAAGATGCGCAAAGAGGTTAACGGAGCCAAGATTGCAGACCGCGATTTCGTCTTCTGAGGTATTCAGTGTGATTTCGGTGCACAGGTTCGATCCGTGAATGGTCCCGACGTGCTGTTGGGGCGAGCGGATATTGCAGGGGTCCTTGAACGTGATCCAAGGGTGCCCCGTCTCGAAAAGCATGGTCAGCATCTTGCGCCAAAGCTGCGCGGCCGAGACTTTCTTGAACAGTTTGATTTCACCGCGCTCGGCCTTTTGCTCATATGCGACGTAGGCCTGCTCAAATGCCGCTCCCGTGCATTCGTGCAGGTCGGGGCAATCACTGGGCGAAAACAAGGTCCACTGCGCGTCGGCTGCGACACGCTTTAGAAACAGGTCGGGAACCCAGTTCGCGGTGTTCATGTCATGGGTGCGGCGCCGGTCATCGCCCGTGTTCTTGCGAAGCTCGAGAAACTCCTCGATGTCCAGATGCCAGGTCTCCAGGTAGCAACAAACCGCGCCCTTGCGCTTGCCGCCCTGGTTGACCGCAACTGCAGTGTCGTTGACCACCTTCAAGAAGGGCACGACACCTTGCGATTTGCCATTGGTTCCTCGAATATGGGCGCCCAGGGCGCGCACCGGCGTCCAGTCATTGCCCAGCCCCCCGGCAAACTTAGCGAGCAGGGCGTTGTCCTTGATGGCCGCATAGATGCCGTCGAGCTGGTCGGGCACCGTGCTTAAGTAGCACGAGGAAAGCTGGGCGTGGCAAGTCCCCGAATTAAACAGCGTTGGCGTCGAGCACATGAAATCGAAGCTCGAAAGCAAGCCATAGAACTCAATGGCCCGCGCCTCGCGATCGATCTCGTTAAGCGCCAGACCCATGGCAACGCGCATAAAAAAGGTCTGCGGTAGTTCAAAGCGCTGGCCGCTGCGATGCAGAAGATACCGGTCGTACAGGGTCTGCAATCCCAGATAGGAGAACTGCAGATCGCGTTCGGGCCGCAGCGCCGCAGCCAGACGGTCCAGGTCAAACTGCATCAGACGCTCGTCGAGCAGTCCGGCTTCCACGCCCAGCCGTATGCCGCGCGGCAAATATTCGGGGTAGCGTTGCGCCATGACCGCCTGCGAGACCTCGAGGCCGAACACCTCCCTGCGAACCGCATGCAATAGCAGCCGAGCGCTAACCTCGCTGTACGCAGGGTCGGTTTCGATGAGCGAGCGGGCAGAAAGAACCGCCGATTTGTGCACTTCGTCCATCGACACACCGTCAAATAGATTCTTGACGGTGGCCTTCATGACCGCCTCTACCGATACGTATTGCTCCAAACCTTCGCAGGCCGCTTGAATCGTCGCCCGCAAACGCCCTTCATCCAGCGGCACGCTGCGACCATCCACACTTACGCGAATCGCACCCGGCAGCGGCTGAGCAGGCGCCGAGCGCGCGCGCTCCTGGCTGCGTCGCTCGCGATACAAGACGTAGGCGCGAGCCACGTCGTGCGCCCCATCGCGCATCATCGACAGTTCCACCTGATCCTGGACGTCCTCTATATGAAAGGTGCCGCCTGCCGGTTGCCGACGGATCAATGCCGCCACAACTGCGCTCGTCAAACGTTCCACCTGCTCGCGGACTGCAGCCGACGCAGCGCCCTGGCCGCCGCGAACAGCAAGAAACGCCTTGGTCATTGCCACGACGATTTTTGACGGCTCAAAGCTGACCACAGCGCCATTGCGGCGCATGACCCGATACTCCGCCAGCGAAGATGCCCGGGGCCGATCCAGCAACGGCTCGCCTAGCGACAACGGCATCGTCGCCGACGCAGCACCTTCGGCTGCGAGAGGTGCCGCGGCGTTTCGAAATTGCATGCTTCCCCCTGTTGACAAAATTGCGCGCCGACACTTCGCAAGGGTGCCGGACCCACTAGGCCTAGATCAGGTACGTTCTTGGCGTCTGGCGCGCCGCGTTTGCCAATGCGCACACTGCCTGACGTTGAAGATGCCGCGCTCGCCAATCGGAGGATTGCGAGATTCCTTACGGGCACAACATCTTGTGGTCACTAGTCAGGACTCAACAACGCCTTGTGGCGGCGATGGTAGGAGAAGATTGCCTTGTCGGCAACTGAAAAATTTTTTGCGTTGCACGCGTGCCGCGCGGGCTTCTTTCTTAATATTCGCGGGGCACGCGCGTCCAATCAAACAGGGGACCGGGATCGGACTTTCTCCCCGGAGCGATCTCGCTATGTCCGCGGGTGCAGCGCAGCGGGTAGGCGGCCGCCAGCGCCCGCTGCAATACGTCCAAGGTTGCGTACTGCGCTGTCGTGAACGGTTCGAATTCGGTGCCCTCGAGCTCAATGCCGATGGAAAAATCATTGCATGCCGCGCGCCCCTCCCATTGCGAGACGCCTGCGTGCCAAGCCCGGTCGTGGCAAGAAACGAACTGGGTCAACAGACCACCGCGCGCGATCAAAAAGTGCGCCGAGACGCGAACACCGCGCAGTTGCTCGTAAAACGCGTGGGCGCTGCAGTCAAGCTGATTGGAAAACAATCGCTCAATATCGCCGTTGCCAAAGCACCCCGGAGGCAGGCTGATGCAATGAAGAACCAGCAGTTCAATCCGGCACCCCACGGGCCGGGCATCGAAGTTCGGCGATTCGAGACGTCGCGCCCCCTGCACCCAGCCGTCGTCGGCGACGCGGCACGCAGACGCGGCCCATGCACCATCGCTCATGGAGCGCGTTGTGCCATTGCGCCCGGGTGCGCTGTCACTTCAGTCCCAGGCGCTGCATGCGGTAGCGCATCTGGCGAAAAGATATACCCAGCAGTTGGGCCGCCGCAGTGCGGTTGTGCCGGGTTCTGGCAAGGGCTGCGCGCAAAGCGGCCTCCTCCATCTCATCGAGGTAAGCGGCAAGGTCACTGGGCACGCCGTCAACGAGCGAAAAGCGTGGCGGTACCTCCGAACCCTGTTGCGCTAGCGCTGCCTCTTGCTCTTCATGCACTGCCAGGGCCGTTGCGCTCGAGGCCGGCGCAGCCTCGAAGGCACGTGCCGTCTCCAAAACGAGGTCCACGGGCGCTATCTTGCCGCCGCCAGTCAACACAACGGCACGTTCCAAGACATTTTCCAGTTCGCGCACGTTGCCAGGAAACGACCACTGGCGCAGCGTCGCCTCGGCTTCCGGTGTGAGCCAAGCTGTGGGCACGCCGGCACGCTCGGCAATGCGTTGCAACAAGAACTTGGCAATCAATGCGATGTCTTCGCAACGTTCACGCAAGCTTGGCACGCGCAATTCGATGACGTTGAGCCGATAAAACAGGTCCTGCCGAAATCGTCCTAACTCCACCAAGCGGGCTAGGTCCTGGTGCGTCGCGCTCAGGATGCGCACGTCCACCGCCTCTTCTGTCGTTGAGCCCACTTTGTGGATGTGCCGCTCCTGAATGGCGCGCAGCAGCTTGACCTGCATCGCCAATGGCAATTCGGCGACCTCATCGAGCAACAATGTCCCGCCGGAAGCGGCCTGGAAGAAGCCGTCACGATCGCGCTCGGCGCCCGTAAAGGCACCGCGTCGATAACCAAAAAACTCGGCCTCCATCAGCGATTCGGGGATCGCACCGCAATTGACGGCGACAAAGGGCATGGCACGGCGCGTCGACATCGCGTGAATCGCCCTGGCCACCAGTTCCTTGCCG
>CAZSOI010000480.1:0-7188 GCA_964608115.1 uncultured Burkholderiaceae bacterium | reverse complement strand
CGGGGTTTGCTCGATCAGATCGGCAATCAGTGCCTCGGTGCGCCGGCGCAGTTCGCTGTCGGACATCTTGTGCACGTCGACGCGCCGTACGTCAAAAGCCTCCAGCAGTCGCTCGTGCAGCAGGCGCCGCCACTGAAAGGTCCGGTCCGGAGCCGGCGACGCCGCGGCCTCGACCTTCGGATCAGGCGCCGCTTCGCAGACCGCGGGCAGCGCGTCGTGTTTGTCCTTGGGCGCGAGCGCGAGGGACTTGACCTCAGCAGCGATCCAGCGCACTTTGAGCTGGTATGGACCGACCTGGATCAAATCGGCCGCGTTCAAAGGTCCGTGCGTGCTGATGCGCTGGCCATTGACGTAGGTCCCCGCGGACGAGGACAGGTCACGGATAAAAGGCTGGTCGTTCGAAATGAAGAGCTCGGCATGCTTGCGGCTGATTCGCCAGCCGGCGAGCTTCACGTCGCTGTCGCCGTCGCGTCCGATCTTGATCTTGCCCTGAGACAGGCTCAGTTCGGACGAGGCGCCGTCTTCGGTCTTGAGCTGGATCTTCCACATTGCCGTCACTCCGCCATGCCTTCGCTGATTAGATGATTGACCTTGCTCGAGTACTGATCCGCGCGCTGCACCGCCGCCGTGCTGATGCTGCTTTGGGCGTCGACCGCGCGTGGCGTAACCAGCACGACCAGCTCGGTTCGCTCGTTCTGGAATTCCTTCGAACGAAACAGCGCGCCCAGCACCGGCACATCCATCAGGCCCGGAATGCCGTTAAAGCCTTTTGCACCCGAATTTCTCAACAGACCCGATATGACGAGTGTTTCGTTTTCTTTCAGGCTGACTTCCGTTTCGGTCCGGTTTTGGCGGAACGCGATCATGCCGTTGGAGTTCGAATAGGTCGGATCCGGCTCACTGACTTCGGCAACGATAGTCGAGTTGACGTTGCCTTTATCGTCCGCCACGGGTTTGAACTCCAGGATGATTCCGTACTTTTTGTAGATGACTGTTGTCGTGCCCAGGCCGTTTGCCACTGGGATCGGGATCTCGCCCCCGACCAGGAACTTGGCCTCACCGCCGCTCTTGCAGCTGACATTGGGCTCGGCCAGGGTCCAGCTGTCGCCGCTTTGGCCGAGCAGATCCAGCATGGACGTGAGGTTGGTAGCGATGCCGAAATAGCCCGCATTGGCGAGCACGCCCGTGGGAGGAGTAAACAAGCCCGGGTTGGGTGTGCGGGCGATGTTCTTGGTTGTAAACAGGCTGCCCCCGAGGGTCGGTCCTTGCGCCTGCGCCGCCCAGTTGATGCCGAGCTGCTCCAGCGCAGTTTTGCGAATTTCGACGACGCGCACGTCCATGTGGATCATGCGGTCGACCGGCACGACTGTCTGGGGCTTGTGCGGCGGAACGACCGAGACCACCTGCGGGTAGATTTTCTGAATCGCCACCAAACGCGCAGTCATGCTCGGATCGCTGTAGTCGCCCTCGATCAGCACGTGCCCGTCCACTTGGCGCACCGTCAGGCCACGTTCACTGGCCAGCATATCTTGCACATCGCGCACGATCCGCGCCGTGTCATCCTGGCGAACCGTCACCTCGTAGGTGTGCTGCGCGCCGGAGCTTGTCCACACGCGCAGTGTCGTGCTTCCAACGCCTTCGCCGATCAAAACGACCTGACCCGGCTCGGCAACCGTAGCCCGCAGTACGCCGCCGTTGCCCACCGCGATCCGCGTGACCTCCGGCAGGTCCAGGACCTGTACTTCTCCGCGAAACAGCGTGACGGCCGGGCCGGCCTGCACGGGCCCCAGCGAGGCACTGCTTTGTGCCATGGCGAAGGTCTTGATGGTCTTGGCGCGCGGCGCCGGATCGGCCATGGCGACCGGCTTCGGCGGAACCGGTGCCGGCTGTTCGGGGGCATCCTGCGCGGCGAGGGCGACGCGAGAGACGATCCAGATCGCAGTCAGATAGGGGCGAATATTCGTCTTCATGGCGCTGTACTCCATGTTGGGCGTCGATATCGGCATCATCGCGGGCGCAGACGGCCCGGCATAGTGACCAAGGGCATGTGCGTCACCTACGCCCGCTGCGGGCGTGACCAAGGTCACTGCAAAGCTCTTAAGCGCACGCAGGCGCCAAAACGAATGCGGCCCGCACAAGCGGGCCGCTGCACATAAAGAATCCGTCCGCCTACGATTTGCCGCCGCCTCCGACGATGTATTGAACCGGCCGGTGCGCGGAGCCTTTCGGTGGTTTCGGCAGCAACTGATCGATACCCATCGCAACCGTGGTATTGCGCCGCGTGTCGTCGGGATTTCGCAGCACAGCTGTTAGCTTGCCGGAGCTCTTGGCAACGACGATCCGCTCTGCGTCCTCCGGCGTCACCGCCATTGTGATTGTCGTGTACATGCGCGGCTGGTTGGTGCCGTCGCGCTTGCGCGTCACCTGCCCGGTGGCCAACACCTCGACGTTCGATTGCAATGGAAAGGTGACTTCCGCACCGCGCCCGTTGCTCGGGTGGGCCGTCACCATCAGGTCAATGTGATCGCTCGGGCGCAGCATGCCCGATATCGAATTGACTTCGTCGACCTCGGTCGTCAGCGCAACCTGACCCTTGGGGAGCGTCGCCGAAAAGACGGTGTTCGTCGCTTCCAGGTGCGCATCGAGCAAGGCCTCGCCGGTTTTCAGGGCGACCGCCAGGCGCTGGCCCACGTACTGGTCGAACTGGTTTGGTCGAAGCGCAGACGAATGCACAAAATCGACCGGCATATCGCGCATCGCGAAATTCTCCATCACGACCGGGGCGCCCCGCGGCAGATCACGCTTAGCCACGACGATTTTGATCATCTGGTGCGCGGCTCGCGCGTCGGTGTCGATCTTGACCTTGTAGTCGTGCAGCAGCTTATTGCTCAGAAAGACGGCAGCGCCGCCCAACAGCAAAGCGACTGCTAGCGTTAGCCAGTTGCGGTTCAGCGGCAGGCTGCTCAGGCTTGGCATCTTCATGGTCAGATTCCTTATGGCAGTGATAAAAAGAAACTCAAGGCGCTATAAAAATCGCGCAGGCGGTTCGCCAGCATCTGCGCGGCCGTTTCCTGCGAACTCCCGAATGGCGCAAACAGCGCCAGCGCGAGCACCGCGCAAATCACCAGATACTCGACCATCGATTGTCCGAACTGTCTTACGGCAAAGCCTCGGGCTTGGTCTTTCACGGTCGTCTCCTTGGCGAACGGCAGTTCCTATGCTGCCTGTCACTGCGCTTGCGCCACAGTGTCATTGGTCACAAGAGTCGCCATGATCGAAGTGCGCTGTCCCTTGGCCTGGGTAACGCTAATTGCCAGCTGCGACTGATCGCGCTGATAAACGCCCAGGGCGGCGCGCGGTCCCACGCCTGGCGGCGCCGACCAGGTCTTCTGGATCTGCTCCCAGCCGGCGCCGTTTAGGGCCGCCTCATAGAAATTGATCGCGTTATCGACACTGCCCTCGTACGAGATCACCAGCTGTCGGCACCACTTGCCCGGATCCCTGGATTCGACGACCGACATGATTTTTGCGCCCGGCGGAATCGGCAAGCCTCCGGCTGCAAGCTCCACCTTGTTGCCCAGCATTTGGCTGACCGCGATCCAACCCGAGCTGTGCTGGTGCGGCTCTTCGCGCACCTTTACCGTCATGTAGTACGGGCCATGCGCTTGGCCGACCACCGTCGTATTGCCCGATGTGGTTACCGATGGTTTGGTGGGATAGCCACCGGACCAGTGCGCGGTGTAATAGGCGGCAACTTCCTCACGGCTGGTCTGCGAATCGAATCGCATCACGCGCATCGGGATTCCGTCGACCTTCATGTCGTCGGCGATCCATTGGACATTCGCGCGCGGAGGAAGCGGCACCTGCGGCCACGGGGTGGAGTTCTGCGCACTAGCGGAGGCGGACAGCACCAAGCCCAGCATTACCCACAGCGCCAATCGCATTAAAAAGCGGTCGAAGTGCTTCATCCGGTCCTCGCAGGTCAGCAGTTGGTGCTGGCATTCTTCGGGTCGTAGGTCGCACCCGGCGCTGCGGTGCTGGGAACTACATCGGGGCTGATGCACCCCCATTGGGGCCCGTTGGTGTCCGTCAGAAACTGCCAGCCCCATGAGGCAACTCCGCTGTCGATCACCGAGAAGAGCTCACGCATCGGTCCTGCGAGGTTGGCGAATTTGGCAATCGTCGCCGGCCCCCACTCGTTGTAGACACGGCTGCGCACGCTGTTGTCGGCCGGCGAGCTCCTGTTGCCAGCGCCACTGGCGTTGTAGCCGTCCGTCAGCACTGACGTGGATTCGTCGAGGACCAGGTTAAGGTTGCTCAGAGGTGCAAAACTGGTGACATTGGCCAGTCCGACCTTCACGTGCGCCTGGGCCATGCCCGGGTCGGGTGCCTTAAAGCTCAGCGTATCGAGTAGCTGCAAGCCGGCGTATGCGGCTCCCGAGACGCTTCCTGTCTGCATCTGCACGGTCACGCCCGCGTTGTTCGAGCCCGAGTACTGGCTCAGGATCGGCTGTCCGCCGGTGCCGTACCAGTTCTGGTTCGTGGTGCCGTTGGTGCCAGAGAGATTTTGCGTTGTGTCCTGATATCCGACCGCCCCTTTGTTGCTGAGCATCGGATCGGTGAAAAAGCGCGCGCGCGTCTCTTCCGCCAGCACCGCGTCGCTCTTGTGCGCCTTCCAAGGATCGTACACGCGCTCAAAAGCACTGTAGCGGCTTGCTTGAATCGCCGAATGGCGCACGTCCTCGTATTTGCCGATATAAACGACGCCCAGAAAGAGCGGAATGATCACGAGCATCGCCACGAGAAATTCGGATGTGGCCTGCCCCGATTCGCGGCGGGGGCTGTATTGGATCGCTTTCACGGAAGACTCCTTCACGGCATCGCATCGATCACGAGTTGCGCCGGCAGCTGGCCGCTTCCGGTGTACAGCAGCATGCGCCAGTTGCAATCGTCGCTGCCCGGGTTGCTTAGCAGCTTGCAATTGGGCGTATGCAGTCGCGTCTGCCAGTACGGGTTGTACAAGCTCGCGTATTCCTTCACGTTGTCCTCGCGCGTTAGGTTCTGCGCAGTGATCGCCGTCGGATCGGCGTTCGGATCGCGCTTGGGCCGGAAGAAGAAAATGCGCGCGGAGGATATTGCCGGCAGCTCATTGTTGTTTAAGGCATCGGTCAGACGGGGCGAGCCCAGTGCGCTGCCGGGATCACTGGCCGGATTGTCGATGCCAAGGTTTTGTGCGGTTGACGTCGTGCTCGCGCTCTTGGTTACCGATACGAAGTAGTACAGCGCCGCGTTTTGCCTTTTTTGATCCTGCACATCGAACATTTCGGGTACGCCGCTAAAGCCAGAGAACTGGTCCGGACCCGACGGGTAATCGGCCCACCAGGCGAAATAGCAGGCGGAGAACCACGAGGCGCCGTTTTTGCAGCGACCCTCGGAAACCCAGTCGTTCCCGTTGCTGTTGTCATTGTTCACATTGGCGCGCGCCCACGCCAGCGGGCCGCTGACCAGCGAGGTGCAGCCTACGATGTAGCATAGGGCCAGCGACTGCTCCATCGAGTCCTGCACTTCCCAGTGGTCGGGGTCGACCAGCTCCGCGCTGCCCGAGCTCTTGTTTAACTGGATCGTCAGCGGAGAAAAAGCCGCAAGCCGATTCATCCAGTCGATCATCTTGCCCGCTTCGCGATCGGAGGAGAACTGGTCGCGCGAGTTCGAAATGATTTGTTGTGCATCGCTGCGATCGTCCTGACCGTTTTGTCCGCTGTTTTTGCTGTGATCGACCAACAGGCTGTTGGGCATACTCGGATTCCAGTACTTGTTCCAGTTATCGAGCGCCGCGAGCGTCGAGAAGGCGAGGTTCCCGTTCATCTGGACCGAATTTTCGTTGGCAGCCTCGTTGGCGGCATCGTTCGCGGCCAGCGGTGTGGCAATCAGGATCGCGTAGCGCTGCACATCCAGCGCCTGCACGATGTCGTCGAAAATAGGAATCAAAAAGCCGACGCCTTCGTTCACCACGTCGTAGATCGCCTCCATGACGTCCTGCAGCGCGGTGGTGAAGTCGCCAATGATCGGAATGAATTGCCCGACCGTGTTCAAGTTGGCGGCAAATTGGTAGTTGAACTTGACCCACGTGTCGACCGACGCCAGCTGCGCGATCGTCACTTCGTTGGCGATCATGGCCCGATTGGTATAAGCCATCAGGTTCATGCCGCGCGCCTGCACCAGGCCGCCGCTCATGGCCACAGAATCGGCGGCATTGGTCGTCTTTTCCTTCGCGTTGCTGACCTGGCCGACGTTGTAGACGATAAGCAGCATCATGCAGCTGGCCGCGATCGCGGCAAGAAACCACAGAAAGGTCTGACCCGTCGTTCGACGAGTAAGGCGGAGAGTCTTCACTTTCAGGCCTTTCTAGTTTCGGAGTCGTTCGGTTCCGCCGCTTGGATTTCGGAAGATGTCTCCGGGGCCGGAGTGGCCGTGCCCCGGAGGTTTGGCGGTGATTTGCCTTACCGCTGATATTCGGCGGCGCCCGCGCTTTGGTTGAAGTCGCTCATGCCCTGTTGCTTGCCTGCGGCCGTGTTCGCGTTGGTCGCCGACGTGTTGGCGTCGGTGACCGCCTGCGTCGAGTTCGAGCCGGCCAGGCCTTCGGCGATGCCGGCGACCTCGTGCTGCACTTCCTTGCCGAAGGCGGTAAAGACGCCGACCGCGCCGATGGCGATTAGCGCGACAATGATGATGTACTCCGTCATGCCTTGACCCAATTGATGCTTGCTTCTGCGAATCAGCTTCATTGCTTTCTCCTGGTTGGTTGAAATTTCATTTGCCCGCTTGGCGGAACGAATCGTGAAGCAAACGCCGCGCGCTGCCTATTGACTAAAGTCCTATCGATTCGACTAGCGCCGCACGGCGCCTCGGCTCTATGCTGCGCGGCAAGTTGGCGCTGCATGCAGCGGCGCACTTCGAAATGAAACAACAGGAGTAATGCATGGATAAGCATCGCGCGCGCAAAGCGGCGGCTGGAGCCGCAAAGATGGCGGCTGCATGGTTGATATCGATTGCCATCGTCTGCCACCTCGCCGGCTGCGCGGAAACGGGCGCACGTCCTTCGAGCCCCTCGCCCGCTCAGTCGGACCTCGAGCAGCGCTTGCGTGAGTTACAGCAAGCCGAGGCGCTGTACTTAAGCGGCCGCTTTAA
>CAZSOI010000479.1:0-17234 GCA_964608115.1 uncultured Burkholderiaceae bacterium | reverse complement strand
TGATAGATGGCGACCCGCGCCGAACTCTCCGAATTTCTTGCTGGCGCCGAGCGGCGCGCCTACAAACAGGCGCTGTATGCGGTGCGTGACCAGGACAGTGCCCTGGACATCGTGCAAGACGCCATGTGCAAGCTGGCCGAGAACTACGGCGAGCGGCCTGCGCACGAGTTGCCGTTGCTTTTCACCAGAATTGTGCAAAACACAATTCACGACTTCTTTCGCCGCCAGAAGGTGCGATCAACGTGGATTACGCTATTTTCCTCATTGTCCTCCACCGATGGCGATGAGCACGATCCACTGGAATCCATGGAAGCCCAGCCGGGTTCCCCCGCTGCTGAAAGCGCAGCCGACCAAGTCGAGCGCGGCCAGGTGGTAAATATCATCGAGCAGGAGATTGCGCGATTGCCAGCTCGTCAACGGGAAGCCTTCTTGCTGCGTTACTGGGAGGATCTGGACGTGGCCGAAACGGCCGCGACGATGAAGTGTTCCGAGGGCAGCGTGAAGACCCATTGCTCGCGTGCAACGCAAGCGCTGGCCAAGGCCCTGCGCGCCCGAGGTATTGAGCTATGAATAACGAAGCCGAATTCGCCTACCGCATACGCCAGGCCCTGGACGAGAGCGCCGAGCGGCTGGATTACACGGTCAGCCTGCGTCTGCAGAAGGCTCGCCAGCTGGCGCTCGAGCACAGCGTGGCAAAGCAGGCCGCGCCCGTTTGGGTGCCAGCGCTGCAATTGGCGTCCGCCGCCTCGGATTCGACCGAGGGCCCGGCATCGCGCTCCTCCTCTTGGCTGCTGCGCTTTGGGCTGGTGGCGCCGCTACTCGTGCTTGTGCTGGGCATCGTTGGAATCAAGCAGTGGCAAAATGACCGCATGGTCGCGGAAGTTGCCGACTTAGACTTCGCGGTGTTGCTCGACGACACACCAATCGACACGTATGCGCATCAGGGATTTGGCGTATATCTGCGCGAAGAAAACGGAATGTGAGCGCGCACGCGGTCCCCAAAATCTCATGTTGCGCCCGCTTGTTGCAACCTGTCTTCTGGCCTTTGCCGCGATCGCTATAGCTGCGGGCGTGACCAACGGCCAACCGGTCAAGCCGGCACCGCCTCACAATGCAGCGAAGCATGCCGGCCCAAGCTGGTCGCAGCTCAACGCCGATCAGCGCGAGGCTCTCGCCCCCCTTGCAGATGACTGGGAAAAGTTTGACGCAAACCGCAAGCGCAAATGGCTCGATATCGCCGTGCGCTACAAGGATCTGTCGCCGGACGGGCAGCAGCACATGCACGAGCGCATGCCTGATCTGGCCAAGCTAACTCCCGAGCAGCGCCTGCGTGCACGTGAGAATTTCAAGAAGGTGTATGCCCTGCCGCCCGACCAGCGACGCGCGCTCGTCCAGCAGTTCCAGGAGCTTCCGGAAGAGAAAAAGCAGGAGCTAGCAGAGCAGTCAAAGAAAAAACCCGGTCCTCCGCCCCGGCGGCAGGCCACGAAAAGCCTCCCCCTTAAGGCCGGAGCTGCCCAGCCGGGCGCACCCGCCGCGCACGCAACCGCCAGCGATACGGTCAGCTCGAGTTCCGCGAACGCAAGCGACGCCGGCCCTGCTAGCGCGCGCTGATACCATTGCTAGGACACCGTGAAGCGTAACCAAATGGCGAGAACATGAGCACTGACGAGGCCAAGCTCAAAACCCGATTCGAACAAGCCGTGACGCGCTCCAAGTCGTTAAGCCAGCGCCCGGACAATGCAAGCTTGCTCAAGCTCTATGCGCTATACAAGCAGGCCACGGAGGGAGACGTCGCCGGTGAGCGTCCGGGAGCAATGGATTTTGTGGCCGTCGCCAAATGGAATGCCCGCGAGCAACTGCGAGGCACGAGTGCGGCCGATGCGATGCGCCGCTATATCGAGCTCGTCGAGGATCTGGAGGGCTAGAAGCCTTACTCAGCCGTTGCCAACAGCTCGTCGAGGCGCCGGCCAACGCTTTGTTCGATCGCGGGTTTGAGCGCTTTGAGCAAAAATCCCAGGTGAATTTCTAAGGCAATCTGGCTAGGGCTCACCTCGATCCACCCTCGCACGCCGGCGCGGTGAAAATGCAGCGTATCGCCCTCCCACTGGCTGCTTAGCGAGAATTGGCGTCCTAGATCCTCGGCCGCAGCTTGTGCAGCCGCCTTGGCACGACTAACCGGCAAGCCATGCGCACGTGCGATTCGAATATCAGCCATTGGCGCTCGCAACCCTCCCGTCTTATCTAACTAATAATTCACGCAAGCCCGCAAGCAGCACGACACGGCATGTGGCCCGCTAAACAGGCGCGTTGAGATTTTACTTGCTCACTTTGGCGTCAGTCGAAAAATCGTGCGGCGAGCCGGACCATAGGCGGCCTTCTAGCGCAGCTCAATGCGCCGGCGCCGCTCCCACACCTCGGCGTTGATGACGGCATTGGGCCGCTGACCCTGCAGCACCTGGTCCAGATTCTCAATGGCACGAAGCACCATCGCACGTCGCGCAGTACGGGTGGCCGAGCCGATGTGAGGCGTGAGAACGACGTTTTGCAGTTCTAGCAGCTCGGGCAAAATGTGCGGTTCGTTCTCCATTACGTCTAATGCCGCCGCGCCTGGACGCCCGAGGCGCAAGGCTCGCGCCAGCGCCGCATCGTCGACAACTCCGCCGCGTGCGATGTTTACCAGTACTGATCCGGGCTTCATTTGTCCAAGTTCCGATGCGCCGATCAGGTGGTGCGTCTGCGGGCTATAGGGGACCAGTACGATGAGAAAGTCGGCTTCGCGCAGCAATTGGTCTTGCTCTACCCATTGCGCGGTGCTCGCGTAATCGGCCGCGCCGTCCGTTTGCCCGGCCTGCGGCGATACTCGGTTGCGGTTGTGGTACAGGACGCTCATACAAAAGCCCTGCGCGCGCCGCGCGATGGCCCGGCCGATGCGGCCCATGCCAAGAATTCCCAACGTCGCCCCGAAGACATCCGCGCCCAAAAACGCATCCAGCGCAAATCGCTGCCAGTTTCCCGCCCGCGTCCAGCGGTCCGATTCCACCACGCGCCGGGCGGCTGCCATCATCAGGGCCCACGCGTGGTCGGCGGTTGCGTTGTTTAGCACGTCGGGGGTATTGGTGGCGACGATGCCAGCACGTGTACATGCGGCCAGATCGATGTTGTTAAAGCCGACCGCAATGTTGCTGACCACGCAAAGCCGCGAACAGTGCTCCAGCATCGGCGCGTCGATGCGTCGCGCCGGATCGGCGAGCAACCCCTGCGCGTCGGCCAGCCGGGCGATCAACGCCTGCGCGGACCACTCTTCGTCGGCTTGGTTATCGAGCACCTCGTAGCGCCCGCGCAACTGCTCGAGCAGATCAGCAAAAATGCGTCGCGTTACGACCACCCGGGCCCGGCCCGTAGTGTGTGATTGCCCGCCCGCCATGCAAGCCTCCGCCGCGACTGCGCCCTTTTTGACGGCGCCAATGGTACGGTGGATCGGCCCGCCCGGAGGCCGCGGCTGGCTACAGGCAGCAAAAGAGCCGTCTTGGCAAACCGGTGAATCCTTTGACGCGCTGCGGTACTATGCGCAGTATCAACGTCTTATGCGCAGGAACTTTTCCGATGACCCATGTCGTTACGGAATCTTGCATACGCTGCAAGTACACCGACTGCGTTGATGTTTGTCCGGTCGACTGCTTTCGTGAAGGGCCAAACTTCTTGGCCATTGATCCGGACGAGTGCATCGATTGTGCAGTCTGCATTCCTGAATGTCCGGTCAACGCGATCTACGCCGAGGAAGATGTCCCGGCCGATCAGCAAAAGTTCATCGCCCTTAACGCGGACCTGGCAAAGCAGTGGCCTTCGATTACGCGCATGAAGCCCCACGCCGCGGACGCTGACGAATGGAAGGATGTGAAGGAAAAATTGCATCACCTTAAGCGTTGATCCCTCGGCAAGTCACATGTCATAAACGCCGAGCGAACCTGCGCCAGGTAACGGAGGTCGATGTGCTCTACCAGATGCATGAGTGGCAGCGCAAACTTCTTAACCCGCTGTCGGCCTGGGCCGATGCGACCGCGCGGATCTTTTCCAGTCCTTACAGCCCGCTGGCCTACACGCCGTTTTCGCGGCGACTTGCAGCCGGCTACGAACTGTTGCATAGGTTGGGCAAGCACTACGAAAAACCCGAATTTGGATTGCTCACGACGCTAATCGACGATGTCGAGGTCGAGGTCAGCGAGCAGGTTGCCCTGGCCAAGCCGTTTTGCAATTTTCTGCACTTTCGCCGAATGCTGCCTGCTGGCCTTTCGCGGCATGAACACGATCCGACGGTGATCATTTTTGCGCCGCTTTCAGGCCACCACGCGTCGCTTTTGCGCGACACGGTCCGCGCGCTTTTACCGCATTTCAATCTGTACATCACGGACTGGATCGACGCTCGCCAGGTGCCACTGTCCAAAGGACCGTTTCATCTGGATGACTATGTCGAGTACTGCATGGAGTTCATCCGCATGCTCGGCCCCCAAGTGCATCTGATCTCCGTTTGTCAGCCAACCGTGCCGGTTCTGGCCGCCGTATCGCTGATGGCCAGCGCGGGGGATTCAGCACTTCCCCGCTCGATGACGATGATGGGCGGACCGATCGATACGCGGCGCAATCCGACTCAGGTCAACGCTCTTGCGACGCGCCGCAACTTCGAGTGGTTTCGCAACCACGTGATTTTCAAGGTTCCCTCGAGCTATCCAGGGTACTTGCGCGAGGTCTATCCGGGCTTTTTGCAGCACGCCGGCTTCGTTGCGATGAACCCCGATCGGCACGCCGAGTCGCATTGGGACTATTACCTGGACCTGGTTAAAGGCGACCAGGACGACGTTGCGGCGCATCGCAGGTTCTATGACGAGTACAACGCGGTCATCGACCTGCCCGCCGAGTACTACCTCGATACTATCCGGGTCGTTTTTCAGGAGCACCAGCTTCCACGCGGAATCTGGCATGTGCGAGGCAAGCGCGTTGCGCCCGAGGAAATCCACAACGTGGCGCTATTTACGATCGAAGGAGAACTCGACGACATTTCGGGCAGCGGACAGACGCAGGCCGCCCTCGAGCTCTGTCGCGGAATTCCCGAGCAGCGCAAACAACACTTAACGGCCATGGGCGTGGGCCATTACGGGATCTTCTCGGGTCGACGTTGGCGTGAGAACATCGCACCGCGTATCACCGATTTCATCCTTGCGCATGATTCGTAATATTTTTGTCGATGCAGTAGGCTTTCACCTTTCCCAACTTTGTGGAGGAATCTCGATGCACCGTGCCAAACAGGTTCTCGTTGTCATCGCTTCAATCTGCATGTTGTCCGCGTGGCTGCCCATGCCGGCGCGCGCTGCGTTGGTGGGTACCGAGCAAGCACTACACCCCAACAGCACCGCTCGTGCGCAAATCAACGCTTTTCTCGCACGCGAGCAAGTGCGCAACGTGTTGACGAGGCAGGGTGTTGATATCGCGCAGGTGCAAGCTCGTGTCGATGCGCTTACCGATGAGGAGGCAAATAACCTGGCGGCCCGCATTGACCAGCTGCCGGCCGGTGGTGACGTTGGCACCGTTTTGGGATTTGCCCTCGCCGTGTTCATCATCTTGCTGATTACCGACATCCTGGGTCTGACAAAGGTGTTCCCATTCACAAGGCCGGCTCGTTAAGCGCCAAGGTTTTTCCGCCAGCCCCCGCCGCGGCGGGGGCTTTGCATTTTTGGCTCTCGCTCGCCCGCGCATGGCCCTTGGCCGTCGTCCTAACTCTGGCGGCCTGTGCGACACCGCAAACCGATGCGCTGCGCGCGCAGCGCCCGCCGGGCGCAACTTTGGGTATTGCTGGTGCCCGCGAGCTCGAGCAAGTGCCCTTTTACGCCCAGGAGCGTGATCACTGCGGCCCTGCGACACTGGCGATGGCGCTCGGTGCATCGGGGCTCGGGCGCGATCCGGAGAGCATCGACGCGACCGTCTTCGTTCCAGACCGTCGCGGTTCGCTTGCGCCGGAGATGCTCGCCGCCGCGCGGCGCCAGGGCCGCCTGGCGGTTCAACTGCCGCCGGATCTGGCCTCGGTTCTGCGCGAGGTCGACGCCGGAAATCCGGTGATCGTTTTGCAAAATCTGGGCCTGTCCTTCTACCCAGTATGGCACTACGCGCTGGTCGTCGGTTATGACATCAGCGACGACCTGATCCTGATGCGTTCAGGGCCGGAGCCGCGGATGCGCATGAGCTTTGAGCTTTTCGAGCACACGTGGACACGTGGCGGAAGTTGGGCGATGGTTGCGGTTGCGCCATCAAACCTGCCGGTAACACCCTCGAGCGAAGCGCTGATTGCGGCTGCGGCGGCGTTGGAGCGCGTCGATGTGGCTGCGGCTCACTCCGCGTACCTTGCCTTGTCACAGCGTGTGCCGAGCGACTTCGGCGCTTGGATGGGCCTAGGCAACAGCGCATTTGCAATCGGAGATACGATAAGCGCAGTTGCTGCGTTTACCCGGGCAAGCGAGCTGCAACCAGAAAATGCCGATTCTTGGAACAACCTGGCCAGCGCTTTGCTCGCCATCGGGGAAAAACGCGAGGCGCGCGCTGCAATCGAACGAGCGCTCGCTCTTGGCGGAATGCACCGCGCGGTCTACGAAAAGACGGCCGCCGAAATTGAAAAGGCCCAGCACGCTCCTTAGGTAGCGACGTGCACATGGTGCCGCTCTGGGATAATGCGCATATGCATGAGCGCACGCACCTTAGGCAGAACGGGCACCGCGGAGCTGCGGTCGCGATCGGCGACTCGCCGCTGGTTGCGTCGATCGATGCCGTTTTGCCACAGACGCAGTGCCGACAATGCGGTTTCGAGGGATGTTTGCCGTATGCTCGTGCGCTTGCGTGCGGCGAGGCGCAGATCAATCGTTGTCCGCCAGGAGGCGATGCGGGCATCGCGGCGCTGGCCGATTTGCTGGGATGTGCGACCTTGCCACTGAACCCCGCCTGTGGCGTTCATCGGCCTTTGCAGGTGGCCCGCATCGACGAGGGCCGTTGTATCGGCTGCACCTTGTGCATCCAGGCATGCCCGGTCGATGCAATCGCGGGTGCGGTCAAAAAGATGCACACGGTCCTTGCGGCCGATTGCACGGGCTGTGAGCTGTGCCTGCCACCGTGTCCGATGGACTGCATCGAGATGATTGCGGTGTCGCCAATGCGGCTGTGGACCCGCCGGGATGCCGACGTTGCGCGCCAGCACATGCAAGAGCGCAACGCGCGTTTGCTGCGCGAGCAGACAGACAACGACGAGCGCCTTGCCGCCAAAGCGTTGCGCAAGCTCGACGAATTAGATGCGCGCGGCGATCTGAGCCAGCAGGAGATCGCACGCCGAAAAGCGATTGTCGACGCGGCGCTGGCTCGAGTGCGCAGCCGGCGCGCCGCAGCCGAACAATCGCCGCCCGCGCATGGCACAGTGCCGGGGCAGCCGTGACCCCGGCAAAACGCCGTGCGATGTTTGAGGCCTTTGCCCGGGCCAATCCGCACCCGCAGGGGGAATTGCGCCATTCCTCGACTTTCGAACTGTTGATCGCCGTCGTCCTTTCGGCACAGGCGACCGACCGCAGCGTCAACGCCGCCACTGCAACGCTTTTTGCGAAGGCGAACACACCAGCAACGGTGGAAGCCCTGGGCGAAAAGGGATTGTCCGCGTACATTCGCACGATCGGCCTGTATCGCTCCAAGGCGCGCAATATCATCGCCTTGTGCCGTCAGCTGATCGAGCGCCACGGTGGACAGGTGCCGCGTACGCGCGAGCAACTCGAGGCTCTGCCCGGTGTTGGCCGAAAAACGGCGAATGTGGTACTCAATATCGCCTTTGGCGAACCCTGCATCGCAGTCGACACCCACTGTTTTCGAGTTGCCAACCGTACTGGTCTGGCCCCCGGCAAGAACGTGCTGCAGGTCGAACAGCAGCTTATGCGCCTGGTTCCCGAGAAGTACCGGCATGACGCGCACCACTGGCTCATACTTCACGGACGCTATGTATGCAAGGCGCGCAAACCCGAGTGCTGGCGCTGCGTAATTTCGCGTCAGTGCGAGTACGAGCCCAAGACCACGGCGCCCACGGCCCAGTGACCATTGTTCGGCCGGCGAGTAAGCTGTTGTCGGAAACACATCCCATGCTGCAACCCACCCGCGAGGAAGTTCGCCATTTTTTTTGCGACGCGTGGCGCAAGTACCGCACCGGCGGCAACGTCTCTGCCTTGGAGCGCATGGCCATCGCCTGCATACTTGAGCACCCCGAATATCAGCAATTCCTGGACGACGTGGAAAGGGCCATGGTTGCCGACTTTCCGGTGCAGGGCGGACAAGAGAACCCCTTTTTGCATCTATCGATGCACCTGTCCTTGGAAGAACAAATTTCAATCGATCAGCCCCCGGGCGTGCGCGCCTTGCTCGAGGCACTGCAGGCGCGCTATGGCGACCGGCATGCGGCCGCGCACGAGGCGATGGAATGCCTGGGAGAGATCGTCTGGCGCGCGCAGCGCGGCTCCCTGCCCTCGGACATGCCAGCAATCAACGATGCCTATATCGAGTGCCTGCGACGCCGACTTGTGCGGGAGAGCTCATGAAACGAACAGCGACGCGTCGATTTGAGGGCTCGCCTAACTACGTGGCCAGTGACGACCTGCGGCTCGCGGTCAATGCAGCGCTGACGCTGCAGCGTCCTTTGCTGATCAAGGGAGAGCCCGGAACTGGCAAGACGATGCTTGCGGAGGAGGTCGCAGCAGCGCTCGACATGCCGCTATTTGCCTGGCATATCAAGTCAACCACCAAAGCCCAACAAGGCCTGTACGAATACGACGCAGTTTCGCGCCTACGTGACTCCCAGCTGGGCGACGTGCGCGTAGCCGACATCGCCAACTACATCGTTCGCGGTGTACTGTGGCAGACGTTCGAAAGCCCGCAACCAGCGGTGTTGCTGATCGATGAGGTCGATAAGGCCGATATTGAATTTCCCAACGACTTGCTGCGCGAACTCGACCGCATGGAATTTGCCGTTTATGAAACGCGCCAGACGATTCGAGCCATCCACCGACCGCTGGTCGTGATCACGTCGAACAACGAAAAAGATCTGCCCGACGCTTTCTTGCGGCGTTGTTTTTTTCATTACATTCGGTTTCCCGACCGCGAAATCATGCGCGAGATCGTCGACGTGCATTTTCCAAAGCTGCGGGTCGAGTTGCTGCGCAATGCCCTCGATGCATTCTTTGCCATTCGCGAGCTTCCGGGTTTAAAAAAGAAGCCTTCCACGTCGGAACTGCTGGACTGGCTGCGTCTGCTGGTGGCCGAAGACATTCCGCCCGAAGCCTTGCACGCAACCGATGCCTCAATTTTCGTGCCGCCCCTGCATGGCGCATTGCTAAAAAACGAGCAGGACTTGCACCTGTTCGAGCGCTTGGTGGAGATGAACCGGCAGGGCCGCTGATGCTCATCGACTTTTTTTTGCATCTGCGCTCCGCGCGTTTGCCGGTGTCGATCAAGGAGCTGCTAACGCTGCTCGAGGCGCTGCAAAACGAGGTGATCCAGCCGTCGCTGGAGGAGTTTTATTTTCTCGCGCGAACCTGTCTGATCAAGGACGAAACCCGTTTTGATCGTTACGATCAGGCCTTCGCCGAGTACGTTCGCGGACTTGCGGCCCGTGCGCCTGGTGGCGCGACCGAGGTGCCCGCGGAGTGGTTCCGCCAGCAGCTGCAGCGCAGCCTTTCTGCTGCTGAGCTGGCGCGCCTGGAAAAGCTGGGTTGGCATCGGCTCTTTGAGGAGCTACAAAAGCGCCTGGTGGAACAAGACGGCGCCCACCATGGTGGCAGCAAATGGATTGGAACGGGTGGCACTTCGCCCTTTGGCCACTCCGGAGCGCATCCTGAAGGCATTCGCATTGGGGGTCCATCTCGCGGAAACCGCGGTGCCATAAAAATCTGGGAGGCACGGACCTACCGCGACTACGACGACCAGGTGCAATTGGGAACGCGCAACATCCAGCTTGCGCTGCGCCGGTTGCGACGGTTCGCGCGGGAGGGCAATGAGCTGGAACTGGATCTCCCCGACACGATCTCCTCGACAGCCCGTAACGCGGGACACCTGGACCTAAAACTTGTGCCCGAGCGCCACAACCGGGTCAAGGTGCTGATGCTTCTTGATGTCGGTGGCACGATGGATGAGCACGTGCACGCTGTCGAAGAGCTCTTTTCGGCCGCGCGTGCGCAGTTTCAGCACCTGCATTTTTACTACTTCCACAACTGCGTCTACGACCAACTGTGGCGCAGTAGCCGGCGGCGCACGCGTGAGCGCTTTGAAACGCGCGACATCCTGCGCAAGTACAACCGGGACTACAAGCTGATTTTTGTCGGCGATGCGACGATGAGTCCGTACGAGGTCTTGCAGGCGCGCGGTTCGATCGAATACGACAACGCCGAGGCTGGCGCGGTGTGGTTGCAGCGCCTCGTTTCACAGTTTCCACGCTTTGCCTGGATCAATCCCGAGCCCGAATCGCTGTGGCCCTACCGCCAATCAATATCAATCATCCGGCGCATTCTGGCTGACAAGATGTATCCGCTTACGCTCGAGGGACTTACGAGAGCGATGCGTGCACTCTCTAAGTAAAGCGGCACCGCATTGAGGCGATGGCGGAGTGCTCGTCGCAAAAACCAGTGCCAGGATCTCAAAGGAGCGCGCACTGCAATTGCGAGTTGAACATTCTTGCGTCCTGATCTGCCGGTAAATCGCCCGCAATGCGCGCCACGAAGATTTGATAAATTGCCTCCCGCGGCGATCTCCCCCTATAGTGCACCGGGCCCAGGCACTGAATTGGCGCCGGGCGCAGGCAGTTAGGACACCAAAACCGGACCGGAATTGAGATTTTGGTCCGCGCTCCACGCGAGAAAATCTTCCTCACTACCAAGGGTTTCGCGTGATCGATTGCCGGCATGCGGTTGCATCGTATTGGCGAGCTCAAGGCATAGCGCCAAACGTTTGACCCTTGCGCCTTAGCCCTCATCGCCCTCAGAAATCTCGTCGCGCACGGCGCGATTGCAAACACCAAAATTTGTTTGACAGCTTTGCATCGACAAAAGCATGATCTAACGAACCAGCGGCGGTTTGCCCTTGATGCGAAAAGCCGAAGGCAAGTCCATTGACGAGGTCTTGCATGGCGCAGTATCGACTGTTTGGCCGCCCCGGTTGGGGCTCTGTGATTGTCGAGGCGCAATTGGTGGCGCTCGGTCTACCGTTCGAGTATGAAGTGGTCGCCGATCTGTTCCGCTCCGAGCAAGCGCGCCGCAGCCTGGCACGTCACAACCCGCTGTCGCAACTGCCGACATTGCGGTTACCCGATGGTTCGGTCCTGACCGAGAGCGCGGCAATTACCCTACACCTCGCGGATGCCACGGGTCGCGACGATTTTGTACCGGCCATTGGACATGCAGCACGTCCGCAGTTTCTTCGCTGGCTCGTCTTCCTTGTTGCGAACGTGTATCCGACGTTCACGTACGCCGACGACCCGAAGCGCTTCGTGCGCGACGCGGACGCCGCAAAGCAATTTCGTGCAGCGATCGACGAATATCGATGCCACTTGTGGCAGGTTGTCGAAGCAGCCGCCGGTGCGCCGTGGTTTCTGGGGGAACGCTTTTCCGCGCTCGACATTTACATAAGAACAATGACGCACTGGCGTCCTGGATGGAAATGGTTTGAACGGAACACACCATTGCTGGCTGCGATCGCGCAGCGCGCAAGCGAAGATCCACGACTTAGTGCGGTCTGGGCGCACAATTTCCCCCGCGATTCCAAGTCGTAACGACCTTCACGGCCACTGCCGTCAGTGCATTCGCACTGTCGGCCGGGTCGGGCATTGCCGGCCGAAGACACCGCAATGCGTTGCTTGCAAGTCTGAAAGGACCAAAGCCCTTGTGCCCGCAGCCTCACCGGCGCCTAGATGCACACCGTGCAGATGTTGGAGTGGCGCACCACAGCCGAGCATGACACGGCGCCCCTTTCTCGCCCGGCCGTGCAACGTTTGGTACTTAACCCGGATACTTTGGCTCGAACATCGCGCGAACAACCGCAGCCCGCGGGTCCTTCGGAGCACTCGTCCTGCCAAGGCCGCTGCCCCACGCAACCTGCGCCACGGCGGTAGCTACCGCAATTGCTACATCACGCATCTTGTCCTGAGGGGGAAAGATGCGACCGACTTGCAAATCCTCCTTGGTAACCTGCTCGGCAAGGGCTTGGGCCGCTGTCAAGAACATGGCATCGGTGACGCGCGAAGCTCCGGAGACCAAAATGCCCAGTCCGACGCCAGGGAAGATGTATGAGTTGTTTGCTTGCCCGGGCGCATGCGTTGCACCGGCGATTGTCACCGCATCAAAAGGACTGCCTGCCGCGAAAATCACGCGGCCGCCAGTCCAGCCGTAGGCTTGCTCTGCTGTGCATTCGGCTTTGGATGTCGGATTGGACAAAGCGAAGACGACGGGCAAATCGCAGCTGCGGGTCATAGCTTGCAGCACGGGTTGGGTAAAGACTCCCGCGCGGCCGCAGGCGCCGAAAAGTACGGTCGGGCGAAAGGCGTCGATTGTTGAAACTAAGTCGGGCAGAGGCGCAATATCTTGCGCGAAAGCGCGCTTATGTGCGGCCAAATCGCTGCGTGTGGAAACGACGGTACCCTTGGAGTCGATGAACAGACAGCGCGAGCGGGCCTGTTCCGGATCAAGCCCCTCGCGCTGCATAGCAGCGACGACGGCTGCGCCAATACCAAGGCAGGCTTCGCCGGCACCAACGAACAAGATGCGCTCTTGCGCCATCTGTCGATGCGTAATGCGACCCGACGAATAAAGGCCAGCAAGCCCCATCGCTCCACTGCCCTGCACGTCATCGTTAAAGCAGCATAGGCGGTCACGGTAGCGCGCAAGAAGACCGAAGGCATTCGCGTTGTTAAAGTCCTCAAATTGCACAATCGCGTCGGGGAAGACCTGCTGCACGGCCGTGAGAAATGTATCGACGAATGCGGCATATGCTTCGCCCGCAAGTCGCGGCACGCGACGGCCCAGATACAACGGATCTTCGCGCACGCTTTGCGTGTCGGTGCCAACGTCCAGCATCACCGGCAGGCATTGCGAGGGCGGCACACCGGCACACGCCGAATACAGGGCCAACTTGCCGATCGGGATACCCATGCCATTGGCCCCAAGATCGCCCAGACCAAGTATTCGACCGCCATCGGTAACAACAATAATGCCGACATCGCGCTGCGGCCAACCCAAAAGGATGTCGGTAATCTTTGAATGATGCTCGGCAGTCAGGTACAGGCCCCGCGGCCGAACGTACAAGCGGCTCCAATCCAGGCAGGCTTGACCGACAGTCGGCGTATAGATCAGCGGCAAGAACTCGCGCAGGTTGTCCGTGACGGCACGAAAAAAGAGCGTTTCGTTTTCGTTTTGAATGGCCGATAGATACGTGTAGCGTTCCAAGGAATCAGTCTTGGCGCGAACGCTTTGGACAATGCGTGCGACTTGCTCCTCGATCGTTTCCACCCGCGGAGGAAGCCGTCCCGCAAGGCCCATTTGCGCGCGCTCAGTTGGTTTAAATGCGGTTCCCCGATTGACAAAGGGATCTCGCAGCACCTCATCGGGGCGATCCTCTTGGCTATATGCCATTGTGTCCTCCCGACATCCAGGGACTTATTGCATAAATGGCGCTCGGGCGCGAAGTACCAAAGCACGGCTCAAAAGCGGCGAAGCGGAACAGAAGCAAAATATTCTGGTCGACGCATGACTTTTAAATCAAGCGTAACGGACAACGTTATTTCCAATCTGTTCTTTGCAGCTTCGGTATCGAAAAGCAACGCCTTACGTCGCAGACACAGACTCATTTTCGCTCCGAAAACCAGTTTTGATATGGAAGCTGCTAGCCGGAACTGACGGGCGTGCTAACTACCGATGCGCCGCAGCGAAAAGCAAACGGCGTAGTTCGGTAATCTGGGCTTCGACGGTCTGCACGGAGTACCCCTTTGCTGTAGCGCCGGCCTTCCGATACCAGTACCGGCTATTGTCGATATCGCCTTCGATCTTGTGCACGAGGCCGTGAATCCAGCATGCAAGGGGGCTTTCGAGCTCTTGGACAAGTGCATGCGCCGCGGGCCAGTCGTTCTGGCTCAGGCAATCAAGTGCCCGCGCGAGGACGTCGGACTCAGAGCCGGCAGCATCCATAAGCGGATTCTCGGGCGTTCGAAGGCGTTCTGGCCGGGCGCACCGCCCCAGGTGGCTCGTCGGCAGCCATGGTCGCCAAGTGATTAGACTGCAAAGCGAAATGCAAGAAAAGTGGCGCCGCAGCGAAGGAGCATCGGGGGCGGTCGAACCCGCATGGCCGGCTAGCCTAGCCTCAGACACGATCCGTGGCTGGCCTCGCAGGATCGATAGCAAGTTTCGGCAAGCAGGCGCTTTGGCAAAAAAGGAGCGCTCGCATGTAACGTCGGTCGAGCACCCCGGCCCCATGCGCGCACCAGCGAACGGACCGAACCAGGAGAACGCACCATGGCGCGCACGCCGCAAGAGATCTTCGATCATCACGGCACAGCTATGGACGGCCGCGACCTTGATGCCATCCTCGAGGATTACACCGATCGTTCGGTCCTGATAACAGCCGAGCGGATCTACCGGGGCAAGACCCAAATTCGAGCGTTCTTCAGCGCGCTGCTCGATGCTCTGCCGCAGGCGCAGTGGGCCGTCCCTGTGGCTGTATTCGAGGACAACGTCCTATACATCGAATGGACCGCAAACTCAGCGTCCCACAACGTCCTCGACGGCGCTGATACCTTCGTTTTCGCCGATGGCATGATCGCAGTGCAAACGGTACGCGCCTCGTTGGTCAAGACGCGACTAAATGCTCTCTGATTGGATTTTCCGAACAATTGAGCCCCGCGCGAAGTTGCGCCACGCACTAGGGAATTCCTCCATAACAGTAGCCGCCCAAGGCAAGTTCCGTCCGCGGCAAGAGCAGCGCACCGATTTGATGAGTCCTTCGCCAAGGCCGACGGTAATGCGATGTGTTGCCGCACCGAGACGCGTTTTTTCGGCGAGATTTGCCTGCGACCCGGTTTTGCAGCTCATGAGGATGAATCCCACCGATCGCATCGGTCTATCAAGACTGCGCATTTACACTTAGCTGCGACCTTTAGCGACTGCGCACCCATGGCACGCCCCACGCCGTGACGGATCCGATGTCGATGTTCGATTTGCCCGAAAGCAATCATTGAACAGTACGCACCTAACCATCTGCTGGGGATCGGTTTCTAGAAGATCTCGTTCGCACAGCTGGCAACGGGCGATCCTGGCCCCGGCCGCATCAAATACTGAGCTTTGGGCCGGTTCAGCCGAAAACCGATGGACGGCAATTAGGCCGCAGTAGCTTCACTCGAAAGTCGTGCCCGCACAAAATTAATGTGCTCCCTAAGCACGTACGCTTCGTCGGCAAACTGCGCCGGCAGTTTCAAATTGATGACCGCACGCTCGATCGCGTCGAGTCGGCCCAGCAAATTATGTGCTGCCTCCGCGCCTTGCGAGCGCTCGCTTTCGCGCTCCAGGGCCATCAGCTGGCCGTAGCGGCGATAGATGCGAGCGCGGATACGCCACGCATACATGTTCGGCAGCAATCGCAGGGCGGGAATCAGAAGAACCACGACCGGCAGCAGCAACACGAGCATTCGGTCAAACAGACTTGCGATCCAGAAAGGCAAATGCCGATAGGCGAAGGTTCGTCCCGACTTGTAATAACGCGCCGCATCTTCACTGATAGGAAAATCGCGCTCCAACGACGAAGGAAATTCGCCCGGGCGCTGCAACAGCGTGCCATGGCCGTGCACTTCCTGGGCCGCCTCGATCAGCAGATCGGATAACGCCGGGTGCAAGTCACTGCGGGCCACAAGTTCTACCGTGGGCGCAACGAGGGTGGTGGGGCGCGCCGGCAGGTTGCGGCCGAGATCGAACGCGCCCATCGGCAGGTCGATGCGATTTAGGTAGCGGAAGCGGCGCAGGTAGGCGTCGGCCTGTACGAAATCAAACACGCGCACTCCCGGTGTATGCAGCAGTCGGCGGATCTGCTCCGGCTTTGCAGAATCGCCCGCAAGAAAAATGGCGTCGATGCGATGTGTCAACATCGCCTTTAGCGCCTCTTCGTCGGAAAGCGACAATAGTGTCGTCGGACCACCGGGCTCGATCTCATTGGCCTTGAGCAGCGTGAGCGCCAGGGACTCGGCGCCGCTTCCCTCGGGCCCGATTGCAAGGCGCTTTTCCCTGAGCTGCGAAAGCCGATCAATCGGCACGGGGCTCCAGTAAAGGACAAACAGGGGCTCATAGAACATACTTCCGAGTGAGACCAAGTTGCTGGAGCGCAGTTCCTCGGGCAAGCCGCCCTGAACGAAGCCGATGTCCACTCGCTGATTCAGATCCGACAGGCGTTTTAGGTTTTCAACCGATCCAAACGATGTGACGATCTCGAGCGTAATACCGTCGCGCGCTAGAATTTTGCGGTAACGCTCGGCGTAGTTTCGAAAAGTGGTGCCGTCTGCACCTGCCGTCATTACAATCCTTGATGGCGGTGCCGGCTGTATGAAGCGGCCAGCAATTGCGAAAGCCACAACCAAGACAAGCAAAGTGGGAACCGCGACGGACGCCAAATCACGCCAGGAGATGCGCGTCAGCCGAGAAGAAAAGCGCAGCCGGGCTTTTAAACCGTGGTGAGTTTCGTCCATTACGCTAGACTGGCACAAGAGTGCCGAAAATTCCCCTTGAAAGTCGCTGCTCCGGGTCTGCTTTGCGGCATTCAGACTCTAAGATACGATGGTCGAGGTTTGCAATCCCAGTGGTTCGCTGCGGCACATTCCCCGGAGCTCTATCGTTACACTGCGACCGCCGGCGAAAACCGGACCGACTTTTGCGCAATGGCAAAAGTCCAAGGTCGATTTTTTTGATTCCCAGCAGGCTTTTGTCGGTCTCGAATGGTGTTAGTCACCAAAGGGTGGAGCCGCACGCAGCACCTCTTCGACCGTCGTCAGGCCGAGCGCAATCTTTTCCGCACCTGATACGCGCAACGACCGCAGGCCATCGCGCGCCGCCTGGTTTCGGATACGCTGAATTTCCGCGCCTTCCGCGACGAGCAAGCGGATCGCGTCGGTAACGACGAGCAGTTCCACCAGGCCGATGCGACCAAGG
>CAZSOI010000478.1:0-6392 GCA_964608115.1 uncultured Burkholderiaceae bacterium | reverse complement strand
GCGCGATAACGGACTACGACGCGTACCACGCGCAGCTGCAGCAGTTCGTCTATCACTCGGGCACGTTTATGAAGCCGATCTTCGCGATGGCCAAGAAAGCCCACGCGAGTGGCGGCGCAAGCCGGGTTGTATTTGCAGAGGGCGAGGACGAGCGCGTGATGCGCGCGGCGCAGGTCGTGGTCGACGAGGCCGTGGCCCGGCCCATTTTGATCGGTCGGCCCGCAGTGATCGAGCGACGCTTGGAGCGCTACGGCTTGCGCATGCGAACAGGGCTCGAGTTTGATGTGGTAAACCCCGAATTTGACCCTCGCTATCGACAGTACTGGCAGGCCTACCACCGTATGACCGATCGCCGCGGCGTCACGGAGCAGTATGCGCGAATTGAGATGCGCAGGCGTCATACCCTGATTGGCGCCATGCTGATCCATGAGGGCGACGCCGATGCAATGATCTGCGGTACGTTTGGGACTCACGGCATCCACCTTCGCTACATCGATCAAGTGCTGGGCCGGCGCCCGGGAGCCAAGGTCTATGCGGCGATGAACATATTGATGGTCCCTGGTCGGCAGATCGCATTGGTCGATACCCACGTCAACGTCGACCCCACGGCCGAAGAAGTCGCCGAAATCGCAATCAGTGCTGCCGAAGAGCTGCGGCGTCTGGGAATATCGCCGCGCGTTGCGCTGCTTTCGCATTCGAACTTCGGCACCAGCGAGGTAGCTTCCGCGGCCAAGATGCGTCGCGCGCTAGAACTCGTGCGTGTTCTTGCTCCCGGTTTGGAAATCGACGGGGAAATGCATGCCGATTGCGCGGTTGACGCGGCACTGCGCAAGGCCATCATGCCGCACTCGACACTAAAGGGCGACGCCAACTTGCTGGTGTGTCCAGGAATCGACGCGGCCAACATCGCCTACAACCTGCTAAAGACGATCTCGGGCAACAACGTCGCAGTGGGCCCGATTCTGCTTGGCGCTGCCCGTCCCGTGCACATCTTGACGCCATCGGCGACGGTGCGTCGGATCGTGAACATGACGGCGCTCGCGGTAGTCGATGCCAATTCGCAGCGATAAGGCAATTGCCAGTCCGTGCCAAGGCCGGCTGCCGCGATGAGCGAGCGAAATTTCGATCGGGTACGGCTGCGAACGACACCTGCGGCGCTCATCCTGATGGGCGGCGGTGCGCGCGCGGCCTACCAAGTCGGCGTGCTCAAAGCGGTCGCCGCGCTGCTGCGCGATGCGCGCAGAGGCTTGGACCCGGGCATCGCACAAGGTCACAACCCCTTTCCCATTCTCGTCGGGACTTCCGCGGGTGCAATCAACGCGACCGCGTTGGCCAGTCGCTCGGACAATTTTCAGGACGCTATCGCGCACCTGGTTGCGGTATGGGAGAACTTCCACGCCGATCAGGTGTATCGCGCAGACATGTTCGGGGTGCTGCGCACGGGTGCGCGCTGGCTTTCGCTACTTTCGATCGGCTGGATCGTGCGACGCTCCTTGCGGGCACGCCCCCGTTCGTTGCTAGACAACGAACCGCTGCGCGATCTGCTCTCGCGGCTGATCGACTTCTCGCGCATCGATCTGGCGCTCGAGCGCGGACACTTGCGCGCACTGGCCATTGCTGCATCGAGCTACAGCTCCGGTAAGCACGTCACGTTTTATCAGTCCCTGAACGAGCACGCCTTCCCGAGCAAGCTCCAGCGCGTGTCGGTTCGCGCCAAGCTCGGCGTGCCGCACCTGTTGGCATCTTCGGCAATTCCGTTCGTATTCCCGGCCACGCCCTTGGATCTATCCGAATCAACGGGCGGCGGGGTGGAATATTTTGGCGACGGCTCCATGCGCCAGCTCTCGCCGACGAGCCCCGCCATTCATTTGGGTGCCGAGCGCATCCTGGTGATCGGGGTAGGGCAAACGGGGCATCCCGGCGTGCTGCCGTATTTTGATGCGGCCTCATATCCCTCACTTGCCCAGGTTGCAGGACATGCGCTGTCGACAATTTTCCTCGACGCGCTGGCTACCGACGTGGAGCGCTTAGAAAAGATGAACCAGGTCGTGGAGACGATGAGCCCGCACGCACGGCGCGCTGCGGGGCTGCGGTCGATTGAGACGCTAACCATCTCGCCCAGTGAGCGCCTCGATGGCATCGCGATGGAGTACATTGGTGCGCTGCCAGGGCCGATTCGCGCGCTGCTTGAGGCAATCGGTACGTACCGCTCCAGCGGCGCCGGCCTGGCGAGCTACCTGCTATTTGAAGCGCCCTTTACGCGCGCCCTAATCGATTTGGGTTATCGCGATACGCTCGCGCGCCGCGACGCGGTGATGGAATTTCTTACCGAGCGCCGCGAGCCGCAGTCCACCGCTCCCTCGCGAGTCGTCGTAGTCTGAACGCCCAGCATCCCCATCCCCGCCATGGCGGGCAGGCACATTAAGAGTACTCACCCTCCAGAGCAAGCAAAGCGCACATGGCCGTTAGCGCGGCGGTTTCCGTGCGCAGTACGCGCGGTCCCACGCGCGCGCTGACGTACCCCAGCGAATGCGCCAGCGCTATCTCCTCGGCGTCAAAACCTCCCTCGGGGCCAACCACCAGCGCAACGGCGCCCCCATTGGCCGCTTTCAGGCCCCCTGGCGCCCCGGGTTCGAGCAGCCAACGCGAGGCGGCGTTTTTCGCCGTGCCAAGCGCGCTGGCCCAATCGTCGACGATTTCGATCACCGGCAAGCGATTGCGCCCGCACTGCGAACATGCGGCAACCGCAATTTCGCGGCAGCGCTCGATGCGCCGCTGCCGCCGCGCGGCGCTAAGACGCACGACGCTTCGCGCCGCCGCGGCCAAGACGATGCGATCGGCGCCAAGTTCGACGGTCTTTTCCAAGAACCAGTCGATCTTCTCCTGCGCGCTCAATGCTTGCACGATCGTGATGCGCAACCGCGCTTCGCGCTCCAAGGGCCCGCCGCGCGTGATGCTTGCACGGCAGTAAGAGGCACTGCCCGGCTCCGGTAGCAAAAACGCCTCAAATTCGTTACCCTTGCCGTCAAAGAGCGTCACCGCATCGTGCGCGCGCAACCTCAGCACACGCAAGGCATGGTGACTGCACTCGGGGGGCAAGACGATGGTTTGACCCACTGCCAGTGCGGCGGGGAGGAAAAAGCGCGGCGCCCTCATCGGGTGCAGCGTACTCGATTGCCTCCGCCGTGCCGCAGGCACGTTGCATCCGTGGCAAAAACGGCCCCGCTCTTGCGGCCCGTAATGCGCGAGCGCATGACGAAGATCAGTCCTTGCCCTGCTAAAATATGTAGCCTATGCGCTAGGCGGTGCAAGAGGAGCCGACGGGCTCGCGGGTAGCGAGTGGTCGGGCAGCGCCAGCCCCCGGTTTTTTTGCACCGGCCTGCAAACGGTAGGGGCGCGAGTGAGCGCGTGCCCGTGGGTCGGTGCGCTAGCAGGTTCATTGAGGCAGGAGATCCAGACTATGACCATCAAAGTCGCAATCAACGGCTATGGGCGCATCGGCCGCAACGTGTTACGTGCCCATTACGAGGGCGGTAAAAAGCACGACATCCAAATCGTGGCGATCAACGATCTGGGTGATGCGAAGATCAATGCGCACTTGACGCGCTACGACACTGTCCATGGCCCATTTTCGGGCACAGTCGCGGTCGAGGGTGATTCCTTGGTTGTCAATGGTGATCGAATCAAGGTGCTGTCTCAGCGCGATCCGTCCCAGTTGCCCTGGGGGTCGATGCAAATCGACGTCGTGATGGAGTGCACGGGCTTGTTCACTACCAAAGAAAAGGCGGGTGCCCACATCCGCGGTGGCGCAAAAAAAGTCATCATCTCGGCTCCGGGCGGAAAGGACGTGGACGCAACCATCGTCTACGGCGTGAACCACAATGTTTTAACGCGCAATCACACGGTCGTTTCCAATGCATCGTGCACGACCAATTGCCTAGCGCCGCTGGTTAAGCCGCTACACGAGCGCATCGGATTGGTCAATGGTTTGATGACGACCGTGCACTCGTACACCAACGACCAGGTGCTAACGGACGTTTACCACGAAGATTTGCGTCGGGCGCGCTCGGCGACGCAATCAATGATTCCGACGAAGACCGGGGCTGCTGCCGCGGTCGGATTGGTTATGCCCGAGCTAAATGGTCGCCTCGACGGCTTTGCGGTTCGCGTACCGACTATCAACGTCTCATTGGTGGATCTATCATTCGTCGCTGCGCGCGAAACGAGCGTCGAGGAAGTCAACCGTGTTCTGCGGGAGGCCGCCGATGGTGCGTTGCGGGGCATTCTTGCCTATAACGATCAACCATTGGTGTCGGTCGACTTCAACCACAATGCGCATTCGTCGATCTTTGATGCGACCCTAACCAAGGTGTCGGGCCGCTTGGTCAAAGTAAGCAGCTGGTATGACAACGAGTGGGGGTTTAGCAGTCGGATGCTGGATACGACCGTTGCGCTGATGAAGGCCTAAAGCAGCAGTAGGGTCTCGGGCCCGGTTGTCCTGGACGACGATCGGGCTCGAGGCGGGTCGGCAGCAGGTGCGTGCGAGAACGCTTCGCTTTGTCGGCGGAAGATTCTAGAGCGTGGCCTTCTGTCTGTTGCACACCGAGCGTCTGGCGCCGATTGTCCTAGCGTGTAGCGAACCAATCCTATAATCCCGGCAGGTCGAGTACGCATGCGTACGGTGCGTCTCTGGCTCGCACGGGGTGCCGCCGCCAGACACTTCCCAAATAAGGAAAGCACCGTCATGACCGTTCTGACACTCGATGCACTTTGCAAGCAAGGCAAGCTGCGTGGCAAGCGGGTTTTTATTCGCTCCGACCTTAATGTTCCGCAGGACGACAGCGGCAATATCACGGAAGACACGCGTATCCGCGCATCGGTACCCGCAATTCAGGCGGCACTGGGCGCTGGCGCAGCCGTCATGGTGACATCGCACCTGGGGCGCCCGACAGAGGGCACGCTTAGCCCAGCCGACTCCCTTGCCCCCATCGCGGCTCGCCTCTCCGAGCTACTCGGTCGGCCCGTACCGCTTGTGGCGAACTGGGTCGAGGGCGTTTCGGTAGCGCCAGGACAGGTGGTGCTACTGGAGAACTGTCGCGTCAACAAGGGGGAAAAGAAAGATAGCGAGGAGCTGGCGCGCAAAATCGCCAAGCTCTGCGACGTTTACGTTAACGACGCCTTCGGAACGGCGCATCGCGCCGAAGCAACGACGCATGGCGTAGCTCGGTTTGCTCCTGTGGCCTGTGCTGGTCCACTGCTGGCCGCCGAGATCGATGCGCTGGGCCGCGCACTCGGCAATCCCAAGCGGCCCCTAGTTGCGATCGTCGCCGGATCGAAAGTTTCCACCAAGCTGACAATTCTCAATAATCTGGCGCAGAAGGTCGATCGCTTGATCGTCGGCGGAGGCATTGCCAACACCTTCTTGCTCGCTTCGGGTTTGTCAATTGGCAAGTCGTTGGCCGAGCCCGACCTGGTTGCCGAATGCAAGAAGGTGATCCAGACGCTGCAGGCAAAGGGTGCGACGCTGCCGTTGCCGATGGACGTCGTAGTTGCCAAGCGGTTTGCCGCGGATGCACCGGCGCAGCTGCGCCGATCCGACGACGTACAGTCCGACGAGATGATCCTTGACGTAGGGCCGCAAACTTCCGCGCACCTGTCGCGCATCGTGCAGGAAGCCGGAACCATCATTTGGAATGGACCGCTGGGTGTTTTCGAATTCGATGCCTTTGCGCAGGGAACGCATGACCTTGCTCTGGCAATTGCCAGTGCCACGGCCAAGGGCGCTTTTTCCATCGCCGGCGGTGGCGATACCCTGGCCGCGATCGCAAAGTACGGAATTGCTGATCGGGTCAGCTACATTTCTACTGGGGGTGGGGCGTTTCTCGAGTTTCTCGAAGGCAAGGCCTTACCTGCGGTGGCGGTTTTGGAAGAGCGTGCGGTTGCGCACTGAGACGGCGCAGATGCCATGACGGGCGGCGCCAAGCACACACGCGCGAAATGATTTGAAAGGAGACGGAAATGGCCCTGATTTCTTTGCGGCAATTGCTCGACCACGCTGCGGAACACACCTACGGCGTGCCCGCGTTTAACGTTAATAATCTTGAACAGGTACAAGCCATCATGGAGGCCGCATCGGAGGCGAACTCCCCGGTCATCATGCAGGCGTCCGCGGGTGCCCGCAAATACACCGGAGAAATCTTCTTGCGCCACCTGATCGAGGCGGCCATCGAGACGTATCCGAACATTCCCGTGGCGATGCACCAAGACCACGGCGCTTCGCCCGCAGTGTGCGAGTCGGCTATTCGGCTGGGATTCTCTTCGGTGATGATGGACGGCTCCTTGAGGGAGGACGGAAAAAGTGTTGCCGATTACGATTACAACTGGCAGGTAAC
>CAZSOI010000477.1:0-5245 GCA_964608115.1 uncultured Burkholderiaceae bacterium | reverse complement strand
AGGCCAGGAGCAGGGCATCTTGCGGGGCATGTACTTGCTGCACGAGGGTCCGGCAGGAAGCGGCAAGGGCAAGTCGATTGCGCGCGTGCAGCTCTTGGGCAGCGGCGCGATTTTGCGCGAGGTGATTGCTGCTGCCGAGATTCTCGAGCGCGATTTCGCCGTTGCCGCGGACGTCTGGAGCGCGACCAGCTTTACCGAATTGCGTCGCGACGGAATCGACTGCGAACGCTGGAACATGCTGCATCCGACCGAAAAGGCACGCAAGCCCTACGTCACGCACCAGCTCGAGCGCACCGCGGGGCCTATCGTTGCAGCGAGCGACTACATGCGTTCGTTCGCAGATCAGATTCGCCCATTCATCCCCCAGGGGCGTACCTATACGGTTCTTGGAACGGACGGCTTTGGCCGCTCGGATACGCGAGAGGCGCTGCGCCGCTTTTTCGAAGTCGATCGCCACTTTGTGACCATTGCCGCACTTAAGTCCCTCGCCGATGAAGGCTCGGTCGCACCGGCCAAAGTCGCCGAGGCAATCCGCAAGTTTGGCGTCGATCCCAACAAACCCAACCCGGCAACTCAGTAAAGGCGCGCTGCATGATTGCGCGCCTATCGGATGTACTGCAGCCGTTCAAACGACAATAAGCCAAGACTGCCATGGGAAATATGGTCGAAATTCGTGTGCCGGACATCGGCGACTTCAAGGACGTCGAGGTCATCGAACTACTGGTCAAGCCCGGCGACTCGGTCGCATCCGAACAATCATTGATCACGGTCGAATCGGATAAGGCGTCGATGGAGATTCCTTCTTCGGCCGCCGGCGTCGTGCGTGAATTAAAGCTGCGCTTGGGCGATAAGGTCTCGGAAGGATCGCTGATCCTGCTGCTTGAACCCCAGGGTGAGGCCGCCGCGAAAAAGCCTCCCGCCCAAGCGCCCGTTGCTGCGCCACCAGCCAGCGCCCCTGCAGCAGTGCAAGAGCCTGCAGCCGCGCTGGCAGGCGCCCCCGCGGCTGAGGCAGCTCCTGCCCCTTCGCCCACCTCGACCGCCTTTGCCGTGGAGATGGGCGCGCGGCCATCCTCGGAGCGTGCACCGGTGATTGCGACGGGGCCTGCGCACGCATCACCCTCGGTGCGACGCGTGGCGCGTGATCTGGGCGTAGAGCTATCGCAAGTGCGCGGCTCCGGACCGAAAGGCCGGATCTTGCAAGAAGACGTCCAGGCTTTTGTTAAGAGCGCCATGCAAGGCGGTGCGGCGGCTCGCGCCGGCGCGCCCGCAGTGCCGGCAATGGGTCTGCCGGTGCTGGCCTGGCCGCAGATCGACTTTGCGAAATTCGGCCCGGTCGAGCGCGTCGACATGTCGCGCATTCGCAAACTCTCGGGTCCGAACCTGCATCGCAATTGGGTGACGATTCCCCACGTTACCAATCACGAGGATGCGGATATCACCGCGCTGGAAGAGTTTCGCCTGCAGCTTAATCGCGAAATCGAAAAGTCGGGCGTCAAAATCACGATGCTTGCTTTTCTCATCAAGGCCTGCGTGGCCGCATTGCAGCGCTTTCCCGAATTTAATAGCTCGATCGATCCGGGCAGCGGTGACGCAATATTTTTGAAGAAGTACTACCACATCGGCTTTGCCGCCGACACGCCCAATGGTCTGGTCGTGCCTGTGGTTCGCGATGCCGATCGCAAGGGCGTGCTCGAGCTCGCGCGCGAGACCGCAGCGCTTGCCGCCAAGGCTCGCGAGGGCAAACTCACGCCTACCGAGATGCAGGGTGGCACGTTTTCCATCTCCTCGCTCGGCGGGATCGGCGGTACATACTTCACGCCAATCATCAACGCTCCCGAGGTCGCGATATTGGGCGTGTGCCGTGCCGCTACGAGGCCAACCTGGGACGGAAAGGCATTTGTGCCGCGCTTGATTCTTCCGCTCTCCCTTTCGTGGGACCATCGCGTGGTCGACGGCGCGGGCGCCGCGCGGTTTAACAGCTTCCTTGCGCAATTGCTCGCGGATTTCCGGCGCGTGCTGGTATGACCTACCCGGTGGTGCCGATCGAGCTGCGGCACATCGAGAGCTTTGGTGATTGCGTAGCGGAGGTGGCGCGCGAGCGGCGCTTTTTGGCGATCGTCGACGGTTTTGCGCCCGAGCAAAACGCCCAGTGGGTCGCGGTCAATCGGTCACTGGGCAACCCGCTGTATGTTGCTTTAGATGGTGAGCGCGTGATCGGCTGGTGCGAAATTCGGCGCGAGTCGCTGCCGGGACGCGCTCACAGTGCTGCGCTAGGCATCGGCGTGCGCGCAGGCTATCGGCGCATGGGCATCGGCAGGCGGCTTATCGATGCGGCCATTGCGGATGCTTGGCATCGGGGCCTGGCGCGCATCGAGCTTTGGGTACGCGCCCCGAACACCGCGGCCATTCATTTGTACGAAAAGGTGGGTTTCGTTTTGGAGGGACGCCGGCGCGATGCCGTGCGTCTGGATTCTGGCTCTGAAGACGAATTGCTAATGGCCCTCCTGGCCCCTTCGCAGGAGCGGGCGAGCGCCAAACGCACCGCCGACGCAGACCGTTAGTGTGATTGGCATTTCTTATTCGTGTGTTCTTTAGCTAGTAGGAGAGATGATGAGCGCAGCGCCTGCCGATTCCGAACCGTACGACGTGCTCGTTCTGGGTGCAGGCCCCGGCGGATATTCCGCGGCGTTTCGGGCCGCGGACCTGGGGATGCGGGTTGCGCTCGTGGAGCGCTATCCGACCTTGGGCGGGGTTTGTCTGAACGTGGGTTGCATTCCGTCCAAGGCATTGCTGCACGTGGCTGCGGTTATGCAGGAGGCTGCGCACTTTGCCGATATCGGTGTGCGCTTTGGGGCACCGCAAATTGACCTTGCAAAATTGCGCGACCACAAAAGCAAGGTCGTCGGCCGGCTGACGACAGGACTTACAACGATGGCTAAGGCCCGCAAGGTCGATGTCCTGCGCGGTCACGGCAAGTTTCTCGATGCCAACCACATCGCAGTTGCGCCGGAGCCGTCCGCGCCGATGCAACAGCAGCGGCGCGTGGGTTTTCGCCAAGCAATCATTGCCGCCGGTTCGCAGGCAATCCGCTTGCCGTTTCTTCCCGAGGATCCGCGCATCCTTGACTCTACCGGCGCTCTGGAGCTCGCTTCGATCCCCAAGCGCATGCTGGTGATCGGCGGAGGCATCATCGGTCTGGAGATGGCCACGGTCTATGCGGCCCTGGGCAGCCGGGTGGACGTCGTCGAAATGACCGAAGGCCTGATGCCAGGCACCGACCGCGATCTGGTCAAGGTCTGGCAAAAACGCAACGAATCGCGCTTCGGGCAGTTCATGCTGCGTACACGCACGGTGGGTGTTGAACCGCAAGCTCAGGCGCTACGCGTATTGTTCGAAGGCGAACAGGCGCCCGCTGCGCCACAGGACTATGACATCGTCCTAGTGTCGGTGGGACGACGAGCCAACGGCAAGCAGATCGGCGCAGAAAACGCCGGGGTGGCCGTCGACGAGCGAGGCTTTATCGCGACAGACCGGCAGATGCGCACGAATGTGGCGCACATTTTTGCAATCGGTGATATCGCCCGTCCCCCGATGCTTGCCCACAAAGCCGTGCATGAAGGTCACGTGGCAGCCGAAGCCGCCGCCGGACAAAAGTCGAGCTTTGATGCCCAAGTCATTCCTTCGGTCGCCTACACTGATCCGGAAATTGCCTGGGTCGGGCTGACGGAGGACGATGCCAAAAAGCAAGGCACTGCTATAACAAAGGGACTTTTTCCTTGGGCCGCATCGGGCCGCGCAATTGCCAACGGACGCGATGAAGGTTTTACGAAGCTGCTGTTTGATGCCTCCACGCACCGTCTTGTCGGCGGAGCAATTGTCGGCACAAATGCCGGCGACCTGATCAGCGAAGTGGCGCTGGCCATCGAAATGGGTGCCGACGCGGTAGACATCGGGAAGACCATCCACCCGCACCCCACCTTAAGCGAATCGGTTGGCATGGCAGCCGAGGCTGCCGAAGGCGTGTGCACGGACTTGCCGCCAATGCGCAAACGCGGCTAGCAAAAAAATACTTCACAACGCAGTAAGTGCTCGCGTTAGGCCTGCCTGCGCTTGTTCGGGCAAGACGCCTCGCCTGGCCCAAGGGATGACCAGTCCGACTCCAATACGCAGTTTCCGAGGGCACGTATACCAAAGCACCAAAGGATCGCCGACGCGAAGTGCATTAAGCGGGCCGGAGCAGATGCAACAAAGAGGCGTCCGCTTCGTCCAGATGCGGTCGCGCCGCGATGCGGCGGCGGTCAGCGCCGCGCACGTCTGGCTCTTAGCAAAGGCGAACGAAACGCGGTAATTAGAAGATCCACGAGATTTGCGAAACATCAGCAAGGGCCCGCATAGATCGGGCACGATGTCTTGTGGATACTCTCGACCCTCGCCGCCAAGGGGGGTATTTAGCGACAGCGCCAAATAGTTGTCTCGCGGGCCCGTCCGCTTTGATGAGGAAGGAGCAAGTCTTTGTTTTGCCCTGCGGTTCGGCGGCTTTCGCTCGAACGAGATCCAAACGAACGAGAGTCCAATTTTTTCAGGCGCCGGTCAGATGCCTCTTGAGAGATGCAAATGCAGTCGTGGCGCCCGTCATTGAAAGAATCGATAAAGAGGCACGATATTTTTCGTTGGCGCGGTTTGCACACGCTGGGACATGATCCGCCGCACAGGAATCATTGTTGCGTGGTTGGCTTGAGTCATTGCGTTCAAACGCGAGCATCGCGGAAATTAGGAGAAAGTCATGTCTGAAGCAAAGTGTCCTTTTCATCACGTTGCCGGCGCCGGCACGTCCAATCGGGACTGGTGGCCGAACCAGTTAAAGCTCGACATCTTGCACCAGCACTCGGCCAAGCCCAACCCGATGGGCGGGGATTTCAATTACGCCAAGGAGTTCAAGAGCCTGGACCTAAAGGCGGTGAAGAAGGATCTCGAAGCGCTCATGACACGGTCTCAAGAATGGTGGCCGGCGGACTTCGGCCACTATGGCGGCCTGATGGTTCGCATGGCTTGGCACAGCGCGGGCACTTATCGCGTAGCCGATGGCCGTGGTGGCGCCGGCAACGGCAGCCAGCGATTCGCACCTCTGAACAGCTGGCCCGATAACGCCAATCTTGACAAGGCGCGCCGCCTGCTATGGCCGGTCAAGCAAAAGTACGGCCGCAAAATCTCCTGGGCCGATCTCCTGATCCTCGCGGGCAACGTC
>CAZSOI010000476.1:0-6432 GCA_964608115.1 uncultured Burkholderiaceae bacterium | reverse complement strand
CGCCAAGTTGGTGCGCAAGCGAGGCGGTACAGTTGTCAAGGTTTATGGCGATTGGAAGGGCGGCAAGACGAGGATGAAGATTGGCTGCGCAAACGGCCATGAATGGACCGTCACTGCAGCAAACCTGTTCTACGCTGGAAGCTGGTGCCCCGACTGCCCCAACAAAGGTGAGCGGATTGTCCGGGCAATCTTCGAAGCGACGTTCGGTGCAAGCTTTCCGAAATCAAGGCCAGATTGGCTCATATCGAGGGACGGCTTCAAATTGGAATTGGATGGCTACTCCGAACGCCTGCAAATGGCTTTCGAATATCAAGGTCCGCATCACCGCACGGTTGCCTCGGTACGGGCACATGACGAAATCAAGCGTCAGGCTTGCGCCGAAAGAGGCATCCAGCTTGAAGAGCTTGCGGCGTTGGCCCGCTCACGAGGTGGACAGTTGTTGTCGAAGGAGTACCTCGGATACGAGGCTCATGAATGGAAATGCGCGGTAAAGGAGCATACAAGTTGGCACAGTCGGCCTGAACACATCCGTAATGGAAGCTGGTGTCCTGCTTGCGCTGTCAGCCGGACCCGGAACAAATTTGCTGCACAGCTTCGATCATGGGGAAGCTCGGTGGGTCTTGAGCTTCTTGATGCAGAATACAGGGGGAGCCAGCATGTCGTTTATCCTGGCGGTGCACCAAGGCCGGTCATATCATTGAGCGAACGAGACGAAATATCACAATCTCAATATCAAGCGGCTTGGGGCCATGTCCGCACTGTGCTCGAAAATCATGAGAGCACAAGCGACGCGATCAGGAACGGGCGGACTGTCCCCCTACCCGCGTCACATGTCGCATGCCACCATTAGAAAGAGCAGGTCCGCGCTCTCGTGCGGCGATTTACCGACGCCCAACATACTCGCAGCCGCAAAGCCGAGCGTCCGCTGTACTCCCGATCGCGCCGAAAAGTTTAGCAGTTTTGAAGGACGGCTTTCGGCCTGATTTAACCCCCGAGGCGGTTTTTGCTTTTATGCAATATGCTGCTTAAACTTCGGATCGTTCCTGGCCAGTTTATAAATGGCGTTGATCTTGCGCGCGAGGATGCGCTGGCATTCATTACACCCGCACGACTTCACCCCTCGCAAAGCGAGATGCCCGCGTTTGCATGGACGCCCGGTAAAGTAGTTAGTTCGACCCTGGGCTAGCGCCTCTTTTCTGCTGATAATCTGGTTCACTGGACTTCCCTTTTCCCTGGTTTGCTGGTTGCTGTTGCAAGATTGCGACACTATAATAATTGGTAAGCAAATCTCAAGATTAAAAGGAGTTACCGGAACATGCCGGACGATAAAAAAATGGCATCGCTGATTATGGCGGCGGCGGACAGCGTTCCAGAGCGGCAAGCGTAGCCGAAATGATCAGAAAGAAGTGCGAGCTTCGCGCCCAACTCGCCCTCGAAACCGCCAAAATTCAATCAGCCCTCGTGTATTTCTCGGAAGCAGAGCATCAGGAATTGCGGGCTTTACTCGAAAAACAAGGCGAGGACTGCGACGGCGATATTCTCGCGTTGAAACAGGAATCGACGCAACTGGAAGCCGAAGCGCGCGCCGTTGGCGACATCAAACCCCTGGCGATCTCGCTGTCGAGAGGCGCAACCAAAATTTTGCATAATGAGATTGAGCGGAGGCTTAGTTTGGGCCACTGCCCGGCGGTCGAATTGGTAGTTGAGCAAGGACTGAGGCGGGCTTACGGATGAGTCGCAGAAAGAGCGCGAGCCGCATGGCGGCTAGAACGAACGAGGCGATGAAAGCTTTTTCCCGGTTTCATCAGCAAGCTCAAACGTGCGGCGGCCTAATGCATTTCGTCATTATGCAGCGCCGCGATCTTCCCGGCTGGGTAGCTGCATCGTTCAGCGACAAGCGCGCTCGAAACATCGTCAGGGCGATGAATGATGTGCTCATGAGATGGGACCGCGAAGGCGCTGGAAAGCTGTGTCTGACTTGCGACAATTCAGTTGAGCAAATCAGGAAGATTGAAGCCTTTGCATTCATCGCGCCCTATGGCGATTGCGATGAGGCGATGGCGTGTCCGCTATGCTGGGAATGCGCCGAGCGCTCCGATTTGCAAGCGCTGGTTATAAGCGCTCTTAGACGAATGGCGTGGCCCAACCTTCGGATAGCGCCACCCATCCATGCGCAAGGAGGCCACGCATGAGCGAGGTCCAATGGATGAGAAATGGATGAGCCGCCGAGCGGTAAAGGATTAACCCGCTCGGCGGCAAGATGCGTCTGTGTCGATGCAACCAAGATCAGGAAAGAAGGGCGAGCAAGGCCAATCAAACCAGAAAGGATGGTTAGGTGTCTGATATAAATCCGGCTCAGGTTTTACGCAAGACCGGGGACTTCCGCGACGAAGTCGAACGCCTCGAAGCCGAGCAAGCCGCCTTCTTGGCCAACTTGGAAACCAACATCATCAGCGGACCCGAGTGGTGGTTCAAGGCCTCGCCATGGAACACGCCGAAATGGGGCGCGCCGGCCTATCGCTACCGGCGAATGCTCGAACACGACGCCTGCCACGAGCGGCAGCGCTGGCAAGACTCCATCTTGCCAGACGCACGGATGTCCCTCGGCAATGGCTTGGACGCGGTTGCCAGCATAACCGTCATTAGGAACCACAACGGCCTGGCTGCGAAGGTCTTCAAGCTCAACGGCGCGACCGGGCTGGACGGGCTCGACAAGATTTCCGCCGCCCAAATTTACGAAGGCACGTTCGAGCTGCGCCAGGCGCAGGGGATCGCGGGGCTCCTTGAGGTCATCAACGGCCTCGATAACAAGCTGGCGCTCACCTATGGCGTGCCGAAGATCGAGGCCGACCGCGGCAAGATCGTGACACAGCGCGCCTTGATGAACGGCGCTGATGAAGACGCCATCGCGCGGGACCGCGACCACTTCCATTACGTCGTGGGAGCGCCGGGCGTGCTGATGCTCGATTGCGATCCGCGTAAAGGCTACTCACCGCGCCCGTGGCCGGAGCTGGACGCCATCCTTTGCGGAGTCATGCCGGAGCTAAAGGACGTGCAGCGCGCGTGGCGGCCGTCGTCGTCGGCGTTCATCTATCGCACGGACACCGACGAAGAGCTGATCGGCATCGGCGGCTGGCGCTGTTACCTAATGGTCGACGACGCGAGCCGGATACCGGATGTGGGCGCGCTGCTCTATCAGCGCCTCTGGGCAGCCGGACATGGCTACATCCAGCTTTCGAAGGCTGGATCGCAGCTCGATCGCTCAATTATCGATGCAAGCGTATGGCAGCCGGAACGGCTGGATTTTGCGGCTGCGCCGTACATGAGCGTAGGTCTGGAGCGGCGGCCACCGGTTGACGTGATCCTGCCGGGCGAGCCTATGCTCAAGACCGAGGGCATCCCGCCATGTATGCCGATGGGCGAATGGCGGCGCAGCTCCACGGTGCTGCACAAGGCCAAAAACGAGACCAAGCCGAAGGCGGAGAAGACGCGCACGCGCTTCGTGAAGGAACGTGTCGAGGAAGCGCAGCGGAAGGGGCACAAGCTTTCTTCGACCGTCGTTGAGCGCGCGGCGCGTGATCAAGTCCTGTCCCGTGAATTCATCGTGCAGATCGATGGCGGCGAAAAGACCATCGGCGAGCTGCTCGACGACCCCGACCGCTGGCATGAAATGCGGATGCCAGATCCTATGGAGCCGGAGTATGCGAGCGATCCGCGCATCGCGATCGCGTATATCAAGCAACATACGCCGATTATCTGGAGCTGGGCGCATGGCGGCATCACGTACCGGCTCATAAACACGACTGACGAAGCGCTCAACAGAGAGACGGAGGACAAGGCGGAGATCGAGCGCCTCGCCGCCCTCAGTAAGCTCGAATACGGAAAGGTCAGAAAACCAAAAGCCAAAGAAATTGGCATCCCCGTCAAAATCTTGGATGAAGAGGTCGAGAAGGCGCGCAAGGAGGCGCGCAAGGCCGCCAAGATGACGGCGACGGCGATCATGCCGGACACCGGCGTAGGCGTCTCCATGACGGATTTCTATGCGGTGCTGCCGCAACATCAATATCTGTTCGTTCCGACCCGCGCCTTATGGTCACCGGCCGCCATCAACGGCTTGTTTGGCGATCCTGCGGACATCGAGCCGCCGAGCCAGACGCTCGATCAATCGCGCGGCGTGCAAGCCATGACGTGGGCACCGGGACTGCCGCTGATCGTTGAGAACCGGCTGATTTGCGATGGCGGCTGGATTGATCGTCTCGACTGCCGGACGCTGAATCTTTACCGGCCGCCAGTCATTACGAGCGGCGATCCGAACGACGTGGCCCTGTGGCTCGATCACATCAAAAAGATTTATCCGGTCGGGCATGAACACGTGCTCGATTTTCTGGCGCATCGTGTGCAGCGCCCGCAAGAGAAGATCAATCACGCGCTGGTTTTGGGCGGCTCGCCGAATATCGGCAAGGACACCATTCTGGAGCCGGTCAAGCACGCCATAGGCCCGTGGAATTTCAAGGAAGCCTCGCCGAAGAAATTGCTGGAGCGCTTCAACCCGTTCTTGCAGGCGGTGATCTTGCGTGTGAGTGAGGCGAGCGACCTTGGCGAGTTCGATCGCTTTGCGCTGTACGAAGCGACCAAGGTGATGTGGGCCGCGCCGCCCGACACGCTGATGGTCGATGACAAACACATCAAGATGTATCCGATCGTGAATGTGCTGGGCGGCATCGTCACCACGAACCACCGCACCGATGGGCTTTATCTGCCGCCCGATGACCGCAGACATTATGTGCTGTGGAGCGATTCGGAGAAGGACGATTTCACCGAAGATTATTGGAACAAGCTCTGGCGCTGGTACGACCATGGCGGTTTCGAGAACGTGGCCGCTTTCCTGCGGACACGCGACATCAGCCAATTCAACCCGAAGAAACCGCCGGAGAAGACGGCCGCCTTCTGGGCGATTGTGGACAACGCGCGAGCGCCGGAAGAGGGAGAATTGCGGGATGAGCTTGAGGCGCTTGGCTGGCCGAAGGCTATCACACTGGAGCAGGTCATCAACGCGTCCAAGGGGTTGATTGGCGGCTGGTTGAGCGACCGGAAGAATGCACGCGCCGTGCCGCATAAGTTCGAGCGCTGCGGTTATATCGTGCTCCGCAATGATGGTTCGGATGATGGTCGCTGGAAAGTTGGCGGCAAAAACAAGACGATCTACGTCCGCAAAGAGCTTTCACCAAAGGAGCGGCACAAGGCCGCTGCCGAGCTTATTGAGAAGGCGGCGGGGAGGCAATAGTCCGCGAAGTCCGCGATCTGCCATTATGCTTACTCCCACGCCTCACATATTTTTATAAATCTAAGGTCATGGCCAAAAGTAGCAAAAGAGGCGCGCGCGCGAAATAGCACAATAGAAAACCACGGACTTCGCGGACTTCATGGACTGACGCAAGCTGAGTTGTAGGGTCGTACAGCGAGGAAGCTGAGGCATGGCGGCTAGAACCGCGCGAATGACAGTTGCATCCTGCCGCGCGCGACCTGAGAACAGGCCCATATCAGGCATCGCGCGGGAGTCGCGTCGGCCAAAAAATCCGGCATTTTTGCCGATTTTTTTGTCGTTCCCGCCGATAATCCGCCACTCCGGCCGATTTTCCCGGTCAAAAGCCGCCATCTTGGCCGCCATGTCGTCGGAAAGAAATCCGACAGAAACGGCCGCGTCATGCACACGCCCACCCATCGCGCGCGTATCGACAAAAATGTCGATAAAACCGCAGTCGCATCCAGCGGAGCTGGCCGCGACCGCAATTCGCAGTTGCCACCTCGTTGCAACCTGGTCGCGAAGCTGGGATTTCAAGTCGCCATTTGGCGGCTTGATCGTGGCGGACGTCATTGATTACGTAGTTCAATGATATCGAACGACTGGCGATTCATGACTACTGACAAGCTCAAGCTAGGTCTATTTTCGGGCAAGCCCAAATAGGGGTGCATGCAACACGCGTGCAACACGTTCAAAAAATGTCTTTGATATCAATGGCTGAAGTGGTCAAAGCGGATACAATATCCGCTTCCATAGCAGACCTCGCCGACTTTTGGACTGCAAAATCCGACACATCATGCGAAACGCGACACATGCATGTCGCGCCTCGCCCTGGCTTGTCCTGGCTGGCCGAATCTATGGTCGATAGGGTCTTGGTTCGGACCTTATCGGGTTGTGTGGCTGGCTTGTAGAAGGCCCGGCCATAGGCCCCGGCCATCGAGGTTTATGACGATCGCAATTGCGCTGCTGGCCCCGACGTTGGCGCTAGGGGGGGAGAATGACCGGCCAGACGTTCATGGCCTGTGGAGGCAACGTCGAGGCTGCTATGCATGCATGGTGCCCCTCGATCGGCGCGGCGATCGCCGATTCAATCCCCGACTCCTCGTCACGGAGGACCCAGCGCTCGCAGA